>NZ_CP127385.1:6793932-7100261 GCF_030378205.1 Bradyrhizobium sp. NP1
GCGCGAGCCACACGATCTTCAATCCGTCAATCCCGGGCGTGCCGGCCTGCCGCGCCAGCGCGTTCAGATCAGCGCCTTGCGCGAACATCTCCGCCGATAACGCAAGCGCGGCGCAGGCGATGATCAGGAACCAACATGTCGTGGAGAACAGACGGGCTTTCATAAAGCCTGTCTAGCATGCTTCACGCGCGCTTGCGCGCCGGCTCGGCCGCGCCCTGGTCGGGCGCCAGCGGCGGCGACGGGTCATAGACCGCGCAGCGGTTCTTGCCTTCCTTCTTGGCGGCGTAGAGCGCGTGGTCGGCCGCGGCGACCAGCCGGTCCGGGAAGTTGCCGACGTCGGCGCTCCATTGCGCCACGCCGATCGAGACCGCGATCGGGATGTCGTTGCCGACACAGGCTTCGGCGTCGGCGCGGCAGACGTCGAGGATGCGGCGCGCGATCATCGCGCCCTCGCGCAGCGTCGAGGACGGCAGCACGATGCAGAACTCGTCGCCGCCGGTGCGCGCCAGCATGTCGCCGGCCCTGAGCCGCGTCTGCGCCATCAGCGTGAAATGCTGCAGGCAGGCGTCGCCCGCGGCGTGACCATGGGTGTCGTTGATGCTCTTGAAGCCGTCGAGATCGATCACCAGGAGCGCGAACGGCTCGCCGGAGCGCCCCGAGCGCGCGCATTCCTCGGTGAGCCGCTGCAGAAGGTGGCGGCGGTTGCCGACCCCGGTGAGATCATCGAGCAGCGCGAGATCGGCGACCTCGCTGCGCAGCCGGTCGATGCCCATCAGCAGGAAGCCGAAATTCCAGGCCATCGACAGGAAGCCCAGCACCAGGATCAGCGGCGCCTGCAGCCCGTTGTAGGTCACCAGCGAGACATCGCCGCCGATATGCAGCAGCGCGCAGGTGGTGCGAAAGGCGTGAGAAGCGACCATCAGGATCGCGACCATGCTGGCGAGCCTGGCGCCGGGATTGGTGCGGCCGTGCTCGCGCCCCCACAGCAGCTTCACCGTCGCGGCGATGGGGATCGACTGGCCCACCGAATAGATCAGGATGCGGATCGGCATGTCGTCGACGACGACCAGGAAGAACAGGAGCCCGGCGCAGGTCAGCCCGACCGTCAGCGCCGCGCCACGCCAGGAGACCGGCTCGCCGTAGAAGCGGCGAACGCCCATCGCGATCAGGCAGCAGGCGAAGATCAACAGGCCACCGCCGACGACCAGCGGCAGGCGCGAGTCCACCACGCCGCGCAGCAGGGAAAGCGCCGCGCCGAGCGCGGCCATCAGCGGCGCCGCAGCCCAGAACCGCGCGGCTTCGAACTTGGGGTAGCTGCGGAGGACGTAGCCCCAGAGCAGGCTCAGCGCGAGGAAATTGATGACGAATACCGTCCACAGCGTCGGCACGTTCAGCATCGCGACTGCGGGAAAAGAAACACCCGCCCCCTCTGTCCGGTCGAACGGCCCGCCCCGGACCGCTGCCTTTCTTCTTGGGCGCCAACATGCAGCCGCGCCGCTTAACGGACTCTCAAGGCGAAAGCATCAATCGCGCCGTGGTTTTGAATTGATGAAGAGGCCGTTCGGCAGCTGTTAAGCATCGCCTTCGACCGGCGCGACGGCGGCGATCAAAGGCTTACGCATCGCTTCGCACGGCGTTCGGCCAGCGCCGATTTCGCGAAAAACCGTTTCAAAATGCATAACATCTGTGGATAACGCGATGACACCGGCGTGACAGTGGGAGGCATCACGCCGCGAATCTGCTTCGCTTATCGTCGAGGATATTGCGAGGCTGGCCCTCCGCCGAGCATCCCTCGTGTCTCGCGTTCAATCCATTAAACCCTTGAGAGGATACTATGGCTAAGAAAGCGAAGAAGGCGAAAAAGGCGAAAAAGGCGAAGGCCAAGAAGAAGAAGTAACGCTTCTTCAGCCCGGGCGGAGCGCACCGCTCCCCCGGGCTACCGGCCCAAACCCGGATCATCAGGTTCAAAACAGGCGGGCATCGGCCCGCCTGTTTGATTTTAGGGAGGTCACTTCAAGGGAGGTGGGAGGACGCTCTTCAGCGCTCGGCGAACGCGAGCCGCGCGCCCAGCAGCGCAAAGCCGCCGGCGAACGCCCGGCGCAGCCACATCATCACCCTTGGCCGGCTCACCACGCGGTCGCGCACGTAGGCCGCGAACAGGCCATAGAGCACGAACACCGCAAACGTCATCGCCATGAAGGCCACGCTCAATTCGGCCATCCGCGCCAGCGGATGGCTTTCGCCGGAGGCGATGAACTGCGGCAGGAAGGCGAGGAAGAAGATCGACAGCTTCGGATTGAGGATGTTGATCAGGAAGCCGGTCACCACGACGCGCCGGTCCGAGTGCGGCGTTGTGCCGGTCTCCACCGCAAGCGCGCCGCGCTCGCGCAGGCTCTGCCAGGCCATGTAAAGCAGATAGAGCACGCCGCACCATTTCAGCGCGGCGAACGCCAGCGCGCTGGTGTGCAGCACCGCGGCAAGCCCGAGCATCGCGGCCGCCATGTGCGGCAGGATGCCGAGCGTGCAGCCGAAGGCGGCGGCGATGCTGGCGCGGCCGCCGCGCGCGAGCGCCGCCGCAAGCGTGTAGAGCACGCCGGTGCCGGGGGAAGCGACCACGATCAGCGAGGTCAGCAGGAAGGCTGCGGACATGGCTTGCCATAGCACGCCGCCGCGCGCGGCGGTAGCGCTAGCGCCTCAGCGCGGCGAGCCGAGCTGCGCCGCCTCCGCCTCCCGCAGCACGTCGAGCGGCGTCCACGGCTTGGCCCAGAATTTCGTGCCGTCGGGCAGCTTCTCCGCCAGCGGCCGGCCCGAGGTGACGACGACATCGAGCGCGGGATGGCGCTCCCTGGCGAGGAAGGCGAGCTCGACCCCGCTCATGCGGCCGGCCAGGTTGACGTCGGTGATCAGGAGCAGCACCGCGCCACCGTCGTCCTTTTCCAGGACAAGCGCGGCAGCCTCCGCGCTCTCGCACTGGATCACGTCGTAGTCGCTTTCTTCCAGGAGCAACGACATCATGTCGCGCTGCGAGGGGTCGTCCTCCACGATGAGCGCGGTGGCACGAAAGGGCCTCGATTGTCCCATGAGCCGCTCCCAAAATCAGACGTTGAAGAAGATGGCATGGGGTCAAACAACAAACCCCGCCATTGTTTCGCACCGCGGCTTAAATAGTGCCGGAACCTGCGCTATCAGCAGGACCCGTATGATCTCTGGACAGAGGAACCGACATGACCGAGATCAGGGGCTCCGCCGCGGCCGTAACGGGAGCGGCCAGCGGCATCGGCCGGGCGCTCGCGCTGGAACTGGCGGCGCGCGGCGCCGATCTCGCGCTCGCCGACCGCGACGAGGCGGGGCTCGCGGCGGTCGCGGCCGAGATCGAGGGCAGCAACGCGAGCCCGCGCAAGGTCACGACCCACCGCGTCGATGTCGGCGCGCCCGACCAGATTGCAGCATTCGCGCAAGCCGCAAGCGCCGCGCATCCCTCGCTCAACATCCTCGTCAACAATGCGGGTGTGGCGCTGCTCGGCCAGTTCGGCGAGATCGACCAGGCGCAGATGGACTGGCTGATGAACATCAATTTCTGGGGCGTGGTGCATGCGACCCGCGCCTTCCTGCCGCAGCTCTCGCGGCAGCGGCAAGCGCATATCGTCAACCTCTCGTCGATCTTCGGCATCGTCGCCCCGCCCGGCCAGACCGCCTATGCGGCGGCGAAGTTCGCCGTGCGCGGCTTCTCCGAAAGCCTGCGCCATGAGCTGCAAATGGCGGCAAGCCCGGTGCGGCTCTCGGTGGTGCATCCCGGCGGCGTCTCGACCAACATCGTGCGCAATTCCCGCACCGGAAGCGGCATCAGCGACAATGCGTGGCGCGCACAGACGATCGAGCGGTTCGACGCGTTGGCAAAGACCACGCCGCAAGCCGCCGCGCTGCGCATCATCGACGGAATCGAGAAGAACAGGCCGCGCATCCTGATCGGCAACGACGCCCGCTTCATGGACATCCTGCAGCGGCTTCGCCCCGCGAGCTACTGGTCGGTGCTGGCGCGGCGGCTGGAGAAGATGGCGAACAAGGCGAAGTGACGATCGCGCCCCTGGGCGCGATCGTCATCCCGGGGCGCGCGAAGCGCGAACCCGGGATCTCGCGCAGCAAGGCGCCTCACCGTCCGACGAGCTGGTCGGCGAAATAGCCGATGGTCTTGCGATAGATCACGGCGCGATTCCACTCGCGCATCGCCTCGAAATTGGCGCTGCCCTCGCCGTAAGGCTGCCCCATCTTGAAGCCGTTGGTGTGCAAGAGGTTCGCGGTGGAGGCGAGCACGTCGGCGACGCTGTGGCGCAGGTCGACGCGGCCGTCGCCGTCGAAATCGACGCCATACTTGATGTAGGACGACGGCAGGAACTGCGTCTGGCCGATCTCCCCGGCATAGGCGCCGATCAGGTCGCGCTGGGGCAGATCGCCGCGCTGGATGATCTTCAGGGCCGCCAGCAACTCGCCCTGGAACAGCTCGCTGCGCCGGCAGTCATGCGCGAGCGTGGCGAGCGTGCGGATCACCGGCAGCTTGCCCATGTCGCCCTTGCCGAAATCGCTCTCCAGTCCCCAGATCGCGACCAGGATCTGGCGCGGCACGCCGAACTGCTGCTCGATCTTCGACAGCAGCGCGGCGTGACGGGACAGCATGGCGCGGCCGCCATTGATGCGGCCCGGCCCGACCCGGGTCGAAACATACTGCTCGAAGGTCTTGTTGAAGGTGTAGCGCTGCCGGCGGTCGAAGGCGAGCACGCTGCCGTCCTGCCCGACGCCGGAAAATGCCGTGCTGACGACGGCCGCCGAGACGCCGGCCGCTTGCGCATCCGCGGAAACATTCGAAATGAACGAATTGAAATCGCCGCCGCAGCGCGCGGCAAAAGCGGGCGTGGCCGCAGCAAGGAAGATGCCGAGAAAAGCGACCGTGCCAGACCTGAACATGCTCAAAAATACCTTTGATTGCTGCACCGGTTTCAATCATGCCATGGCGAAAACAGGTCAGTCAAAACGCCCGCCCGGCAGAGCCAGTCGACGCTTGTGAACGACGTCCAGGACAGCCGCCTGCACGACAGGAACCGGCGCTGATGCCTGACGTTGTCCGTTGACGGGTTGGCCGTTTTCAGTTGATCGCAGGTCAGGCCGCGATGCAGGACGGATTGCAGGACGACACATCACCGCGCGGCATTCTTGGGACACCGCTGTTGCGGCTGCTCGCCATCAACCTCGCGGCCGGCGCGGCGGCGGCCGTCCTTCTCGTCGGCGGCCTGCTGCTGATCAACCCGGGCGGCCTGCGCGACCTGATCCTCGCCGACCGAGCGCCGGGCGTGGCGCTTCTGCTGCTGATCGGATCGTTCGTCATCACCTTCGGCTCGACCGCGATGGGCACCGCGATCATGGCTTCCGGCTGCCGCGAGGCGACGGATGACGCGCCGCGCGGACCCGGCCGCCTCGTCGCGCAGGACATCAAGCAACCGCGCGGCTCGTGACCGAAGGTCGCGCGACCGGGCGTCAGGCCGATCAGCACGCGCCTCACCCGCCGCCGTCGATCTGGCGGCCCATGATCGCGATCGCGCGCTGATAGACGGAAGCCGCATTCCAGGCCTCGATGGCCACGAAATTTGGCTCGCCCGGCTGGTAGCCGGCCCCTGCCTTCCAGCCATGGGCGCGCAGGAAATTCGCGGTCGAGGACAGCGCGCCCGAGGCGCTCTCGAGATTGCCGGCGCCGTAGGCCAGGATGTTCTTCGGCAGAAATTGCGTCTGGCCGACCTCGCCATGCATCGAGCCGCGCTGCGAGGCCGACAGCGTGCCGCGATCGATCAATTGCAGCGCCGCGTAAAGCTGGTCCGTGAAATATTCCGGACGCCGGCAGTCATAGGCCAGCGTCGCGATCGAGGACAGCATGTTCTGGTTGCCGCGCTGGCTGCCGAAGCCGGTCTCCATGCCCCAGATCGCGATCAGCGGCCCCGGCGGCACGCCATAGCGCTGCTGGATCGAGCCGAACATCGCCCCTTGCGACTGCTTCAGCGCGCGGCCGCGCGACACGATCGCCGCGGCACCGCGCTTGGCCATGAATGCTTCGAGCGAGAGCGAGAAGCTGCGCTGGCCGCGATCGGCCGCGATCGTCGCGCTGGCATAATTCGTCCCCATCAGGGCCGAGATGCCGGTAGCGCCGATGCCCTTTGCGCGGGCTTCGCCTGCGAACTGCTGCTTCCAGGCCTCGAACCCGCCGGGCCCGCTGCCGCACTGCGCGGCACGTGCGCTCGGGCTCGCACTGGCGATGATGGCCAAGGCTGAGAGCGCGGCCGTCAAAAATCCCCTGCTCCTGGTCATCGGTAGACTTTCCTGCTTGCGATGTTGGCCTCCCGACAGCTTAGCGCAGGAACCGCGGCGGTCCAGAGCGTTCGGAGACGTTTGCGCCGGCGCGGTACGCGCCCCTCGCACAGCAGTTGCGGGATACCCACCAATTGACAGCGGCGTACTAATCGACGACAAGCCGCCCATGCCGAAAAAACCCGGGACCAATCCCAAAGGCGAGTTCGCCTTCTTCAACGTCATCTATGAAGACGGCTCGCAACGCTCCAACCGCCGGGTGCCATCAGAGCTTCTTGGCGGGCTTGAGGGCGACGAGCCCGCGCGTGCCTTCATCCACGAGCAGGATCGCGAAATCGCCGAGAAATCCGGCCGGCCGCCGCTCAAGATCAAGAGCATCAGCCGGGTCGGCGCGAAGAAGAAGTAGCTGCGCTCTCGGCCGCGCGGCCGCATAATGGCTGCGACCGAATTGAAAACGGCGGGCTTTCGCCCGCCGTTTCTATTTGGATGGATTGCCGGGTCAGGCCCGGCAATGACGACCTAAGAATTAGTTATCGAGGAACGACCGAAGTTTGCGGCTCCGCGACGGATGCTTCAGCTTGCGCAGCGCCTTGGCCTCGATCTGGCGGATGCGCTCGCGGGTGACCGAGAACTGCTGGCCGACTTCCTCCAGCGTGTGGTCGGTGTTCATGCCGATGCCGAAGCGCATGCGCAGCACGCGTTCCTCGCGCGGCGTGAGCGACGCCAGCACGCGCGTCGTGGTCTCGCGCAGGTTGGACTGGATCGCCGCATCAATGGGGAGGATCGCGTTCTTGTCCTCGATGAAATCGCCGAGATGCGAGTCTTCCTCGTCACCGACAGGGGTCTCGAGCGAGAGCGGCTCCTTGGCGATCTTGAGAACCTTGCGCACCTTCTCCAGGGGCATGCCGAGCTTCTCGGCCAGCTCCTCCGGGGTCGGCTCGCGGCCGATCTCGTTGAGCATCTGGCGCGAGGTGCGCACGATCTTGTTGATGGTCTCGATCATGTGCACGGGGATGCGGATGGTGCGCGCCTGGTCGGCGATCGAGCGGGTGATCGCCTGCCGGATCCACCACGTCGCATAGGTCGAGAACTTGTAGCCGCGGCGGTACTCGAACTTGTCGACCGCCTTCATCAACCCGATGTTGCCTTCCTGGATCAGGTCGAGGAATTGCAGCCCGCGGTTGGTGTATTTCTTGGCGATCGAGATCACGAGGCGGAGGTTGGCTTCCACCATTTCCTTCTTGGCCTGGCGCGCCTCGCGCTCGCCCTTCTGCACCGAGTGCACGATCTTGCGGAATTCGCCGATCTCGAGCCCGGTGAGCGCGGCCAGCGACTGCACCTCGTGGCGCAAATCCTTGATGCGGTCCTTCTCGTGGTGGACGAAGTTCTTCCAGCCCTTTGCCGAGAGCTTCGAGACGCGGTTGAGCCAGCGCGGATCGAGCTCGGAGCCCTGGTAGTTGCGCAGGAAGTCCTCGCGCGCGACGCCGTGGCTGTCGGCAAGCCGCATCAGCCGGCTCTCGAACGAGACCAGCTTCTTGTTGATGTCGTAGAGCTGCTCGACCAGCGAATCGATGCGCGCCTGGTTCAGCCGCAGCGACTTCACCTCGACGATGATCTCGTCCTTCAGCTTCTTGTACTTGCGCTCCTGCGCCGGCGACAGCGTCTCGTTCTGGAGCTGGTTACTGATGTCCTGCTCCTGCAGGCGGCGCAGCTTCTTGTAGTTGTCGGCGATCTTGTCGAAGGTCTCGACCACCTTCGGCTTCAGCTCGGCCTCGATGGCCGCGAGCGACATCTGGTTCTCGAACTCGTCGTCGTCCATGTCGGACTCGGCGGCGGCCTCGGCCGGATCCTTCTCGTCGCCTTCGCCCGCCGGGGCGGCAGGGGCGGCGCGGAACGGGGTCGGCGACGGCGGCGCCGCCGGCGGCGCGACATGGGCCGGAGTTGGCTGGCCCGCGATCGCGGCGCCATTGCCGCCTTCGGCGGGCGCGCCATCAGCGGTGACGCCGATGATCTGCGGGTTCAGATTGTTCTTGGCGTCAGGCCCCGCATAGGTCGCTTCGAGATCGATGATGTCGCGGAGGAAAATCTTGCCTTCGTTGAGCTCGTCGCGCCAGATGATGATGGCCTGGAAGGTGAGCGGGCTTTCGCAGAGCCCCGCGATCATCGCCTCGCGGCCGGCCTCGATGCGCTTGGCGATCGCGATCTCGCCCTCGCGCGACAGCAATTCCACCGTGCCCATCTCGCGCAGATACATGCGCACGGGATCGTCGGTGCGCTCGCCGGGCTCGGACTTCTTGACCTCGGTGACGGCCTTCTGCGTGACCTCGACAAGCTCGTTGTCGGTCTCGTCGTCGACCTCGTCCTTCTCTTCCTCGTTGTCGGCCTCGTCGGCCTCGGTGACGTTGATGCCCATGTCGGAGAGCATCGACATGATGTCCTCGATCTGCTCGGGCGACGTCGTGTCGGAAGGCAGCACCTCGTTGAGCTGATCGAAGGTCACGAAGCCGCGCTTCTTGGCCTGCTTGATCATCTTCTTGACGGCGGCATCCGACAGGTCGAGCAACGGCGACGGTGCGTCCGCGGTCTCCTTCTCCGGGGCGTCCGCTGCCTTGTCTTCTTTTTCCTTGTCCTTCACCTGCAGCGTCTTTGCCTTTGTGGCCATTCAATGCTCTCCAAAACGCGCTTCATGCCGGATGCGTCGCCGCTTCCGCCGGATATGGTTGGCCCTCGACGCGCAAAGGGCGGCGCACCACGGTCGCCACCCCTCATCTCGCTGTCGCCGGTTTCGCACTCACTAAGACGCGATCCGTTGAGATCAAGTTGCCTCGCGCCTTGGCTTTTCGTTGCGCATGATCTGTTCGGAAAACCGGTGCCCACTTTTCCGGATCATGCTGTAACGGTGCGGTATTAAGCTTCGCTTAACCCTGTTTTTGCAGCCAAACCATGGGTTTGGCGAGTCATTTTGCATGGGCGGGCGCGCCCGTCCGCATGAATCTTATAAAGATCAGACCGAGCGCTGGAACCGGCCGGACAGCTCGCCAAACCCGTCAATCTGGGCCTCCGTGCCATCGAGCGACTCCAGCCGGGCGCTGACATCCTTGAGCCAGGCCAGGTTGGCCTCGCTCGCCTCGTCGCCGAGCGCAAGCTCGGCCTCTTTCCTTTCCCTAAGTAGGGCGTGGGTTTTTTGATGCAAGACAACGAGTTGCTGCCAGGTCGCCAAAACGTCATCGCGCGCCGCTCCGGGCCTTGCCGCCCACACCGCCCCGGTCGTGATCGCCCGCTCAAGCCTTTGAAGAATAGGGGTAAATCCGCCCTTCGCGAGGTCGGCCCGCATTTTTTCGGATTGCTCGGCGGGGTCGGCGGCGTGGTGATGATCGTGGGCAAAGGCCGCAATAATACCGGCTCGCAGCTTGTGGGCCTCGGGATGGGCGAGTTCCAGCGCGGCCACTTCCTCCAGATGGTCGTGCAGCAGCCAGGGGTGGTTCACCAGGGATTCCAGGATCAGGGCCTCGCGGCGGGAAATCGCGCTGCGCTGTCCCCGCATGATCGGGCTCGTCGCAAGCTGGGGGCTCGCGGCCTGGTAGGGCCCGCGGCCGAGGGTCGAGGGCTGGGGCCGCGCAGGCCCGCGGCCACCCGGGCGGCCCGCCGGGCCGGCGCCACGGGGGGCGAAACGCGGCACTGATTCGCGGCCGAAGCGCCCCTGCCCGTAGCCGCCGCGCGCCGGCTCCGGCGCAAAGGTGCGGGCGAGACGCTCGACGAGATCCTGCCGATAATAGCGGCGCACCACCTCGTCGCGGATGCCGTTCGCAAGCTCGCCGATCCGCGCCTCCAGCGCCGCGCGCCGCTCGGGCGTGACAAAGCTGCCGCCCTCGATCTCGCGCGCCCACAGCATGTCGGCGAGCGGGCGGGCAGCAGCCATCACCTCCTCGATCGCGCCGCGACCACCCGATCGCGCGAGATCGTCGGGGTCCTGGCCTTCCGGCAGCAGCGCGAAGCGCAGGCTTTTTCCGGGCTTGAGATGCGGCAAGGCAAGGTCCGCGGCACGGTAAGCCGCCTTCTGCCCGGCGCGGTCGCCGTCGAAGCAGAGCACCGGCTCGTCCGCCATCTTCCAGAGCAGCGCGAGCTGGTTTTCGGTCAAGGCGGTGCCGAGCGGCGCAACCGTCGCGGCAAAGCCCGACGTCACCATGGCGATGACGTCGACATAGCCTTCGACCACGATCAGCGGCTTGCCGTCATGCGCGGCCTGGCGCGCCGGCGCGTAGTTGTAGAGATTGTCGCCCTTGTGAAACAGCGGCGTCTCCGGCGAATTCAGGTATTTCGCCGCGACGTCCTTTTCCAGCGCGCGGCCGCCGAAGGCGATCACGCGGCCTCTGAGGTCGGTGATCGGAAAAATCACGCGGTCGCGGAAGCGATCGTAGGGAACGGGGATGTCCTCGCCCGCGATCAGAAGTCCCGCCTCCACCATGTCCGGCACCGGAATGCCGTGCGAGCCGAGATGCTCCTTCAGCGCGAAGCGTTCGGGTAGCGCGTACCCCAGGCGAAACTGCAGCTGCGTCGCCGGCGAGATCGCGCGGTCGCCGAGATAGCCGCGCGCCTTGGCGCCATTGCGCGAGGCGAGCGTGTCGGCGAAGAACTTTGCCGCAAGCTCCATGACGTCATGCAGCGTCCTGCGGCGCTGCTCGAAGCGCGCGGCCTCCGGGGTTGCGACCGGCAGCGCCATGCCGGCCATCCCGGCAAGCCGCTCGACCGCCTCGGGGAAGGTGACGCCCTCGGTCTCCATCACGAAGTCGAAGATGTTGCCGTGCTTCTGGGAGGAGAAGCAGTGATAGAAGCCCTTCTGGTCGTTGACGGTGAAGGACGGCGTTTTCTCCTGCTGGAACGGCGACAGCCCTTTCCACTCCTTGCCCGCCTTCCTCAGCTTGACGCGCTTGCCCACGACTTCCGAAACCGGAAGCCGGGCGCGAAGCTCGTCGAGGAACTGGGGCGTGAAGCGCATGGGCGAATTTCTGGCACAAAGTCCTGAGTCGGGGCCAACCGGATAGGGATATAGGGGGCGCGCGCGGAAATACCGCGGAAATACGAAGAGAGTCCCGATTCTCCCGGCTATTCACAGCCCCGCTTTCAACCTCCCCTTGAAAAGGGGAGGTCGCTTTGCTCCGGCAAGGAGCAAAGCGGGAGGGGATCAAAATCGTCAGCGTGTGATGCCCCCTCCCCAACCCTCCCCCGCAAGCGGGGAGAGGGAGCCGACCGTCGATGACGCGTGCCTGGGCCTAATCCAGAAACCGTCCCGATTCGATGCGCGGCAGGCCGCTCACTGGCCAGTTGTAGAGATAGGTCCAGGCCTCGCCGGCGGAACCATCGCCAAGCGTGACGCCGAGCATTTCGCGCACATATTCGGTCGGCGCGGGGAATCCCTCGCCGCAGGCCTCGTACATGTCGAACTCGGCGAGCAGCGCATCGCGCTCGCGCAAGCGATAGAGCTCGCCGAACACGAGGTCGTCGGCGTTTTCGGACGGCACGAGGCCGGGATAGTGCTTCACGAGATAGAGCCTGCCGCGGCAGCGCGCCTCGCCGAGGTACTCGGCATTGGCGGAAAGCAGCCGCGCCATCGGGTGGTCGAAGCCGCGCATCAGCGTGCCGTAGACGAAGAGATGGTCGCAGATCATGCGAGCTTGTTATCGCGCCTGCGCCGGCGCGATCAAGCCCGCACCACTTCCTCGCTGACCACGGAGAATTTCGCGAGCTCCATGCGGCCGAAGCTCGTCGAGAGCGCAACATCCGCGGCATCGCGCCCCGTCGCCATCAGGACGCGGCCGATGCGCGGGACGTTGTGGCGGGCGTCGAAGGTGTGCCACTGGCCGGACAGGTAGGCCTGGAACCAGCCGGAAAAATCCATCGGCGCCGGGTCCGCCGGCACGCCGATGTCGCCGAGATAGCCGGTGCAGTAGCGCGCCGGGATGCCCATGCAGCGGCACAGCGTCAGCGCCAGATGCGCGAAGTCGCGGCAGACGCCCTTCTGGTCCTCATAGACGTCATGCGCGGACTTCATGTGATGGGCGTGCTGGTAGCCGAAGGTGACGTGACGGTGCACGAAATCGGTGATCGCCTGCACCCGCGCCCAGCCCGGCGGCGTGTTGCCAAACAGCGACCAGGCGATGTCGGTGAGCTTGTCGGTCTCGCAGTAGCGGCTCGGCATCAGATAGAGCAGAAGCTCGTCGGGAAGCTGATCGATCGGCACCTGCCGCGCCGTCGGCACCACGACGTCAGGCTGGCCGGAATCGCGCACCAGCGCGCGGCCGCGCAACGTCACGCCGCCGCTTGGCGCCACCAGGCGGCCGCAGACATTGCCAAAGCTGTCGCGATAGAAGCCGATCGGCGTGTCGGGGTCGGCGACGACGGTCTCGGTGCCGACGATGTCGGAAAAGCGCGACGGGTGGATCGAGAGCATGATCACCATCGGGATCGGCTGCGCCGCCGTATAGGCAATCTCGAAGCCGACCCGGATCTCCATGCGCTACACCGTTTCGGCCATGCCGGCCTCGGCCACGCGGATCTCGACATCCATGCAGTCGAAGGCATCGGCGGACCCGAGATAGGTGCCGTGCAGCGGGATAGCCTGGCGCGGATCGCGGGCCACCGCGACGCGGATCAGGTCGCGGCTGCCGACGATGCCGTTGGTCGGATCGAACTCGATCCAGCCCGCGCTCGGCAGATAGGCCTGCACCCAGGCGTGGGTCGAGCCGCCGCCGACATAGTGGCCGTTCTCGGGCATGAACAGGTAGCCGGAGACGAAGCGCGCGGCGATGCCGAGCTGGCGCAGCGCCTCGATCATCAAGAGCGCATAGTCGCGGCAGGAGCCGGACCCGCTCTGCAGCGTGTCGAGCGGATGCTGGGTGCCCTGCTCATGCCGCTTGCGGTAGGACAGGCCGGCGCGGATGCGATGCGTCATGTTGCTCAGGATCTTGAAGGTCGGCGTCGGCGCTTCCTCGTCGAGGAACGTGCGCGCCCACGCCGCCAGCGCGCCGTCGGGATCGGCATATTGGGGCGCGATGAACTGCTTCAGATCGGGGAATTCCTCGACGTCGTAGAGGAAGGGATAGAAATAGGCGCGGTCGTCGGGCGTCAGCGCGTATTCTTCCGCCGGGAAGTGCTCCACGGTCGCGGTCGCGACGAAGGTCAGCCGGTCGGCGCGTTCATCAAAAGTCGCGATCGCCACGCTGTTGCCAAAGACATCGTGAATCCAGCGCAGCGCCATCGGCTCCGGCGTGATGTCGAGGCGGCCGTCCAGCAGGTGCAGATCATGGCCGACCAGCGGGCGCAGCATGACGCGGTGTTCGCCAAACGCCACCGGGCGGTTGTAGCGATATTCGGTCTTGTGATGGATGGTCAGGAGCGGCATCGTTTGATCAATCATCGTGATTCCCAACCTTCGAATCTATAGCGATGGCTGCTCTTTTCTAGGTCGAGATGCCGCTTAGATAGGCAAACATACAGGGAAAATGGCCTTGAACAGCGGTGACTATCCAACCCTCCTGCTCGGAAGAGACGAAGTTTCACCGGTTCAGGAATTCAATGCGTCAGGGCCTTCGCCGTTCCTCTTCACCTGCGATCATTATGGCAGGCTGATCCCGCGGGTGCTTGGGCATCTCGGGCTGCCGGAAGAAGAACTCGGGCGCCACATCGCCTTCGACATCGGGATCGCCGGCGTCGCAGAGGCGCTGTCGCAGGCGCTCGGCGCGCATCTCATTGCGCAGCGCTACTCGCGGCTCGTGATCGACTGCAACCGGCCGCCGCAGATGGCAAGCTCGATCCCGCTGATCAGCGAGGCCACGACCGTTCCCGGCAATGAGGGCCTGACCGCCGAGACGGCCGAGATGCGGCGCCGCGCGATCTTCGACCCCTATCATCGCCGCATCGACGAGATCATCGACCAGCGGATCGCCGCGGGACGCCCCACCGTGCTGATGGCGCTGCACAGCTTTACGCCGGTCTATGCCGGCATCGTCAGGCCCTGGCATATCGGCACGCTCTATCATCGCGACAAGCGCCTGCCGCCGCTGCTGCTCACGAGGCTTCGCGCGGAGCCCGACCTCGTGGTCGGCGACAACGAGCCCTATGCCGTCTCCGACGAGACCGACTACACCATCCCCGTGCATGGCGAGGCGCGCGGGCTGATCAATTCCGGGATCGAGATCCGCCAGGATCTGATCGCGGACCAGAGCGGCCAGCAGCAATGGGCGGAGCGGCTTGCGTGCGTGCTCGGCGACATCGCGGTGCTGCTGCGCGACCAGCGGCTGATCTGACCAGGCCTCGACCCGGCCATTTGATGTGCACACCGCCGATCGGCCTCGGCGGTTTGGTGCTCTCTTGCCGTCGTTCTTGCCGTTGCGGGCGCGCCCCAAGGTCAGCGCCGGAACTTTTCGGCCATTGAGCGCGTTGTGGTGCTAGCGCCGGTATCCCGACCAGACGAGGTGGGAGGAAAAGATGCTGAGAGCCGCTCACCGCACACGGACTTTGTTAGCGTTCGCCGCGATCCTCGCGGGCGCCGCGATAGGACTTGCATCCCCGAACCTCGCCCAGGCCGCCCACGGTGGTGGCGGCGGGGGCGGCCATGGCGGTGGCGGCGGCGGCTTTCATGGCGGTGGTGGCGGCGGCTTTCATGGCGGTGGCGGCGGTTTTCACGGCGGCGGCGGCGGATTTCATGGCGGCGGCGGCTTCCACGGCGGCGGTGGCTTCCATGCTGGCGGCTACCACGGTGGCGGCTTCCATGGTGGGGGCTTCCGCGGCGGCGGCTTCCATGCCGGCGGCTTTCATCGGGGCGGCGGCTTCCATGCCGTCCATGCTGCGCCGGGAGGCGGGCACGGCTTTGCCGGGCGCCACGTCCAGAGCCGCCCTGCCTTCGCCGGCGGTGCTGCGCGAGCCGGCAATCGTGGCCAGCCAGCGGCCATCGCAGGCAACCGCGCCGTCTCGAACCGCGTGATGCAGCGTAACGCCGCCGCGGTCGGCCACGCGCTGTCCTCGCGCCAGATCAGGACCGCCCTGCACGCGCAAGGCGGCCTGCGCAATCCGATGACGCGCGCCGCGATCACGACGGCGGTCGCCGGTGCCGCATGGAGCCATCAGCACGGAAACCTGTGGTGGCGCCACGCCCATGGCGGCTTCGGCTGGGTCGGCCCGGTGTTCTGGCCCTACGCCTATGACGATCTCTATGACTACACGTGGTGGGGATGGGGCTATGACCCCTACTTCTGGGACTATGGCTACACCGATCTGTATGCCGGCCTGTTCGGTCCCTATGACTACGGCGCCTTGAGCGGTTACACCGGCTATCTCCCCGGCTACGCCGGATCGGCGCGGCAGCCGTCCGCGCCCGCCAGCGCGGAGGCGGCGACAACGCTTGCCGACATGTGTGGCAGCGACAGCCGGAACATCGCCGGCTTCCCGATCGACCAGTTCAGCGCTGCGATCCAGCCCAACAGCGAGCAGAGCGCCGCGCTCGACGATCTCGCCAATGCCTCCCAGAAGGCGGCCGAAACCATCCGCGCCTCATGCCCCAAGGACGTGGCGCTGACCGCACCGAGCCGGCTCGCCGCCATGCAGCAGCGTGTCGAGGCGATGCGCGACGCCGTCAACATCGTGCAGCCGGCGCTCGACAAGTTCTATGGCCTCCTGAGCGACGACCAGAAAGCCAAAATCACGGCGCTGGCCGCGGATCGGCAGACAGAGCGCAAGGACATTCTGGACAATGGCAACTGCAACGCGGCGCAGACCAGCGCGACGGACTGGCCGGGCGATCTGATCGAACGCAACGTGAAACCGACCGACGCCCAGCGCGCGAGCCTCGCCGCCTTGCAGGATGCCGCAACCAGGACGCCAGACATCCTGAAATCATCGTGTCCGCCGGCGGACGTGCGCACGCCGCCCGCACGGCTCGCCGCGGTGGGCGCGCGGCTCGATTCCATGCTGCAGGCGATCGCGACCGTGCGACCGGCGCTTGACACCTTCTATGGCTCGCTCAGCGACGAACAGAAGGCGGCGTTCGATGCCATCGGTCCCGATCGGCAAGGCCCCGCATCGGCGTTGGCCTCCGCTCGCGATGAACCGACGCCGCGGCGTCACCGCCGCCACCATCATGGCATGAGCATCGGCGGCATGATCTTCCGCATGATGCGGCTGTGACGCTGCCGCGGTAGCGGCTTTCATCCCGAGGCGGCATCGGCTCTCGGCTCACCTGAGAAAGGCGACGCGCGCGGTCAAGTCCGCCAGCGGCGAATGGATGTCGCGCCTCGCCTTCGCGCGTTCGCGGCGAAGATCGCGATGCCGCGCGACAAGACACTGGCCAAACAACTTATAATTGTATTAGCATGGCGACCGTGCTCGCCGTTTTGCCGCGACCGCGCAAACCCAGGACAAGCGGTATCGAGCCTACTGAGTAGCGTGGCTCGATCCAAGGCGCAGGCGACGGTTCGGCGCACGCGACCCATTTTGCCATTCATGATTTTCATTTTGAGAGGAAGCGAGATGAGCGACGGTATCGATTGCGCACTGGACTGCACCAAAAGAGCTGGCTGGATAAAGGCAAATGGAAACGAGTTTTTGGGTCGGTACTACAGAAATTCCGTTTCGAAATGGGC
This sequence comes from Bradyrhizobium sp. NP1, assembly GCF_030378205.1. Classification (NCBI taxonomy): domain Bacteria; kingdom Pseudomonadati; phylum Pseudomonadota; class Alphaproteobacteria; order Hyphomicrobiales; family Nitrobacteraceae; genus Bradyrhizobium; species Bradyrhizobium sp. NP1. Next base: position 6,810,915 of record NZ_CP127385.1, read on the forward strand.
ACCTCTTACGGCGAACGAGGCCAAGGCAATTTCGGCAAACGGGATCGTCCTTGTCGCGCTTTGGGAAAGCAATTCTGCGGTCGCTGCCCACTTCTCCTATACAACCGGCGTCGATGAAGGAACCAGCGCCTACAAGCAGGCGATGAACACCGGACAGCCCGCGGGTACACCGGTCTATTTCGCGGTCGATTTTGACTGTTCCAACTTGGAGATTGCCGGGGGGATCAACGACTACTTCCGGGGCATCGCCCATGGGTTCGATGCAATAGGCTCGGACAATCCCGCTTATGCGATCGGCGTATACGGATCGGGGGATGCGTGCGGATGGCTCCTGGCGCACCAAAGGGTCCGCTACACCTGGTTGGCGCAATCCACAAAATGGGGAGGGCACAAGACCTTCTCGTCGTGGAACATCAAACAGGGGCCAACAAAGAAGGCGCCGTTCGACTTCGATACCAACGAGGCAAAACCCTCCTATGGGGGATTTACAGTTTGAGCTTGTTCTACCGCGCCCGCGTCAGCGCCAGCCACACCCCGCCGCCGATCATGAAGCCGCCTGATATGCGCGACACCAGCCGGGTGCGCCGCGCCGAGAAGAACTTTCGCGCTCGGCCGGCGAGCAGCGCGTAAAGGCCATCGGTCATGCCCGCGATGACCATGAAGGTGACGCCGAGCAGCGTCACCTGCGAGACATGGTCCCTCTCCATGTCCATGAACTGCGGGATGAAGGCGCCGAAGAACACCAGCACCTTCGGATTCGACAGCAGCACCAGCAGGCCCTGCAGGAAGAAGCCGCCGCGCGGCGGCGCCGGCGGCTCCTCGACATTGATGCCCTGCACGGGATCGCGGATCAGCTTGATGCCGAGCCAGATGAGATAGGCGGCGCCGGCAAGCCGCACCCAGTCGAACCAGTAGCCCATCGTCGCCATCAGCGAGGTCAGCCCGACCGCGACGATGCCGATCACGATCGCGAGCCCCACTTGCGCGCCGGCGATGTTGATCAGGGCCGCGCGGGTGCCGTGACGCAGGCCGTTGGCGATCAGTAGCGTGACGATCGGACCGGGCAACAGTGCCAACGCGACGCAGGCGGCGACGAAGGCGAGATAGACTTGCAGGGACATGGGAGAGGCTCTGTGGGGTTCGTCATGGCCGGGTTTATCCCGGCCATCCACGTCTTCAAAAAAGTGCCGCGAGTAGAGAAGACGTGGATGCTCGGGTCAAGCCCGGGCATGACGGAGGACTTGCAACCCACTAATGCGCCTGCAGCGACGCCATCGTCCAATGCCGCGTCTCGTCGGTTTCCAGGAATCTGAGCGCCGCGCGCTGCAGGCCGGCCGCCTCGCCCGCGCCCTGCACCACCGCGACCAGAAGATCGCAGCGGTGCGACAGCGCGAAGCCGATCGCGGTGTGGCGCGCGCCGTCGCCCATGGTGAGATGATAGGCGCGCGAGCGGCCGGACAGGCCGGCGACACGCACGGCGCCGCCGGCCTTGTCCGGCATGAACTGCGCGCTGATCAGATCGATGTCGGCGACGCGGTCGACCTCGTCGTCATCGGCCACTCCCGTGTCGCAATTGCAGAAGCCGAGCTTGGCGCGCACGTACAGCTCCGCGCCCGCACAATCGCCGCCATCGCAGCGGAAGGCGCGGCCTGCCGGCCAACCGTCGCGCGGAAACGGCCAGGCGATCTCCTGCCAGCGCGGCGTGGTCGCCCCGCCCGACCCACCTGAAAATTGCAGCGCGGCGACGCCCGACAGCGCGCCGAGCGACAACATCGCGAGGATGATGAGCGAAAGGCGCAGCGCCTGGTATCCCGGATCCGAAGTTCGCTTCATTTCGCGGCAACCTCCTGAGCGAACTTCGGGTCCGGGACACCAGCAAACCTGTTATTCCAGTGCCGCTTTTTCGATCTGAAGTTGCTGGGGTGAATTTGCGGCACCCGGTGCAGGAACTTCAGATCGGCGGCACTAGTCCTGCGGCAGGCCGGCCGCGGCGCGCGCCTCGCCGGTCAGCTCCAGGATGTGCAGGCCGGTATTGGCGCGGTCGACGATATAGACATAGCCGCGCTCGTCGGTCTCGACATTGTTGGTCTGGATCGCGACCTTGCAGCGGTCCTTGCCGTCGATGGTGACGCAACGCTTGTCGGTCTTGTCGGTGACCTGCGGGATGAAATAGCCCACTTCCTTCGGATGATAGGGATCGCGGATGTCGAGCGCACGCACGCCGGCATTGAAGAAGGCAATGAAGGCGAGCTTCTTGTAGTAGACCGGCGCCATGCTCTCGTTGGAGGAGTGCGCACCGAAGCGGCCGCCGCGTGCGCAGAAATTGCCGCTCGCTTCCGGCACGGTGTAGCTCGAGATCATCATCGGGGTCTTCTCGACGGTGACGTCGGCAAACCACACCATCTGCCGCGGCTCGGCGCATTCGTTGAGGATCGCTTCGTCGACGATCATGATGATGTCGCGCTTGGCCCCGTCCTTGTCGCGGGCGAATTCCGCGATCGGCATGCCGGGCATCGGAAAGACGGTATGCGCGCCGTTGAAGGCGGACATCGCCATGCGCGAGACTTCAGGATAGCGCAGATTGTCCGCTGTCGGCTCCCTCGGGCCGTTCAGCAGCTTCTCGCGATCGACGATCTGCAGGAAGCCGCCCTTGTTGGTGCCGTAGCCGAAATAGACGCGATTGCCGGAGGGACCGGTCGAGATCGGTCCGTGCAGCTCGGTCGGCACCGCGCCGGTTGCGCCCGGCTCCTGGCCCGGCAGGCCGAAATCGCGAATTTTTTGCGGATGCGCCGGATCGGAGAGATCATAGACCTGCGTCATGCGGCGCGTGCGCCAGTCCGGCGCACCCGACACGAGGTAGGCAATGCCGGTGTCGCATTCCCAGAAATTCTTGTGCGTGTCCTTCAGGCCTTCGCCGATATGGGTGACGAGAACCGGATTTGCGGGGTCGGCGACGTTCCAGATCTCATGCCCCTCGCTGCCGACGGCGCGCAGCATGTAGACCGCGCTGGGATCGCCCTTGGGCAGGCTCTTGCCGTCGCAGACGCGCACCATCTGCGCGCCGCCGGATTCGTATTTGCCCTCCTGTCCCGGGATATGGCGCAGATATTTGGGATGCGCGGGATCGGTGACGTCGACGATCGAGGTGCCGTTCGGCTCCTTCTTCCCCGTCATCGGATTGACGGGATCGGGGATGTCGTCAGTGCCGCCGTGGTGGCCGATATAGGCAATCCAGCGGTCGCCCTGTTGATGAATGGTCGGCTGGTAGGCGCTGCGCGCCTGCAGATCGCTGGTCCCAACCAGCTTCATGTTGGAGGCTTCGGGCTGTGCACCGACCGCCTGCTGCTGCGCCAGCGCGGCGCCGGAACCAGCCAAAAACCCGCACAGACCCAACGCGATAAAGACGCGACCCGTCATGACGCTCCCCAATCGTTCACAGCCAGTCTTCGCTGGCTCGGCCTCGATCTAGCATGTCGGGCGTCACTTGCGAAAACACGCCCTTGACATGCAACCATTTGGTTGCCTATTGTGAAGCCCATGGATGAAGTCTTCAAGGCACTGGCTGATCCCTCGCGGCGGTCGCTGTTGGACAGACTTCACGCCAGGAACGGACAGACCTTGAACGAGCTCTGCGAGGGCCTCGCCATGACCCGGCAGGCCGTGACCAAGCATCTCGTGATCCTCGAAGAGGCCAACCTGGTCACGACCTACAGGCACGGCCGCGAGAAGCTGCACTACCTGAACCCGGTCCCGATCCACCAGATCGGCGAGCGGTGGATCAAGAAGTTCGAGCGCGCCAAGCTGACCGCGCTCGGCGAATTGAAAAGGCAACTGGAGAAGCGCGATGAGTAAGCCTGAATTCGTCTACACGATCTATATCGCCTCGACGCCGGAGAAGGTGTTCGCGGCGCTGACGGATGCGGAGATGTCGAAGCGCTACTGGCACGGCAACTCCGTCGTCTCCGACTGGAAGATCGGCGCGCCCTTTGCGCTGCGGCTGGCCCGCCACGGCGGCGACGTCACCGGCGAGGTGCTCGAATATGATCCGCCGCGGCGCCTCGCCTACTCCTTCCGCGCCCATGACGGCTCCGACGGCGGCAGGGCCTCGCGCGTGACCTTCGATCTCGAACGCCAGCGCGACCAGGTGCGCCTCACCATCGTGCATGACGGGTTCGAGCCGGGAAGCGTGGTGCTGGAAAAGGTTTCCCGCGGCTGGCCGCTGATCCTCTCCAGCCTGAAGAGCTTCGTCGAGTGCGGCCGGGTACTGTACGCGCCCTGGTACGAAGACGACGAGGCCGCGCCGACGCACGCCGTGGGAGGTGCGCGATGAGCAAGCCGGAATTCGTCTACGTCACCTATATCGAGACCACGCCCGAAAAACTCTGGGACGCGCTGACCAATAGCGATTTCACCGAGCGCTACTGGTTCGGTTATCGCGCGACCTCCGACTGGAAGGCAGGATCGCCCTATCACATCGCCAAGGACGGCCAGCGCAGCGTTGAGGGCATGGTGCTGGTTTCGGATCGGCCGAACAAGCTCGTCTACGCCTGGGATGTGGTCAAATACGCCGACCGCGAACGCACCTCGCGCGTCACCTTCGACATCGAGCCGCGCGGCACCGTCGTCCAGCTCACGGTGACGCATGACGAGCTCGACGAGCGCGGCAGGACGCTGCGCGACATCTCCGGCGGATGGCCGATGGTGCTGGCGAGCCTGAAGAGTTTCCTGGAGACGGGCAAGCCGCTGCCGGCCGACCTGCCCTCGCGGGCCGCCTAGGAGCGCACCATGCGGAAGCCCGAATTCGTCTACGTCACCTATATCGAGACCACGCCCGAAAAATTGTGGGAGGCGCTGACCAGCAGCGAGTTCTCGCGGCGCTACTGGTTCGACACCGAGGTGCGCTCCGACTGGAAAGTGGGCTCACCGTTCGCGCTGGTCATGAACGGCAAGACCACGGACGTCGGAGAAATCCTCGAGGCCGACCGGCCGCGGCGGCTGTCCTACACGTTCCGCCACGTGCTCGACGAGACCCTAAGCAAGGAGCCGGCCTCCACCGTCGTGTTCAGCATCGAGCAACACGGCAGGCTGGTGAAGCTGACCTTGACCCACGAAGGTTTCGCTCCGGGCAGCAGCATGCTCGACAGCATTTCCAAGGGATGGCCGGCCATCCTGTCCAGCCTCAAGAGCCTGCTGGAAACCGGCGAACCGCTGATCATTCCCTTGATCGCGCTGGACATCGACGGCGTCGCCTGACCATGAAGTTCTATCGAAGGAGCCGAACCGACATGAACATCGGAGCATTCAAGCCGGCAATCGTCTACACGATCTACATCGCCTCCACGCCGGAGAAAGTCTGGCAAGCGCTGACCTCGGCCGAATTCAGCCGGAAATATTTCTTCGGCAATGCCGTCGAAGTCGAGCAGCGCGTCGGCGGCGCCTTCATCGTGCGCACGCCGGACGGCGCCCTTCACATCTCGGGCGAGGTGGTCGAATGTGATCCGCCGAAAAAGCTCACCGTGACCTTCAACGTCAACTGGCCGGGCCTGGTCGAGAAGCTGGGCCCCACCCTCGTCACCTACGCGATCGAGCAGGCTGGTGAATCGGTGAAGCTGACGCTGCTGCAATCGCACGACCGGCCGCTGAGCGACGACATCCTCTCCGGCGGCCGCGCAGGCTGGCCGGCGATCCTCTCCAGCCTGAAGAGCGTGCTGGAGACAGGCCAGCCGCTGGCGGTCAAGATGGAGCCGCCGCAGCGCATGCTGGCCGCGCTGAAGGAGCTCGGGATCCCGATGCCGTGAGCCGTCTCACGCCGGCAGCGGCGCGATGATCCGCCGGTAGAGATGCCAGGTGGTGTGGCCGAGCACCGGCACCGTGACCAATAACCCCAGGAAGTAGGGGATCGCGGACACGATCAGCAGGCAGACGACGACCGCGGCCCATCCGATCATGGGCAACGGGCTCGTCACCACGGCGCGCACGCTCGTGATCATCGCGGTGACGAAATCGACTTCGCGGTCGAGCAGCAGCGGAAACGAGACCACCGTCAGCGAAAACACGATCAGCGACAGCACCGCGCCGTCGAGATTGCCGATCACAAGGAACAGCAATCCCTCCCTGGTGGTGAGCACGACGTTGAGAAACTCCTGAAAGCTCGCGAACGAGACATTGAGCCCGAGCAGCAGCGCGATCAGCAGCCGGACCTGGTACATCCAGATCACGAAGACGAAGAGGGTGACGAAGGCCATCCAGCCGATCTCGCTGCGCGAGCGCACCGTCGACCAGATCTCGCGCAGCGAAATCGGACGGCCGGCCTCGCGGCAACGGCTCACCTGGTAAAGCCCGATCGCGACGAACGGGCCGATCAGCGCAAAGCCCGCGGCCAGGGGATACGCGAGGTAGACCATCCCGAAGGCGGTCAGGCTGAGCACGATAATGATGCCGCCCGCCGCATAGAGCGCGCCGAAGGCCAGGCCATAGAGCGGCGCGGCCTGGAAGTCGCGCAGCCCCTGCCCCAGCGCCTCCGCGATATCGGCAATCCCGATCCGGCGCACCACAGGATCGAGCTTGCCGGAAACCGATGCCATCGGCCTTGCTCCCGGCTCGTGTGACGATTGGCCGTATTGGGCGCTGGCTACCGCGAGCAGCGTTTGATCTGCGTCAAAAATCGGGCCGAACGTTCCGGAGGGCAGCGGATAAAAGGGAATTTAATGGGCGCGCATGGCGAGCGCACCTAACTCCCGGGGAAGGGTTCGGTGCAGTGCATTAGCCTGCGCACGGAACCGAGCGCTTGATCGGCACCGAGAGCGAGAATGATGACAAGACGATTGATGACGATTGCCGTGACCGCCGCGCTTGCGTCGAGCCTGTTTTCGGTCGCAGCCGTGGCGGGCAGCAGAGACCACCGCCAGCTTGCTGGAAACGGCATTGAGGAGCTCAGGTCCGGCTACCGCAGCTTCGGCGGCCGTGCCGATCCCCATTTGGATGACCACGATCGCGGCAGGATGCACTGCTATACCCCTCCCGAGATCTCAAAATATCCGCCATGGCCGCCATTCTGCGGCTAAAGCGCGATGAAATCAGGTTGAATCGTCATCGCGCTTTAGGTTCTTGCTCTAGGCACCTCCCGCTGCCGAGCCACAGGCCGCAAACCTGCCCATTCGATCAGAAGGCGATTTGGGTGCGCATCGCGATGGCATCGAATTTGGCGCCGGCATCGCCGGGGTTGGTCGGGCTGATCTGCCTCGCAATATTTCCGTGCAAATAGTCGATCATGAAGCGGACGTTGCGATTGACGTACCAGTTCAGCGCCGCGGTGTAGACGGTCTGGCGGCCGCCGGCGATACCGTTCGCCGTGCCGAGCTGATCGTTGAGGTCCATCGTGCTGACACGGCCGGCGATCTCCCAGGCGCCCCAGCCGCCGCCCGCCAGCGAGAACGGATTGTCCGGGATGACGCCATAGTAGGCTGCCGCCGACGGGTTGTATTTGTGGGTTTCGCCGGTCAGCACATAGCTCGCCTGCGCGTAGCCGCCTTCGAATTTCAGGCTTGGCGCGCCAAACGGCGGGAGCCCGGTCACGGCATTACGGTCGACGTTGAACCAGAAATACTCTCCCTGGAAGAACAGCGGTCCGTAGGTCGCGGCGGCCTCGACACCGTAAACCTGCGCGCCGGAGACGTTGGCGATGGCGCCGGTCGAGATCAGCTGGGTGGGGTCGATGCGCAGCTCCGGCCGATCGGTCAACGTCAGCGTCTGCGCATTGGAGATATTGTTGTGCGGCGGCCGAATCAGGAATTCGGCGCCCGCGCCGAGGTGAACCGAATAATTCGTGCCGCTCACGACCTGGCCCGCGACGCGGGCGACGGCGCCGAACTGCTCGCCGGTGCCGTTGGGGTTCACGCTGGACGCCGAGTGGATCGCGCCCGTGGTCGGACCCGTGGCATAGGCACCTGCCCAGAGCCTGTCGGTGAACCAGCGCGCGCCGACGGCGGAACGGAAATCGTCGGCGGCCATGGTGCTGGCGATGACCTGGGACGTGGCGCGCTCCATGAACGGGAAATCGTTCGAGCTCGTCGCCTCGCCGAGCGTGAAAGGCAGATCCATGACGCCGCCTTCGATGGCGAGCTGGCCGCCGAAGGGCCTGAATCCAGTGTAGCTCAGATAGGCGTTCTCGACGCCGGATACCGCGCCGCCGGGAAGAAAGCCGACCGGCACACCACCCGCCGAGGCGGTGCCGCCAAAACCGTCCGACGAACCGCCGAAGTCGTAGACCAGCGCGTAGTTCCAGTCGCCGGCGAACTTGCCGAGGACGCCGATGCGGGCGCGGCGCAGGTTGACCCCGTCGTCGAGCCGCTGCGGCGAGGTTGACGCGCTGTTCGGCCGATAGTCGTAGCCACCGACGTCGAAATGCACGCGGCTCGTTATCGCGACGCAATTCTGCTCGTCGGCGGTGCAGATGGTCGGCCGGTTGTTCGGCATCGTCACCACGACGTCGGACGGCGCCCGTGGCTTCATCGGAATGTCCGCCTTCGTTGGAATGGCGGCGTTGGCCGTCGTGACGGCAGCCTTGGCCTCCGCCTTGGCGCTTGCCGCGGCCTTGGCGCTCGCAGCACCCTGCTTTTCCAGTCGATCGAGCTTCTGCTCGAGCAGATGCAGCTGCTGCTTCAGGAGCGCAATCTCCGCGTCACTGTTCGCCGATTGCGCTGCGGCCGGTGATGCAGCCAAGGCTCCTACCCCGATGGCGCAAATGGTCGCCGTGGTCATTCTCCTTCTCATCGCCCTGTCCCTCCTTTGATCCTCGGCTCCCCATCGGCCGAAGGATCGAGATTCGGTACCTTATTATCGGGCGTGACCAGAGCCCAGCCGGTATCGAGGACGACGCGTCCGAACTCTTCGGAGGACCCAACGCCAAGCGCGCCCACGCCAAGGGGGCCAGCGGGCTCAGCGCGGAGGTATCGCCAGGCGATCATTTGCGGCCACCGCGAGGGAATAGCCGCCGGTGGCCGGGCACCGGCAGCCATTCCGGGCGCTTCAGGAGACAGGCAGTTTGAGCGTCAGCCCCGCGCGCGCAGCTCGCGCCGCAGCACCTTGCCGGTCGCCGTCATCGGCAGCGTCTCGGCGAACTGCACGAAGCGCGGATATTCGTGCGCGGCGAGCTGCACCTTGACGAAATCCTGGATCTCGCGCGCAAGCTGGTCGCTCGGCGCAAAGCCCGGGCGCAGCACGATCCAGGCCTTGATCGATTCGGTGCGGATCGGATCGGGGATGCCGACCACCGCGGCAAGCGCCACCGCGGGATGCTTGAGCAGCGTATCCTCGATCTCGGACGGGCCGACGCGATAGCCGGCGGTGGTGATGACGTCGTCCTCGCGGCTCATGTACCAGAAGTAGCCGTCTTCATCCTGGCGGCCGAGATCGCCGGTGAGCAGGAATTCGCCGGCATATTTCTTCGCGGTCGCTTCGGGATTGCGCCAGTATTCGAGCATGGTGACCGGGTTCGGCTGGCGCACGCCGATGATGCCGCGCATCCCGCGCGGCAGCTCATTGCCCCTGTCGTCGACGATACGCACGTCGAAGCCGGGCGTCGCCTTGCCCATCGAGCCCGGCCTGATCGGAAACAGTCTTGCGTTGCTGCCGACCACGAGGTTGCACTCGGTCTGGCCGTAGATCTCGTGCGCATCGATGCCGAAGGTTGCGCGCACCCAGTCCAGAAGTTCGGCGCCGAGCGACTCGCCGCCCGAGAAGATGCTGCGCAACTTCACGCCGCCATGCTTGACGTTGGCCTGCCGCATCAGCTTGAGCGCGGTCGGCGGCAGAAACACGTTGCACACGCCATGCGCGGCCATCAGCTGCATTGCCGCGTCAGGGTCGAACTTCTTCGCACGGTGGCCGACCACCGGCACGCCGTGATACCAGGCCGGAAACAGCGCGTCGAACAGTCCGCCGATCCAGGCCCAGTCGGCCGGCGTCCACATCACGTCGCCCGGCTTCGGAAAGAAATCATGGCACATCTCGACATTCGGCAGATGGCCGAGCACCACGCGATGGGCGTGCAGCGCGCCCTTGGGATTGCCTGTCGTGCCTGAGGTGTAGATGATGATGGCGGGATCGTCGCTCGACGTCTCGACGGTCGCAAAATCGTCCGATGCCGCATCGAGCGCCGACCAGAACGATTTTGCGCCAGCGCGCGCGGCGCCGATCACGTAGACATGGGCAAGCGCGGGCAGGCGGTCGCGGATCTTCGCAAGCTTCTCCCAGCCGGCCTCGTCGGTGACGACGGCCCTGGCGCCGGAATTCTTCAATCGGAATTCCAGCGCATCCTCGCCGAACAGCGCAAACAGCGGGATCGAGATCAGGCCGGAGCGGAATGCCGCCAGATGGGTGACCGGCAATTCCAGCGATTGCGACAGGAACACCGCGACGCGGTCGCCGCGCGAAAGCCCATCGGCCTTCAGCACATTGGCAAAGCGCCTCGACATCGCCGCGAGTTCGTCGAAGGAGGTCCGCGTCGCTCGACCATCCTCGTCGACATAGATCAGCGCGAGGTGCCCGCTGCCATCGGCATGGCGGTCGCAGCAGGCGGTCGCCATGTTGAAGCGCGCCGGAACCTCCCAGCGGAAATGGCCGTAGAGCTCGTCATAGGTGGCTGCTTCGGTGAGCATGGCGTTCCCCTTCCTTCGCCCCGCCCGTCTGCGCGGGCCGTGGTGAAGAAAACTCAGCCCGACAGCGCCGCCTTCACCAGCGGGCTCGCCTTGCCGAAATCCATCTGGCCGGAATATTTCGCCTTCAGCGCTGATATCACCTTGCCCATGTCCTTGACCCCGGCGGCGTTGGTCTCGGCGATGACGGCCAATATCGCGGCCTTCACCTCGTCCTCCGACATCTGTTTCGGGAGATAGGCCGAGATGATCGCGATCTCCTCGCGCTCCTGGGCGGCGAGCTCGGCGCGGCCGCCCTTGTCGTAGAGCTCGACCGCTTCCTGGCGCTGCTTGATCATCTTCTGGAACAGGCCGAGCAGGTCGGCATCTGGCAGTGGCGGCTTGCCTTGACCGCGCGCCTCGATGTCGGCGTTCTTGATGGTCGAATTGACCATGCGCAAGGTGGACAGCTTGCGCTCGTCCCTGGCCTTCATGGCCTCCTTGACCGCGTTGTTGATGTCGTCGCGCAGCATCCTCTGTCCTCTCGCTGTCCCAAGGCCTTGATCTAGTACCCGCTTTCCGAAGTTCGTAGGAGACTGCGGCATATTCCATTTGCGAACTTCGGAAAGCAAAGGGTACTAGCAAGCTTATGATTCTAGTACCGCTTTCGATTTGAAGTCCGCCCAGCCAATTCGTGGAAGCCCGTGAGGCGGACTTCAAATCGGCGGTACTAGGCCGTTCGCGGCGCCGAAACAACCGACGAAAGGCCTAGCCGCGCATCCATTCGGCGAGCGCGTCGCAGGTCGCCTGCGGCTGCTCCGGCTGCGGCAGGTGCCCGCAATCTTGCAGGATGACGAGCTTCGCGCCGTGGATGCCGTTCGCCATCTCGACCGACAGCATATTCGGGATGGTGTTGTCCTCGTCGCCGGTCAGCACCAGCGTCGGGCAGCGGATCCAGGCCAGCGCCGGCCGCGAGTCCGGCCGGCTCATGACCGCGGTCTGCTGGCGGATGAAGGCCTGCGGTCCGACGTCGTCGCCCATGTCATGAACCAGTTGACGCAAGGCGGCATCGCCCTGCCGCGACGGATGCACGAACCCGGCAAACAGCTCGTCGAGCACGGCGTGGTATTCGCCGTTTTGCGCCCGCGCCATCAGCGCGCGGCGGCGCGCGGTCGCCTCCGGCGTGTCGGGGCGCGCCTGGGTGTTGATCAGCGCGAGCTTGGCGACGCGGTCCGGCGCCTGGCGCATGATCTCGAAGGCGATGTAGCCGCCCATCGAATGGCCTGCGAGCGCGAAGCGCGGCGGCGCCTCGGCCAGAATGCGTCGCGCGATCGCGCCCATATTGTCGTCGCGGATGTGGTTGGCGATCGTCACCGGGCCGAACCGCCAGAGCGCCGGAATCACCGGCGCATAGATGCGCGGCGAAGAGACGAGGCCCGGAACGAGCAGGATCGGCATCGTGTTTTCCATGTCCGTCTCCGGGATTTAAGAAAATTCTTGCAGAAAACCGGCCGCAATCCGCGCCGGATGTAGATTAAAAGCCGCCTTTCGTCTGTCAAATGTGTCGCGCGTGCCGAGACGGGGCGCGCCAAAAGCAACAGGTCTCGCCATGGTCGACAGCAAAGCTCACGCCGACATTCGGCTCCTTGCCGCCGCCGACGCCGCCCCCTACCGCGAAATCAGGCTGGAGGCGCTCAGGCAGCATCCGGAGGCCTTCAGCAGCACGTTCGCGCGCGAAAACGAAAAGCCGCTGGCCTGGTTCGAGGAGCGGATCGCGCAAGGTGCGGTGTTCGGTGCTTTCGCGGCCAACCGGCTCGTCGGCGTTGCCGGGTTCTGGCAGAAGGACGGCGAAAAGGAGCGCCACAAGGCAGCCCTCTGGGGCATGTATGTGCGCCCCGCAGCGCGCCGGTCGGGCGTGGGCCGGCGCCTGGTCGAGGCGGTCCTGGCGCATGCCGCGAAGCTCGTCGAGCAGCTCCAACTCGCGGTGGTCAGCGGCAACGACGACGCGCTCCGGCTTTACCGGAACGCCGGCTTTGTCGAATACGGCCGTGAAATGAGGGCGTTAAGGCAGGACGGCCGGTATCTGGACGAGATCCTGATGGCCCGGTTCCTGAAGGAGCCGTCCTGAGCTCTGCGAAAGACGCATGTGAAATAGGGCCTTTGCGGCTTTGACGCTCGCGGCTTCGCCGACTATGTAAGGGGCTTATGACGACATCAGAAAACGACGCCGCCTGGCCGGACCACAAGCCGACCGCGCTCCTCGTGCTCGCCGATGGCACGGTGCTCGAAGGCTTCGGCCTGGGCGCCGAGGGCCAGGCCGTGGGCGAGGTCTGCTTCAACACCGCAATGACCGGCTATGAGGAGATTCTGACCGATCCCTCCTATGCCGGGCAGATCATCACCTTCACCTTCCCGCATATCGGCAATGTCGGCACCAACGACGACGACATCGAGACGGTGAACATGGCGGCAACGCCGGGTGCGCGCGGGGTGATCCTGCGCACCGTGATCACCGATCCCTCGAATTACCGCGCCACCCGCCACCTCGACCAGTGGCTGAAGGCGCGCGGCATCATTGGCCTTTCAGGCATCGACACTCGGGCGCTGACCGCGCTGATCCGCAGCAAGGGCATGCCCAATGCCGTGATCGCCCATAACCGCCACGGCGAGTTCGATCTGCACGGGCTCAAGGAAGAGGCCCGCGAATGGCCGGGTCTGGAGGGCATGGACCTGGTGCCGATGGTCACCTCCGGGCAGCGCTTCACCTGGGACGAGACGCCGTGGGCGTGGAATCAGGGCTTTGGCCGCCAGACCGAGCCCGAGTTCAACGTGGTCGCGGTCGACTACGGCATCAAGCGCAACATCCTGCGGCTGCTCGCCGGTGTCGGATGCAAGGTCACGGTGGTGCCGGCGACGACCTCGGCCGAGGACATTCTGGCGCTCAAGCCGGATGGCGTTTTCCTGAGCAACGGCCCCGGCGATCCCGCCGCGACCGGCAAATATGCCGTGCCCGTGATCCAGAAGGTGATCTCGTCGGGCACGCCGACGTTTGGAATCTGCCTCGGACACCAGATGCTCGGCCTCGCCGTCGGCGCGAAGACGAAGAAGATGCACCAGGGCCATCACGGCGCCAACCATCCGGTCAAGGACGAGACCACCGGCAAGGTCGAGATCACCTCGATGAACCACGGCTTTGCCGTGGACCAGGCGACGCTGCCCAAGGACGCGGTGCAGACCCACATCTCGCTGTTCGACGGCTCCAATTGCGGGCTGGCGCTGGAAGGCAAGCCGGTGTTTTCCGTGCAGTACCACCCGGAAGCGTCGCCGGGCCCGCGCGACTCGCACTATCTGTTCGACCGCTTCGCCGATCTGATGCGGAAGAAGAAGCGCGCGTAGCACAATCGTCATTGCCGGGCTCGACCCGGCAGTCCATCCTGTTTGAAAAAAGATGGATGCCCGGATCAAGTCCGGGCATGACGCTCCCTGGTGTTCGGAGGCCGTAAACTCCGATGGGAACTCCAGCCGCTGACTTCGGGTTGGTCCGCGAATAGTCTGTTCGCGGGAGAACGTCATGCCGGCCGTGCGCGAAAAGATCGAACCGCTCGCCATCGTCTTCGACGACGACGGCCTCGTGCCCAACAATCCCATGCCGTTCCTGGTCTACAAGGGCGCGGTCGCCGTCGACAACGCGCAGCCCGAAGAGACCATCGAAAAGCTGTTCGGCAGGAACGGCTGGGGCGACATGTGGCGCAACGGCGTCTACGACTATCTGCACTATCATTCGACCGTGCATGAGGCGCTCGGCGTCGCCCGCGGACATGCGCGGGTGCGCTTCGGCGGCGACGGCGGGCGCGAGCTTGAGATTTCAGCCGGCGACGTCGCGATCCTGCCCGCCGGCACCGGGCATCAGTGCCTCTCGGCGAGCCGCGATTTCTGCGTGATCGGCGCCTATCCGCCGGGAGCGAAAATGCAGATCACGCGCCCGACGCCTGAAAACCATGCCCGCGCGCTGAAGACGATTCCGCGAGTGGAGCTGCCGAAGACCGATCCGGTGCTCGGCGAGCATGGCGGGCTGGTAAAATCGTGGAAGCGCGGTTGACAAGACGTGCGGCTAAACCACGCCCCCCAAAAATGACCCTTGGCTGTTCCTCATTTTTCGTTTGTGCTAACGTGATACTCGCGGAGGTAGTCGAAATAGTCCTTCGAAGTCGCCTTCAACGACAGGCTTATCGCATCTAATTTCAGCGCCCCAGCCTCGATTCCCGCAGACGTCACGCGGCGTTCAATGCAGCCGACGCTACGTGTTCTCTTGCATGCGACCTCTCGCGCAGAAGCGTGAGGGCTTCCGAGACAAATCGAAGTCTTGCACAAGGATGGATGTCATGCGTATCCGCAAATTGAAACAGATTTTCGCAATCATCGCCGCCGCGACGGCCTTCCTTGCGACAGCTTCGCCGGCGGCGCGGGCCCAGCAGGCGGCGCCGATCACCGAGCAGGAGGCCCACGCCATCGCGGTGGACGCCTACGTCTACTTCTACTCCCTGATATCGATGGACCTGACGCGCAAGCAGTTCACCAACGGCACCACCGATTTCAAAGGCCCGATGAATACTTTCGTCAACGTACCGGAATACCCGCCGGCAGATTTCAAGGGCGTGGTGCGGTCGAACTTCGACACGCTCTATTCCGTGTCCTGGCTGGACATGACCAAGGAGCCGGTCATCATCTCGGTGCCGGATACCAATGGACGTTACTACCTGCTGCCGATGCTCGACATGTGGTCGGATGTGTTCGCATCGCCAGGCTGGCGGACGACGGGCACCAAGGCGGGGACCTTTCTGGTGACGCCTGCGGGCTGGCGGCCCGATCTGCGCGACAGGTTCGTTGACGAATTCAAGCTTCCGAAGGACACGCAGCGGATCGAAGCGCCGACGCCTTATGTCTGGGTGATCGGCCGCACCAAGACCGACGGCCCGCCGGACTACGATGCCGTCCATAAGATCCAGGCTGGCTACAAGGTCACACTGCTTTCCGAATACGGCAAAACGCCAAAACCGGTCGAATTCAAGCCGGACCCCAGCGTCGACATGAAGACGCCGCCAAAGATCCAGGTCGATTCGATGACGGCCGGCGTCTATTTCGCCTATGCCGCGGAACTGCTCAAGCTTCACCCGCCTCACATCACCGATGAGCCAATCATCGCGCAGATGAAGAAAATTGGAATCGAGCCCGGCAAGAGCTTTGACATCGGCAAGCTCGATCCGGTGGTGCAACGGGGGCTTGAGACCGCACCGCAGGATGGCCAAAAACTAATGGCCTGGAAAGTGCCGACGCTGGCGCGGGTCGCCAACGGCTGGTCGATGAACACCGATACGATGGGGGTCTACGGCAACTACTACCTGAAACGGGCGATTGTCTCGCAGGTGGGACTTGGCGCCAACCTGCCGGAGGACGCCATTTACCCCCTCAACCTCGGTGACGAGGCCGGCAAACCGCTCGATGGCGCCAACAAGTACATCATCACATTTGCGAACGGCGCTGCCCCGCCGGTCAATGCGTTCTGGTCGATCACCCTGTACGACCCGGAAGGATTCCAGGTCGGCAACGCGTTGAATCGTTTTACCGTCAGCAGCTGGATGCCGTTCAAGTACAACGCGGACGGCTCTCTCGATCTCTACTTCCAGAACGAGTCACCGGGCAAGGACAGGGAAGCCAACTGGCTTCCGGCGCCGAAGGGAGCCTTCAATCTGACCATGCGGCTCTACAGCCCGAAGTCGGAAGCGCTGACCGGGAAGTGGAATCCCCCGCCGGTCGTGAAGACCGCGACAACGGTCGGTCTGTCGGCTCAATGAAGCTGACATGAGCGCCGGCGCTCGACTACCCGAACGCGGTCGGCCTGTCGGCGGACGGCCGTGACGGCGGCATCCTCGAAGCTGCTCCCCTCTGAGAAGGGAAGGATCACGCCGCGTTACTGCCTTCCTGGCGGCTCGCCTCGAACAGGAACCAGGTGCGCCGCTCGGTCTCGTCGATGAAGGTCTCGAGCAGGCCGGCGGTGCCGGAATCCTCGTGCTCGTCGCAGAGCTTGTGCGCCTTGCGCATGCTGGCGGCGATGTGCTTGTTGTCCTCCATCAGCTCGCGCAGCATCTCGCGCGGCGGGACATAGTCCTCGTCATTGTCACTGATGGTCTGCAGCTTGGCGACCTGGCCGATCGAGCGCAGCGTGGTGCCGCCAAGCTTGCGCACCCGCTCGGCAAGCTGGTCGGTGGTCGCGAAGATCGCTTCCGACTGCTCGTCGAGCATCAGGTGGTAGTCGTGGAAATGACGGCCGCTGACATGCCAATGGAAGTTCTTGGTCTTCAGATAGAGCGCGAAGGCATCGGCCAGCAGCGTGTTCAGCGCCGTCGATATCTTGTCGACTGCGGCCGGCGGCAAGTCGGTCGGGGTGTCGAGGTCGGGAGAAACTTTATCGGACTTGGCTTTGCTCACGATGGACCTTCCTGTAAGGAACCGGGCGATGGACAGGGTGCCCCTGCCCGTTAACGCCTGTTCTGGGGACCGGTTCCTGAGCCGGAACCCCCCACTTTTTCCGGACCCTCCACGTCATGGACGAATGGATCGATTATTACGATTCCACGCATACGATTTATGTGAGCAAGCGCCATCGCGACCTGCATTTCGAGATCATCGCGCGCGACATTATCGGCTACATCTCCTCCCCCGAGGCCACCGTGCTCGACTATGCGTGCGGCGAGGCGCTGTCGGCCGCCCGGGTCGCGGAGGCTTGCGGCAAGCTGTTCCTGGCGGAGCCTGCGCCTGGCGTGCGCGGGCGGCTGATCGCCCGCTTTGCCCCCAACACCAAGATCCGGGTGCGCTCGCTGGACGACGTGCGCAAGATGCAGCCGGATTCGCTTGATCTGGTCGTCATGAACTCGGTCGTCCAGTACATGACGGCAGCCGAATTCGACGCGGCGCTGGCCGTGATGAAGCGGCTGCTCAAGCCGTCGGGACGCCTCGTCCTCGGCGACATCCTGCGGCCCGAGGTCGGCATGCTCACCGACGTGTTCGCACTGCTGCGCTTTGGCGCCCGCCACGGCTTTCTGAAGGACGCGCTGAAGGGACTGATCTCCACCGCGCTTTCCGATTATCGGCAATTGCGCTCGCGCATCGGCCTGCAGCGCTACAGCGAAGCCGATATCAAGGCCAAACTAGCGAAAGCAGGATTCACCGCTTCGCGGGCCCCCTTCAACATCGGTCACAACCCCTCGCGCATGACCTTCGTGGCGCGGCATGCGTTTTGAGCTGCTTTGTTAGGGTTAATCGCCGTCAAGCATGGCCGCGCGGCGTGTGATCGGCCATGATCGGCCCCGGCCCGGTGGCGGAATGCTCAACGCGGGGGCGGTGCAACGCCCTTTTTCCTGGTTCAAGTCCAGGCCGGGCCTCCAGCCTTCGCTGGCTTCGCCTGCTTCGGCCCGCCGGGCCCCATTTCGCGAAGGCTGCCGCGGCATAGCCTCCAAGAGCGCGTTTGCGCGAATCCTCGACGCACTGTGTGGGCAAAGCCGGGCTCGATCCGGGCTGCTCGCGCCCTAAAGCGCCAAAATGCCGGTTGATGGGGCCCCTAAAACCCTTTCGCGGCTGCGAAATCTGGTCTAAAGACCACCCGCGCGCGAGGGAAACCCTCACGCTGTAGCTCAAGGGGACGCGCGGCAGGCGCGCCCTTTTTTTGTGCCCGATTTCCACCCGCGAGACTTGATGCCCAAACGAACCGATATCTCCACCATCCTGATCATCGGCGCCGGTCCCATCGTGATCGGCCAGGCCTGCGAATTCGACTATTCGGGCACCCAGGCGGTGAAGGCGCTGAAGGAGGAGGGCTACCGCGTCGTCCTGGTCAATTCCAATCCGGCGACCATCATGACCGATCCGGAATTGGCTGATGCGACCTATCTCGAGCCGATCACGCCCGACATCGTCGCCAAGATCATCGAGAAGGAACGCCATGTCGTTCCCGGCGGCTTCGCGCTGCTGCCGACCATGGGCGGACAGACCGCGCTCAACTGCGCGCTGTCGCTGCGCCGCCAGGGCACGCTTGCCAAGTTCGACGTCGAGATGATCGGCGCCACCGCCGACGCGATCGACAAGGCCGAGGACCGCCAGCTTTTCCGCAACGCCATGGAAAAGATCGGCCTGCAGACGCCGAAGTCGCGGCTCGCCAACGCATCAGGCCTGAAGAAGTCCGACCGCGACCGGTATCTCGCCGACCACGAGAAGCTGTCGGGCAGCGCGCTCGAAGAGTTCGAGCGGCAATGGACGCTCGGCGAGAACGAGCGGCGCAAGCGCTACCAGCAGCAGGCGCTCGCCGAAGCGCTGATGGCGCTCTCCGAGATCGGCCTGCCCGCAATCATCCGCCCCTCCTTCACCATGGGCGGCACCGGCGGCGGCATCGCCTACAACAAAGAGGAATTCCTCGACATTGTCGAGCGCGGGCTCGACGCCTCCCCCACCAACGAGGTGCTGATCGAGGAATCCGTTCTCGGCTGGAAAGAGTTCGAGATGGAGGTGGTGCGCGACAAGAAGGACAATTGCATCATCGTCTGCTCGATCGAGAACCTCGATCCGATGGGCGTGCACACCGGCGATTCCATCACCGTGGCGCCGGCGCTGACCTTGACCGACAAGGAATACCAGATCATGCGCGACGCCTCGCTCGCGGTGCTGCGCGAGATCGGGGTGGAGACCGGCGGCTCCAACGTGCAGTTCGGCGTCAACCCCGCCGACGGCCGCATGGTGGTGATCGAGATGAACCCGCGGGTGTCGCGCTCGTCCGCGCTCGCCTCGAAAGCGACAGGCTTTCCGATCGCCAAGGTCGCAGCCAAGCTCGCGGTCGGCTACACGCTCGACGAGATCGCCAACGACATCACCGGCGGCGCGACGCCGGCCTCGTTCGAGCCGACCATCGACTACGTGGTGACGAAGATCCCGCGCTTCGCGTTCGAGAAATTCCCCGGCGCCTCCACCACGCTGACCACCTCGATGAAGTCGGTCGGCGAGGTGATGGCGATCGGCCGCACCTTCCAGGAAAGCCTGCAGAAGGCGCTGCGCGGGCTGGAGACCGGCCTGACCGGCCTCGACGAGATCGACATCGAGGGGCTGGGGCGCGGCGACGACAAGAACGCGATCCGCGCGGCGCTCGGCACACCGACGCCGAATCGCATCCTGCAGGTCGCGCAGGCGATGCGGCTCGGCTGGTCGAACGAGGACATCTTCAATTCCTGCAAGATCGATCCCTGGTTCCTCGCCGAGATGCGCGGCATCGTCGAGATCGAGCAGAAGGTCCGGCGGCACGGCCTGCCGGGCAACGCGTTCGGGATGCGGCAGCTCAAGGCGATGGGCTTTTCCGACGCGCGGCTCGCGGTGCTCTCCGAGACCACGGAGGCCGAGGTCACCGCGAAGCGCCACGCGCTCGGCGTGCGCCCGGTGTTCAAGCGCATCGACACCTGCGCCGCGGAGTTCGCCTCCCCCACCGCCTACATGTATTCGAGCTACGAGTCCCCGTTCGCAGGTCCCCCGGTTGACGAGAGCGCGCCCTCGGACAAGAACAAGATCATCATCCTCGGCGGCGGACCGAACCGGATCGGCCAGGGCATCGAGTTCGATTATTGCTGCTGCCATGCCTGCTTCGCGCTGCACGACGCCGGCTATGAGAGCATCATGATCAACTGCAACCCGGAGACGGTGTCGACCGACTACGACACCGCCGACCGGCTGTATTTCGAGCCGCTCACCGCCGAGGACGTGCTGGAGATCATCGACAACGAACGGCGGAACGGCACGCTGCACGGCGTGATCGTGCAGTTCGGCGGCCAGACCCCGCTCAAGCTTGCGCACGCGCTGCAGGCCGCCGATGTGCCGATCCTCGGCACCTCGCCCGACGCCATCGATCTCGCCGAAGACCGCGACCGCTTCAAGCGCGTGCTCGACAAGCTGCATCTGAAGCAGCCCAAGAACGGCATCGCCTATTCGGTCGAGCAGGCGCGACTGGTCGCCGCCGATCTCGGCCTGCCGCTGGTGGTGCGCCCGTCCTACGTGCTTGGCGGCCGCGCCATGCAGATCATCCGCGAGGACAACCAGCTCTCCGATTACCTGCTCGGCACGCTGCCGGAGCTGGTGCCGGCCGACGTCAAGGCGCGCTATCCGAACGACAAGACCGGGCAGATCAACACCGTGCTCGGCAAGAACCCGCTGCTGTTCGACCGCTATCTGTCCGACGCCACCGAGATCGACGTCGACTGCCTCTGCGACGGCCAGGACACCTTCGTGGTCGGCATCATGGAGCATATCGAGGAGGCCGGCATCCATTCCGGCGATTCCGCCTGCTCGCTGCCGCCGCATTCGCTCGACGCCGCAACCATCGCCGAGCTCGAGCGGCAGACGCGTGAACTGGCGCTCGGGCTCGACGTGATCGGGCTGATGAACGTGCAGTACGCGATCAAGGACGGCGATATCTACGTGCTCGAGGTCAACCCGCGCGCCTCGCGCACCGTGCCGTTCGTCGCCAAGGTGGTCGGCACGCCGGTCGCCAAGATCGCGGCCAGGATCATGGCCGGCGAGAAGCTCGCCGATTTCGGCCTGAAGAAGAAGAAGCTCGGCCATGTCGGCGTCAAGGAATCCGTCTTCCCGTTCGCGCGCTTCCCTGGCGTCGACACCGTGCTCGGTCCGGAGATGCGCTCGACCGGCGAGGTGATGGGCATCGACCGCTCCTTCGAGGTCGCATTCGCGAAAAGCCAGCTCGGCGGCGGCACGCGCGTGCCGCGCAAGGGCACCGTGTTCGTCTCGGTGCGCGATAGCGACAAGAACCGCGTCACGGACGCGGTGCGGCTGCTCTACGCGCTCGGCTTCAAGGTGATGGCGACCTCGGGCACCCAGCGCTTCCTCGCCGACTGCGGCGTGCCGACCGACAAGGTCAACAAGGTGCTGGAGGGCCGGCCGCATATCGTCGACGCCATCACCAATGGCGACGTCCAGCTCGTCTTCAACACCACCGAGGGCCCGCAGGCGCTCGCCGACAGCCGTTCACTGCGGCGTGCTGCCCTCTTGCATAAAGTGCCGTATTACACCACTCTTTCAGGTGCCGTGGCCGCAGCCCAAGGCATCCGCGCCTACAGGGACGGAGACCTTGAGGTACGCACGCTGCAGAGCTATTTTTCTGAAGATTGATCATTAGCGGGCCGTCGAGCCCGCTAAATGATTGAGAATCAAGCCCGTCGGCTGGAACCCACCGCCAGTGGTCCGGTTCTAACATTCGCGTCCCGCCTCGGCAGGCGTCTTTGCGAATGCTGGAATCAAAGGACCACTGGAAAATGTCAGGTTCTGGTGGAGTGTTGGATTTGGCATTCGCATCGCGAATGCGCGGCAAGTTCCTTGCGAATGCCAAATCCGCTCCACCAGCATGGATGTTGAATCGGCCCTCCCGCAGGGCTGAAAATTGATAGGCTCAAGGGCTGTGTTCGCAGCCGCGAAAGCCTAGGCTGGAAGACATTGCGTGCGGACCAGGCCTTGGCGGCCCGCGCGATTGAAGGACGAGAAGCGATGATGGAAAAGGTTCCGATGACCTCGATCGGATATGCCGCGCTCGAGGACGAGTTGAAGAAGCGCCAGTCGGTGGAGCGTCCGCGCATCATCGAGCATATCGCCGAGGCGCGCTCGCATGGCGACCTTTCTGAGAACGCGGAATATCACGCGGCCAAGGAAGAGCAGTCGCATAATGAAGGCCGTATCGCCGAGATTGAGGACAAGCTCGCGCGCGCCGACGTGATCGACATCACCAAGCTCTCCGGCGACACCATCAAGTTCGGCGCCACCGTGACCCTGGTCGATGAGGACACCGACAAGAAGGCGGTCTGGCAGATCGTCGGCGAGGTCGAAGCCGATGCCAAGAAGGGCCGCATCTCCATCACCTCGCCGCTGGCGCGCGCGCTGATCGGCAAGAAAAAGGGCGCGACCGTGGAGGTCATGGCGCCGGGCGGGCCGAAGGCCTACGAAATTACCAAGGTCGAGTGGATCTGATCGTCCGCTGCGACCATCCCGAGAGACTGGAAAGCCGCGCTGCGAAGCGCGGCCTTTTTGTTGCGCCGCAATCACGGTTCTCCGCCAATCGCGCTAGTGGAGTGGATTTGACATTCGCTCGTCATCCAGCCGCGAATTCCGAAAGCGAATGTCAAATCCAAAACTCCACTAGAATCTTATATTTGCGAGTGGTCCTTTGACGCCGACATTCGCAAACGTGCCTGCCACAAAGGGAATGCGAATGTTGGCGTCGGACCACTGGGCCCGCGGAATGATTCAAAGCGGTGGGTGTTGATCATCCGCGCCGGTGACGGATGTCCGCGATTGCGTTACAGCATGTCCGAGCGAAATGGGGGTGGTGGTTTCCTCAAGGAAACCGCGCTTGCGTAAAAGCGCCAGGCCGCGCCGGCTGCTCGAGCCGATGCCGTCGTGCATTGGTAGCGATTCTTCACGTGTCAGAGAGGGGATTACGACATGGACCAGATGTTTTCCAAATGGCAGCCGGCGGCGCTCAGCCTGCTTCGCTTCATCACGGGGCTATTGCTGTTTCAGTTTGGCGTCGCCAAGATCTTCAAGATTCCGGTGCTGGCCTATTTCGCCAATATTCCTCCGCTGATCCAGGCAGCCGCATGGATCGAGCTCGTGTTCGGCGCGCTGCTGATGGCCGGCCTGTTCACGCGGCAGGTCGCCTTCATCCTGTCGGGTGAAATGGCGTTCGCCTATTTCCTCGGCCACATGTTCAAGACCGGGGAGCCGGTGCTTCATCCCCTCAACAACGGCGGCAGCTTGGCCATCGCGCTGTGCTTTGCCTGCCTTTATATCGCGACGGCCGGCGGCGGGCCGATCAGCGTCGATGCGGCGATGGGCAAGAAGAGCTGACGCGAAGCGTCATCCCGGGCTGGTGCGTCAGCACCAGACCCGGAATTTCGGGATTTCGCTCACTTCATTCGCGCTCTCAGCACTACGCGCTTGCGCGCGGCGGCAAGCGTTGCGCGCTTGCGTGGAGAATGACGGCGCCTATTCGCGCCCCTTGAGCTCGAGCGGCACCGCCGCCTCGTATTTCGAATTGTGCAGCACCAATGACGTTCGCACGTTGCGCACGTGGGGTGCCGCGGTGAGATGGGTGACGAAATCCTGGAACGTCGCCATGTCAGGCGCCACGCATTTCAGGATGAAGTCGACTTCGCCCGACAGCATCCAGCATTCGCGCACCAGCGGCTCGCCACGCACGAATTCCTCGAACGCGCGCAGGTCCGCCTCCGCCTGGCTCGACAGATGCACGGAGGCGAACACCGTGACGTCGAAACCGAGCCGGCGCGGGTCCAGCAGGCCGCGATAGCCCTGGATGTAGCCCTCCTCCTCCAGCGTCCGGACCCGGCGCAGGCAGGGCGGCGGGGAGATGCCGACGCGTTTGGCCAGCTCGACATTGGTGATTCGGCCATCGGCCTGGATTTCGCTCAGGATTTTGAGGTCGATCTCGTCAAGGTTCTTCGACACGTGAATTCGGGTTCCAGCTCTTGCGGCAGCGCGGGGAAAGGAGTGGCAACTCTTTAGCTCAGGCGGGTGCCATTGCGCAATTTTATTGCGCGCCACCCACGCCCATTTCCCGGAATTGAAGGGAAAAACTGCCGATATGGATTGCAATTCTTGCATGGCTCGGCAGAAGGCTTAAATTTGGAGGGCTACTTGCGGCACCGCCGCGATGACTCCCCCGGGCCTCATGCTCAAGCCTTGACCAACTCCCCAAGAGAGGGACCTGCCCATGCCTGCCCCTATTCACGCCAAGGTCGTCATCATCGGTTCCGGCCCGGCCGGCTATACCGCGGCGATCTATGCAGCGCGGGCAATGCTGGAGCCGATCCTGATCCAGGGCATCCAGCCGGGCGGGCAGCTGACCATCACCACCGACGTGGAGAACTATCCGGGCTTCGCCGACGTCATCCAGGGCCCCTGGCTGATGGAGCAGATGGAGAAGCAGGCCGCCCATGTCGGGACCAAGATCGTCACCGATCTCGTGACCAGGCTTGAGCTGTCGCAGCGGCCGTTCCGCCTGACCTGCGACTCCGGCGATGTCTACCTCGCCGAGACCGTGGTGCTCGCCACCGGCGCGCAGGCGCGCTGGCTCGGCCTGCCGTCCGAAGAGAAATTCAAGGGCTTTGGCGTCTCCGCCTGCGCCACCTGCGACGGCTTCTTCTATCGCGGCAAGGAAGTCGTAGTGGTCGGCGGCGGCAACACCGCGGTCGAGGAAGCCCTGTTTCTCACCAATTTCGCCTCCAAGGTCACGCTGGTGCATCGCCGCGACCATTTCCGCGCCGAGCGCATTTTGCAGGACCGCCTGTTCAAGAACCCCAAGATCAAGGTGATCTGGAACAGCCTGATCGACGAGATCACCGGCGAGGACAAGCCGGCCAAGGTCACCCATGTCCGGCTCAAGAACGTCAAATCCGGCGCAACCACGCAGATTCCAGCCGACGGCGTCTTCGTCGCCATCGGGCATGCGCCGGCGACCGACCTCGTGGCCGGCCAGCTCAAGCTGAAACCGTCCGGTTATGTCGAGGTGGCGCCGAACTCGACCGCGACCTCGGTGCCAGGCCTGTTCGCCGCGGGCGATGTGGCCGACGAAACCTACCGCCAGGCGGTGACCGCCGCCGGCCTCGGCTGCATGGCGGCGCTGGAGGCCGAGCGTTTCCTTGCTTTACGCGCCAGCGAGCGCGCAGCGGCTGAATGACCATGGCTAATACTCGAAATCGCGACGGTTTTACCGACATGGACTGGGACAAGCTGAAGGTGTTTCACGCGGCCGCGGAAGCCGGCAGCTTCACGCATGCCGGCGAGCAGCTCGGCCTGTCGCAATCGGCCGTTTCCCGCCAGGTGTCGGCGCTCGAGCAGGAGTTGTCGGTCTCGCTGTTCCACCGCCACGCGCGCGGCCTCATCCTCACCGAGCAGGGCGACCTGCTGTTTCGCACCGCCCATGACGTCTTCATGCAGTTGCAGGCGGCGCGCGCCAAGCTCACCGACAGCCGCGAGCGGCCGAGCGGCGACCTCAAGATCACCACCACTCCGGGCGTCGGCATCAACTGGCTGATTCCGCGGCTCGGCGAGTTCACCTCGCTCTATCCGGAGATCCGGATTTCGCTGATCGTCACCGACGAGGAGCTCGACCTGTCGATGCGCGAAGCGGATGTCGCGATCCGCACCCGCAAGCCGACGCAGCCCGACCTGATCCAGCGCAAGCTGTTCGCGATGGGCTTTCACGCCTATTGCTCGCCGGACTACATCAAGCGCTTCGGCACGCCGCGCACGCTCGACGAACTCGACACGCACCGCATCATCATGCTGAGCGACAACCAGGTCGCGCCGCATTTGCAGAATCGCAACTGGCTGATCGAAGCCGGGCGCAACGGAAGCGGTCCGCGCGAGGCCTACTTCAAGGTCAACAACATTCTCGGACTCGTGCGCGCCTGCCAGCAGGGCCTCGGAATCGCAGCGCTGCCGGACTATCTGGTTGAAGACAACAGCCGGCTCGTGCAGCTGTTCGGCGAATCAGATTCGATCCAGCTCGACACCTATTTCGTCTATCCGGAAGAGCTGAAGACGGTAGCCCGCGTGCAGGTTTTCCGCGACTTCGTGGTGAGCAAGGCGCAGCGCTGGCCGGCCTAGAGCATGATCCGGAAAAGTGTGCAGCGGTTTTCCCTCGCGACAAACGCGGAACGCGTTTGCGCGGAGATCATGCTCATCAAGAACCTAAAGCGCGATGACGATTCAATCTGACCTCATCGCGCTTTAGTGGTCCGATTCTGACATTCGCATCCCGTCTTGAGCGGCATGTTTGCGAATGTTGGATATCAAAGGATCACCAGAAAGTGCGGGTTTGCAGTGCAGTTCAAATCCACTGCACCAGTGTGGCGGCTCGGAAGTTCTCTTCGTTGCAGCAGAAATCCCGTGATTCTCGTGCGGCTTGGTGCAGAAATTCTGAAGGCGCCGTCGCCGTAAGCAACTGGAGAATTTCCGGACTCCCACACCTGCTTTGCGCATGACTGACATGCGGCGCGGGCGGTTGCTGCGGGACGCCGACGGGGATCATAATACTTCCACGCTGAGCGTTCGCGTTGCGCATTTGTCCCCCTCCTCCAGTGGCGCGGAAGTTCAGTAATCCCTCTTGGAAGGTGATTGTGTCGGCCTCACGTGGCCAATACCTTAAGCCGGGCTCTTTGGAGCCCGGCTTTTTTTCGTGCCCGAAATCCTGCGCAACCATCCGTTGACAGCGCAGCCCTGTTCCCGCATCTTCTTAGCATGATCATGAAGTCGCGCCGTGCCTCGTTGAAAAAAGGTCCCCGTTCGGGGACCTCGGATCGGCGCGCGCGATAAAATTATTCTTCAGCCGCTGCCTTCTGAAGCCCCGCCGCGAGGTCGGGGCTTTTTGCTGTCCACCTCCGGTACCCCACCACCAAAGGAGATGGACCATGACTGATCTTCGAACCCAATTGCGGGGCCTGTGGCTGCCGCTGGTGACCCCGTTTCGCGACGGGGAACTCGACCAGCCATCGCTGCAACGGCTGGTCAGACATTATGCAGCCCGCCCGATCGACGGGCTGGTGCTGGCAGCGACATCAGGCGAGGGCCTGGCGCTGGAGATGACGGAACTGGAGCGGCTGGTCGACACCGTGCGTGCCGAGCTTGCTGCCATCAGCCGCCATCTTCCGCTTTGCCTCGGACTTGCGGGCGCCGCAACGCACAGATTGTGCGGCACGCTCGACGACACCGCGGCATGGCCGATCGACGGCTACCTGATCTCGTCGCCCTATTACGTGCGGCCTTCGCAGCGCGGCCTGCTCGATCATTTCACCAGGCTTGCCGATCACGCCTCATGGCCGATTGTGCTCTACAACATTCCCTATCGCAGCGGCGTCGGCCTCGCCAACGAGACGCTGCTTGCGCTGGCCGAGCATCCCAACATCGTCGGCATGAAGGATTGCGGCACCGACCGCGCGCAGTCGGTCGAGTTCATGCGGACGCGACCGGCCGGCTTCCGCGTGCTGACCGGCGAGGACGCGCATTATTTCGACGCGCTCACTGATGGCGCCGACGGCGCGATCCTGCTGTCGGCCCATGTCGAGACCGAAAGCTTTGCCGCGGTGCGAACGCATCTCGCAGCCGGCGAAGCGGAGGCGGCGCTGGCGCGCTGGCAATCGGTCGCCGAATTGACGCGGCTGTTGTTTGCCGAGCCGAGCCCGGCGCCCGCCAAGCACTGGCTGGCGCGGATCGGGCTGATCGACAGCGCCGAGGTGCGCCTGCCGATGGTCAGCGTCGGCCCCGAGCTCGCCGCGCGGCTCGATGCCGAGATCGCGCGACGCTCGCGCGCGCGGGCAACGATCGCGGCTGGTTAACGCCAGGTGAGCCGATCGGCTCAACTGCGTCTGACGGCCCGAGAATAAACTTTAGAATTTTCCGCGTATGGATTCTCCCGCTGGCAAAAGACGGGGGGAGAAACCATGGCCACCACAACGATCCGACGCGCGCGCGACGAGCGCCTGCAGGAACTTCTCATGATCGCGTCGTTCACCTTCTGGGCGACGCTGCTCGGCTTCGCGCCGGTGTTCGTGTTCCACTCGCTCGCAAGCTGAGCCGTCACGCGCGGCCTTCGCGCGTGCGATGGTTAGCAAACGGCAAAGCGGCGCTGCCGGTGGTTAATCGGCGGTAGTGCCTGCGGTCAAATCCGAGCGAATTCGCGACCGGCTTCTTAAAAGCTTTCGCGTATTGAGCAGTGCGGCGGTTCAGAAGTCCGCATCATTGTCGCAGCGAGTTTGTCATGCGGACTTCTGAACCAAAGCCACACTGGATAATAAGTTGCTGGTGTCCTTCGCTTCCGAAGTTCGCAAACGAGAGAGCCGCGGAATAATGCGAACTTCGGAAGCGGGACACTAGCCCACAACAAAGCAAGAATTGCGGGGGGCGTCGTGGATACTCAAGTCAGTCCGGTCACCAGTCCGGCCATCAATCCAATTCCCGAACAGCAGGGCTTCACCACCGAGGACATCCTCTGGGCGATCGGCATCTGGTCGGCCATCCTGTTCCTGTCGCCGGTGATCGTGTTCTACATGCTGATGGTGGCGTGACGCCGCGCCGTCGCGGCTGGCTAGAAAAGAAAAAACACGCAAAGCAGGTGCTCTGCGCGTTTCTTCTGGAGGACATCGAAAGCTTGCGACTACGCCGCCTGCTTGTGCATCGCGCCGCTGGCGGAGGCAGTGCCGCGGATCGCTTTCACCGAGCGCTCGATCGCGGCCCACAACCTTGCGATCTCGGCCGCAGCGCGGCCCTCGGCATAATATTCCCGCGCGCCTTCGCCATGACCGAGCGCCATCAGGAGATCGGCGCGGTTGGTGATCTGTCCGCCCCAGACCGGTGCGCGGAATTTCGCCAGCGCCTCGCGCGCAATCGTCACGATCGGGCTTTCCGCGTCGTCACGGCGCGCCGGTGCGCCGTTGAGCACGACCGCGTAGGGCTTGCGCGCGGCGCGGCACATCTGGATGGTTTCCTGCACCGCGTTGACGTCGAACACGCCCGGGCGCGCCGGGATGATGACCATCGTTGCGTTCTTGATCGAGTCGTCGACGACGGCCGACAGGTTCGGCGGCGTGTCGATCAGAACCCACTCGACGCCGTCGCGCCTGGCATTCGCGATGATGCCGCTGACCGAATTGACGGCGGCCTTGATTGGCGGCTCGTTGGTGCCGCGCAACTTGTGCCAGAGCGTCAAGGACCCCTGCGGATCCGCGTCAACAAGCAGAACAGGCTTGGTTGCCTTGATCTGCGCGGCGAGATGGGCGGCCAGGGTGCTTTTTCCTGAGCCTCCCTTACGCGAAGCGAAAACAATGACGTTCATACGTCGGCCTCCAGATTGACCCCAGAAGCTGAAAATGAATCAACGCGGTGATTCGCGAAAGAAAAATTTACCCACTGTTCATGAAGACGCCACCGATTCGGCGAAACCTGGGCTTTTGAGTCACACTGTGGTGTTGCAACCGCTGCGTGAGGTGCCTCACAAAGGGCCTTTGACAGGGTTGACGATCGTTCGCTGCGATCAGCGCTCCACGTCGCAACCGCGCAACCAGTCCGAGCACGCGCCAATCAGCTCCGCACCACAAAAAGGCAGCGGCTGCGAACAAACCGAGTCCGCTTTGCGGCGCGCGCCAATCGGTCGCGCAGCGATCGAGGCCGCGGCTTAAGTCTCTTCCGGATGCGCGCGCCGCTTCTTGCGCGCCCTGAATGTCGGCTTGTGCGCGGCGGCCGGCCTGATGCTGGCAGGCTCGCCCGCGGCCGCGCCGTCCGGCCGGCGTGGCGAGCGGAAGAACGCGGCGCAGGGCGGCGACAGTTCGGCCTTGCGGCGGATCATGCAGGCGGTGATGCGATCGACATCGGGAATTTCCGAACCGCACAGGCGAAACGCGTCGCCCGTGCAGGCCTGCTGCTCCTCCTGGCTATAGGCCGCGCCCGGCGTCGGATGCATCGCGATCGCAAGCGCGAGCGCCAAAAGGCCGAGCTGAAGCTTTCCCGAAGAGATCGCCGACATCGCTGCCCCCACCCCATTATTTCAGGGAATTCTGGGTGAAGGGCGAGGGATTCGCAAGCAGCCGGCGACAGAAAGCCGCGCCGGAAACAACGAAACTGTTGACCACTTGTCAGGCGAAGCCGACCTCGATGCGACGTTCCCTTCCGGAGACGATCCCGCAGGCGCGAAGCTTCGGCCGCGCCGATCATCTGCAACATGAGCGCCGCAGGCGGTCGCGACGGCCGCGATGAGGGCGTGCGTTTCCGGCCGGGAGCGAACAGCGCCAGCACGGCCTTCAGCGACCGCGAATATTGCAAGTGGACGCTGCCCGCTTGTGCTAGGATCAGATCATGACGATCGGGATTACCGGACCCGAACGGCAGGTCCCGGGGCGAAGCGCCCTGGCACGGTGGGTTGTTGCTGCAATCATCGTCATCATCATCTTGCTGTGGCTGGCCAGGATAGCCGGCGAAATCCTGGTCGACTGGCTCTGGTTTTCCGCGGTCGGCTATCTCCAGGTCTTCTGGACAAGCCTGGGCGCCGAAGCGGCGATCTTCGCCGCCGTTTTCGCCGCAACGGCCGCGGTCCTGTGGTTGAACGGATGGCTCGCGGTACGCTTCGCCCGACCGCCGTCGATGCCGCCTGTCACCGCCCCCGGGGGGAAGCGGCCCGATCCATTCGCGGTTGCGCGCGAGCAACGGACATTGTCACGCCTGGTCGCCGGCACCGCGGTGCTGCTCGCGGTGCTGGTGGCCGCGCGCGAAGCCGGCGACTGGGCAACCCTGCTGCGCTACATCTATCAGGTGCCCTACGGTTCAACCGATCCGCTCTACGGCAAGGACATCGGCTTCTACCTGTTCTCGCTGCCCGTCTATGTCCAGATCAAGAACTGGATGCTGTTCACGCTGGTTCTGAGCGCGCTGTTCGCGGGCGCGGTCTACTGGTGGCATGGCGACATCGAATACGGCCCGCATCAGCGATCGATGTCTCCCGTGGCGCTCGCTCACGGCTCGGCGCTGCTCGGTCTGTTGTTCGCCGTAAAGGCCTGGTCGTACGGTCTCGATCGCTATCTGCTGCTCTACGGCGACAATGGCGTCGTCGTCGGCGCCAGCTACACGGACATCCACGTGCAGCTTCCGGTGCTGTGGCTGCTGATCGGGCTTTCAATCCTCGCCGCGGTTGCCGCCTGGGCGAACCTGGGCGCGCGAGGCTACCTGCTTCCGGCGGCCGCGATCCTGCTCGTGTTCGGCAGCGCCTTCGTGCTGTCCGGCATCGTTCCCGCGCTGTTTCGCCAGATCTTCGTCAAGCCGAGCGAGCTGCAGCTGGAGAAGCCGTATATCGAGCGCAACATCGCGCTGACCCGGCAGGCCTATGATCTCGACCGGATCGTCGCCAAGCCGTTTGCCGCCGAACAGACCCTGACCTTCCGGACGCTGCAGGCCAACAAGGCGACGATCGACAACATCAGGCTGTGGGACTGGCTGCCGCTGTACGACACCTATGCGCAGCTTCAGGAGATCCGGACCTATTACAAATTCCATGACCTCGACGTCGATCGCTACTGGCTCGACGGCGCCTATCAGAGCGTGATGCTGTCGGCCCGCGAGCTGCAGCCTTCGCTGCTGCCGTCCAACGCCCAGACATGGGTCAACCGCCACGTGCTGTTCACCCACGGCAGCGGCGCGGTCATGAGCCCGGTGACCCGCAAGACCATCGAGGGACTGCCCTACTTCTACCTGCGCGACATTCCCCCCGTCGCGGACGGAGGCCCCGCGATCCGCGAGCCGCGCGTCTATTATGGCGAGGAGAGCAACACATACGTCATCGTCAAGGGCACGGTTCCGGAGTTCGACTACCCGAAAGGGCAGGACAACGTCTACGCGGCCTACGGCGGCAGCGGCGGCGTCCCGGTCGGCAGCCTTTTGCGGAGAATGCTGTTCGCCCAGTACTTCAACGACGTGAACCTGCTTCTCACCGACTACATCGCGAGCGACAGCCGCATCATGATCCGTCGCAATATCCGGGAACGCGTGCGCACCATCGCTCCGTTTCTGACGCTCGATCACGACCCCTATCTGGTCATCAGCGACGGCCGGCTGTTCTGGATCCAGGACGCCTACACGACGAGCTCATATTTTCCTTCCGCGCAGCCGGCGCAGGATCTCGACCTCAACTACATCCGCAATTCCGTGAAGATCCTGATCGACGCCTATAACGGCACCGTCGCGTTCTATCTGGCGGACCCCACCGATCCGATCGCGGCGACCTACGGGCGGATCTTCCCCGGCCTGTTCAAGCCGTTCGCCGCAATGCCGGCGGACCTGCAGAAGCACATCCGCTATCCGGAGGACCTGTTCTTGATCCAGGCGCGGATCTATCAGACCTATCACATGGAAGCGGCCGAGGTTTTCTACAATC
Source organism: Bradyrhizobium sp. NP1 (assembly GCF_030378205.1). Taxonomy (NCBI): domain Bacteria; kingdom Pseudomonadati; phylum Pseudomonadota; class Alphaproteobacteria; order Hyphomicrobiales; family Nitrobacteraceae; genus Bradyrhizobium; species Bradyrhizobium sp. NP1. The sequence continues at coordinate 6,843,579 of NZ_CP127385.1, forward strand.
GCGAGGACCTCTGGCAGTTTCCGCGCCAGCCGGGCAGCGACGGCATCGCGATGATGGCGCCCTACTACATCATCATGCGGCTGCCGGGCGAGCCGCAGGCCGAGTTCTTTCTCATGGTTCCGATGGTGCCGAGCCGCCGCGACAACATGATCGCGTGGCTCGCCGCGCGCTGCGATCCGCCCGACTACGGCAAGCTGATCGTCTACGAATTTCCCAAGGACAGGCTGATCTATGGTCCGTTCCAGATCGAGGCGCGGATCAACCAGACCACCGAGATTTCGCAACAGATCACGCTGTGGAATCAGATGGGATCGCGGGTGATCCGCGGCGCGAACCTGCTCGTGATTCCGATCGAGAACGCGATCCTCTATGTCACGCCGCTCTACCTGCGCGCCGAATACGGGCACCTGCCGGAGCTGAAACGGGTGATCGCGGCCTATGGGGAAAAGGTGGTCATGAAGGAGACGCTGGCCGAGGCGCTGTCGGCGCTCTTCCCCGAACCGGGCGTCACGCCGACCGCGCCCAGCGCGGCGACGAAAACGCCGCTCGCGGGCCCTGCCCGGCAGGCCCTCGATCACTACAGTCAGGCGATGGAGCGCCTGAAGGCGGGCGACTGGGCCGGCTTCGGCACGCAGATCGAGGCGATGCGCGCGCTGCTGGAGCAATTGAGCAAGCAGCCGAGCGACGCGGAGCATCCGGCGCTGGACGGCGGAAAGGCCGATGAGAGCCGCTGATCGCGCTGGAATCCTGCATGAGCGGCTTCGAGGAGAGCGCAGGCGTACACTAAATTATTGATTTGATTTGGTGGTACAGTTGGGTGGGCTCGAACCACCGACCTCCTGTTCCACAGACAGGCGCTCTAACCAACTGAGCTACAACTGCATCCCTCGAAGCCCCGCGCAAAAGGGGGGGGCCGAACGGGCCGGAAACTAGGTGCAACGGCCGCCTTTGGCAAGGCCGATCAGCCTCTTGTCGGCGGACTCCTCAACGCAAAAACCCGGGCGCAGCGCCCGGGTTTCGCAAGGGGCGGAAGCTTCAAGGATCAGGCGGCCGGCTTGTAGTACTTCGAGGCGCTTTCCTTGATCGGCTCGACGGTTTCCGACGCGACCCGCTGGGACAGCTCGGCGAGCTCCTTGGCCTGGGCCGAGAGGGTCTCGAACTGCTTGCGCGTATGCGCAGTCCACAGCTCCAGCGCTTCCGCCGGCGACTTCACGCCGAACAGCTCCTGGGCGAAATCGAGCGAAGCGGTGGTGTTGGCCTTGAAGAACTCGACGAGCTTGGCGGAATACTCGCTCGTGCCCTTGCTGGCGCGGGTGAACACCGCCTCGATGGTGCCGTTGTGCTGTTCGGCGGCATCCTTGAACTTGGCGTAGTTGTCGCGGGCCTGCGAAACGCCTTTCTCGGCGAAGGCGCGGACCTGCTCGGGAACTTCGAAGGGAATGACGGAGGCAGAGAAGGGATCGGAGGCGTTCGGCATCGGGGATGTCCTTGGCGACTGAGGTATGGCGATACTCGTTCCAGGCCGCGCGCCGGCGGCAGGAGCTAGGTACTTCGAACGAAGGTCACTCAGGGTCTGGGGGCGCCGGAGGTCCGGCATTCCCCATTTAACACGTACATCGTGTCAATTTTGTGCAATGCAACGTATTGGCGTGCATTGCCGCGTGCGCCGGGCAGACGGGTCCCGGCTACCTGCGGTTGCCCCGGCTAGTTCTTGGGCTTCGCCGCATCCATCGCCGCGCGGCCGACGATCTGGCCCATCTCGCTCGCCTGCTCGGCCAGCGTGCGCATCTGGCTCTGCACATAGGCGCTGTGCAGCCGCATCACCTCGGTGAGATCCTTGGCTTGCAGCAGCGATTGCGCGTAGTCCAGCGACGACTGCACGTTCTTCTCGGCATAGGCGAGCGCCTTGGCGCTGATGTCCTTGGCGCCGGCCCGCACCGTCTCGCCGCGTTCTTCCAGCGAGCCGGCGGCAGCCTGCGCGTTGGTCAAAAACTTCTCGAAGGTCTGGCGCGCCTGCTCGAAGCTCGCCTCCGCCATCGACCGCATGTCCTTTGGAATCTCGAAATGGTCGCGCCCTTCATCGCTCATGGTCGTTCTCCTGTTGGATGACCGTCGCGCCCCTTGAACTGACCCTAGCACCAGCCGCCTGCAGCGATGTGACGTGCTCGCATCGACCGGCCGCGGCCTATAGGCGCGGGACCCTATCAACCCGCGGCCACCGGGATGGTTGCTACTGCGCGCAAGGTTGGTTGTCCGGTTAAGGTTATCCCGGCTTTAGCGCAGCCGGCCGGCCCCAGGCGGTGGACCTCGCCCCTCGCAGGCGATAGTAACCCTCTGTTAACGTTGTCGATTGTTTGACCGACGGATGTTCGTGCGGGCATGCAAGGCAGCAGAAGGCGTCCGTTCTGTTAAGTCGATGACCCATTTGGAATTCCAGTTGCGCGGCCTCGACGATCTGCGGCTCGCCGTGCATGCCACGAGCGCGCAGCCGGCCTGGCTGTGGTCGATCGACGGCACGCACATCCTGTGGGCGAACCCGGTCGGCGCCGGCGTGTTCGGCGCCTCGCATGCGGCCGCGCTCGCGCAACGCCGTTTCGGACCGGCCGATCCGCATCGCCGGCAGATCGCCCAGCTCGCGACCCGCCTGCCGCTCAATGGCGCGATCCGGCTGGAGCGGCTGCGCGGCTTCGGCGCCCCGCTCGGGACGCTTGCGACCTGCGGCTGCACCCGGCTCGATTTCTCCGACGGCAGCCAGGGCATCCTGGTCGTCGCGCAGGCGAACGGCCGCACCATGCCGCTGGTCGAGCGGCTGCAGCGGCTGGTCGAGGGACTGGACCGGCCGATCGCCGCGTTCGCAAGCGACGGCCTGTTCGCCGGCGCCAGTGCCGCCGCGCGCCCGCTGCTCGGCTTCCGCAACCTGAAGGAAGCCGGCCTCGACGAGGCGCGCCATGACGCGCTGGCGCAGGGCCGGGTCGAGACGCCGATCGGCATCGGCCACATGGTGCTGCAGCGGGTCGGCAGCGGCGCCGATGTCGGGCTGATCGCGCTGATCGCGCCGCATCCCGCCGCCTCTGCGCCGTCGCCGTGCACGAGCGACGCAGGCATCGAACTCATCGACCCCTTCGCCGAAGAAGAGGCGCCCGACGTCGCCTGTGACGCGACAGCGCCGGCGATGGCGCAGGAAGAGCCCCCTCCCTCCATCGAGCCGGTCGCCGACGAGCCGGCGATGCCGGAGCCAAACGAGCCGCCGGAACCGCATCGCCATCCGCTGCGCTTCACATGGCAGATCGACGATCAGGGATGCTTCTCGCTGCAGCGTGGCGAATTCACCACCCTGATCGGCCCGCGCACCGCCTCCGCGCTTGTCCGGCCATGGCCCGAACTCGCCGCGCGCCTCGGGCTCGATCCCGATGGCCGCGTGATGCGCGCGCTCGCGACCCGCAACACCTGGAGCGGCATCACCCTGGACTGGCCGGTCGACGGCGGCGGACGCCTCCCGATCGAGCTGTCGGGCCTGCCGGTGTTCGACCATTTGCGGCGCTTTGCCGGCTATCGCGGCTTCGGCGTGTGCCGCGACCTGGAGGCGCTGACGCGGCTCGCCGCGCAGCGCCGCCATTCCGCGCCGCCTTCCGCCGACATCGTGCCGTTCGAACCGCCGCCTGCCGCGAAAACGCCTGCAACGCCTGATCAGACTCCGCCCCTGTTATCCGGATTGCCAGCGCGGGTTGACCTTGAAACTGCACCATCAACCGATTTGGAAAGACCCGTGGAAACGCCCCCCAATGTGGTGCCCTTCCGCCCGCCAGGCGAGACCAAGCCGCCGACCCTGACGCCGGTCGAGAACCACGCCTTCGACGAAATCGCCCGCCAGTTGTCGGCGCGGCTCGAAAACGGCGACGACGCGGAAGCCGCAGACGAAGCTCAGCCGGCGCTGCCGGAAGCGCCACCATCCGCTTTGCCCGTATCAGGCGACGCGCAGCCCGACAGCGTGCCGGCCGCGAGCGCCCGGCCCGACTGGCTGGCCGCGCCGGAACGGCCGGCACACGGCGAGACCCAGCGTGACCGCATGCTGCTCGACCTCGTGCCCTCAGGCATCCTGATCTACCGGTTCGACCGGCTGCTCTATGCCAACGCCGCGTTTCTGAAGCACATCGGCTACGCGAGCCTGCATGCGCTGGAAGAGGGCGGCGGCCTCGATGCGCTCTATGTCGAGCCCGGCGTCTCGTCGGCGAGCAGCACCTCGGAAGCCGGCACGCCGATGACGATTTCCGCGCAGCAAAGGGACGGCACGACCTCGGCGCCGCTCGATGCGCGGCTGTTCACGATTTCCTGGGACGGCGATTCCGCGCTCGCGCTGATCTGCGCGGGCGAGCAGGCCGCAGCGAGCGTGGCCGCAACAATGGAAGCCGCGCCGCCCGTGGCTGAACCCGCGCCGCCGGCTGAACCCGCGCCGGCGGCTACGGCCGGCCACGCCGATGCCGAGGATCTGGCCGCGATCCTCGACACCACGGCCGAGGGCATCGTGATGTTCGATGCCGAAGGCAACATCCACGCCTGCAACCGCAGCGCCGAGGCGCTGTTCGGCTATGACGGCAAGGAATTCGCGCAGCGCAACCTGTTCGAGCTGTTCGCGCCCGAAAGCCAGCGCGTGGTGCAGGACTATCTCGCCGGCCTGAAGGGCGCCGACGCCGCAAGCCTGCTTGAGCACGGCCGCGACGTGCTGGGGCGCGAGCGCAAGGGCGGCATCATCCCGCTCTCGATGACGATGGGCCGCACCCGCGCCGACGGACCGAACTTCTTCGCGGTGTTTCGCGAGCAAAGCCACGGCGGCAGGCCAAGCGAGAGCGAACCGCGCGAGACGCGGCAGCCGGCCAATCGGGCGGCCAACGCCAAGGCCGATCTGCTCGCCCGCATCAGCCATGAGATCCGCGCGCCGCTCAACGCGATCATCGGCTTTGCCGAGGTGATGATCGGCGAGCGCTTCGGCGCGCTCGGCAGCGAGCGCTACGTCGAATACATGAAGGACATCCGCGCCTCCGGCGAGCGCGTGATCGCCTTCATCAACGATCTCACCGAATTGTCGCGGATCGAGACCGGCCAGCTCGACCTCGCCTTCGCCAGCCAGAACCTCAACGACCTCGTCGAGCAGTGCGTAGCGGTGATGCAGCCGCAGGCCAACCGCGCGCGCATCATCATCCGCACCTCGCTCGCGCAGGCGCTGCCGCCGGTCGTGGCGGATGCGCGCGCGCTGCGCCAGATCGCGCTCAACCTGATCGGCAGCTCGATCCATCTCGCGAACGCCGGCGGCCAGGTGATCGTCTCGACCGCGCTGTCGGATTCCGGCGATGTCGTGCTGCGGGTCCGCGATACCGGCCAGGGGCTCAACGACAGCGAGATCGCCAGCGCGCTCGCGCCGTTCCGCGCCACGCCGCCGTCGGATCACGCCGCCGACGGCTCCGCCTTCAGCCTGTCGCTGACGAAAGCGCTGGTGGAGGCCAACCGCGCGCAATTCCACATCAAGAGCGGCGCCCATACCGGCACGCTGGTCGAGGTGGTGTTCTCGCAGGCGCTCGCAGGAGCGTGAGGCGCCGATCCCGCCCTGCGCGCGTCGTCGTTTGCCGCAGAAGCCGAGCCCGCGCGCATGGCGCGATCGGTGCTTGCCGCCAAACGCGGCGCGGCTTCGCTCAATGGGCAACGACGACCTCGACCGGCGAACCCTGCATCACCCGGGCGCCCGCCCCCGGTGCCTGGATGAGCACCATGCCGTGCGCTGCATTGCCCCTATCGCGGATGATCTCCAGCAGCGGCAATCCCATGGCGGCCGCATGGTTGCGGGCAGCCCCGATCGACAGGCCGACCAGGTTCGGAACCTCTACACTCGCCGGCGGCGCGGACCCTGGCGCTGGCCGCGCCGTCGAGGGCGCGCGCGCCGACGGTACGAGGCTCGCACCCCGCCGCGAGGCCAGTTTCGGCGACACCACCACGCGGATCTGCTTGATGTCGCAGGCGGCCGAGAGCGCGATCTCGCCGCCGAACGCGGCAATGGTGTCGCGATAGCCGAGGCAGGCGAGCCGGTAGATCAACTGCTGCCCGAGCACGCCTTCGAAATAGCCGCCGTGCACGTTTGGCTTTTGTCCGCGCAGGACATAGGCGAGCAGCAGCGCCAGATGGGAGTACCAGCGCAGCCTGGCTCTCGCATCGTTGCGCTTGCGTCGCCTGGCGAAGGTCAAGAGCGGGCGCGGACGGACGCCGGGCTCGTCCGCATCGACATAATCGGTGCAATCGAAATAGGTGAACACGGCCGGCAGCTCGGCATGTGCCGCAGCCGGCGCCGCATTCGGCTGGCGACGTGCCTTGGCCTGCTCCAGCGCATCGTAGAGATCCTGCAAGGTGAGGTTTCCGATGCGCAGGACCTGAAGCAGATCGGCCGCCTTGACGTTGATCAACCCATAGTGGCGCGACAGGATCTCGACATTGCCGAGCCGGAAACCGTGATTGCGGCTCTTGGTCGGAAACACGAAATAGTTCGCGAGCGTGGATATCTGCCGCAGCACCTCGTCGCCTTCATTGCTGAAAAGATAGGCTTCCTGGAAGCGCGACAGCGCCGCCGCCAGGAAATTGCCGCGGCTCGACAGCAGCGTCTCCGCCGGGATGTCCGGCGACACCAGCACGAAGCGCATCAGGCGGAACACGTTGCCGATCGGCTGCGACGCCGGCTCGACGATCCCCGGTGTCTCGTTCGCGCCAAAGGAATTCAGCGTGCTGATCTCGCGGGCGAAGACGTCCGACAGCACCCGGATCGTGTTGGTGACGACGAAACCGCCCATGCTGTGCCCGATGAAGGACAACTCGATGTCGTTGCTCGGCCCCTTGCCGCCGCGCTGCCTCATGACTTCGCTGTCGATGGCGCGGATCACCTGCACGAGGTCGGGTACGCCGAAATTGGTGGCGCGATAATTGTCGCGGAAATAGACGATCGTCCGGAGCAGCACGGTCATGAGCACAAGGCCGGCCACGGTCCAGCCAAGCAGGGTGAGGACGTGCACGCCGGCGGGATTCCAGACGTAGCGGAAGACATCGAGCCACCACTGCCGGGTCTCGATGGCCCAGTAGAACAGCGGAAACGACAGCACCACGAGAATGAGGCCCAGATAGAGAATCCAGGTCGGGAGTGTCGGAAGCGCATCCCAGGTGCCGCGCCAGGGCGCGCCCATCCGCTCCGAGGGCCAGCGATAGCCGACACAGACGAGTCCGTCGCGGCCCGAGATCGCGGCATCGCCATGGATCGCGATCGCGGCGGACGTGTACATTCTGAGCACCGCGGGCTCGGGATTGTTGAAGCCGTGAACCATCACGACGAGGTTCGGCTTTCCCCCTGCCACCAGCGCCTGCGCGATCTGCCTGACCGCGAGATCGGAATCGATCGGTGTCAGTTCGGGCGGAAGCGTTGTCGCAGGAACCGCGGTGTCGTCGACATTGTCCGGCGCCGTGCTCTCGATGAAATAGGTCGGCACCGACGTTCCGACCGCCTGGTGCGCACGAAAGAAATCCATGGCCGATCCCCCCTGCCGGACCGCAATCCGCGCAGGCTAGGGAGGGGCCGGGCAAAATACAAGCTGAGGTTGTTGCTTCCCGAAAAGATGATCTCGTCGGCAGGAAGGCTTCGCGTGGTGCGGACTAGATCGCCCTGACGAACCGCCGAAAGCCGGGCGCGCCGATCAGCGCCTCGAAAGCGCCATCGCGCTTCTCCTCGGCAAAGACAAAGCCTGCCTTGGCGTAGCAGCGCTCGGCCGGCTCGTTGCCGATCAGGAACGAGATCGAGGCTCGCCTGAAGCCGGCGCGTCCACCATCCGCAAGCGCCTGCGCGAGCAGCGCCTGCACCAGCCCGCGCCCGCGATAGGCCGGCAAGCTCGCGACATGCTCGATCAGCCACTCGCCCTCGCCACCCTGCACCCAGCAATTGGCGCTGTAATTGCCGCGCTGGAAGATCGCGGCGATGTCGGCCGCGCCGAGCCCTGCGTCCTTCGCGGCCTCGGCAATGGCATTGCCCGCCGCCCCGCGCGTGCCGGAAGCCGGCAGCGCACAGAGCGAGGCTGCCGGCGCGCCGTCGATCTCGGCGACCAAGAATGTCGAGACGTGCCACCAGGACAGGGCTTGCGCCGTCGCGATCTTTTCCACGAAGGCAAGGCAGCGCGGCTCGTCCCAGCCGAGCGCGATGTCGAACCAGCCGCGCGGCCGCGGGCCGCGCTGCGCGGAGAGGATGCTGCGGGCAATGAAAGGAGCGTCGTCGGCGCGCGCGGGGCGGATCGTCATCGACGACACCGCCACGGCTCGCTCCTTACGTGTTCTTCAGCGCGACGCGGAATTCGGCCTCGGTCTTCGACTTGACCTCGTCGAGCGTGACGCCGTCGGCGAGCTCGATCAGCGCCATGCCGTCCTTGCCGTGCCTGTCGATGGTGAAGACGGCAAGATCGGTGATCACCATGTCGACCACCCGCTCGCCGGTCAAAGGCAGCGTGCATTCCTTGAGCAGCTTGGCGCCGTCCTTGGCGGAGTGCTCCATCACGACCACGACGCGCTTGACGCCGGCGACGAGGTCCATGGCGCCGCCCATGCCCTTCACCATCTTGCCCGGGATCATCCAGTTGGCGAGGTCGCCGTTCTGCGCCACCTGCATCGCGCCCAGGATCGACAGGTCCATGTGGCCGCCGCGGATCATGCCGAAGGAGTCGGCCGAGGAGAAATAGCTCGTGGTCGGCAGCTCGCTCACCGTCTGCTTGCCGGCGTTGATCAGGTCGGGATCTTCCTCGCCCTCATAGGGGAACGGCCCCATGCCGAGCATGCCGTTCTCGCTTTGAAGCTGAACGTCGACGCCGGCGGGAATGTAGTTCGAGACCAGCGTCGGGATGCCGATGCCGAGGTTGACGTAGTAGCCGTCGCGCAGCTCCTTGGCGGCGCGGGCTGCCATCTGTTCGCGGGTCCAGGCCATGGGAATTCTCCTGCTAAGCTGAATCTTGTCTGGCGCGTGATCTGGTCGGAAAAGCGCGCTTAGGCCGCGGGCCGCGGACGGGTGTTGCGGAATTCGATGCGCTTCTTGGCGGTGCCGACCTCGACGATGCGCTTGACGAAGATGCCGGGCGTGTGGATGTGGTCCGGATCGATCTCGCCGGCGGGAACCAGGTGCTCGACCTCGGCGATCGTGACCTTGGCGGCGGTCGCCATCATCGGGTTAAAGTTGCGCGCGGTCTTGCGGTAGACCAGGTTGCCCGCGGTGTCGCCCTTCCAGGCATGGACGATGGCGAGATCGGCGAACAGGCCGCGCTCCATCAGGTACTTCTCGCCGTCGAATTCCTTGATCTCCTTGCCCTCCGCGATCAGCGTGCCGACGCCGGTCTTGGTGTAGAAGGCCGGAATACCGGCGCCGCCGGCGCGGATGCGCTCGGCGAGCGTCCCCTGCGGGTTGAATTCGAGTTCCAATTCGCCGGCGAGGTATTGCTGCGCGAACAGCTTGTTCTCGCCGACATAGGAGGAGATCATCTTCCTGATCTGGCGCGTCTCGAGCAGCCGGCTCAGACCGATGCCGTCGACGCCGGCATTGTTGGAGACGACGGTGAGGTTCTTGACGCCGGAATCGCGGATCGCATCGGAAAGCGTCTCGGCGATGCCGCAGAGGCCAAACCCGCCGGACATGATCATCATGCCGTCCTTGAGAAGGCCGTCGAGAGCCGATTTGGCGTCGGGATAAACCTTGTTCATGCCGTGGTCCTGGATGGAGGGAGGTGCTCGCGAGAGCCCGGGAATTTGCGGGAATTATTAGGCGAAATGTTCTTATGCCGTCAATGATGTGACATTTGCGGGGTAGAGGCACCCGGACGGCCTTGAAAGCGTCAAGAAAACCCATCAAGTTGCCCTCATTGGCATGGGACCGGCGCCGCCCTCCCGCTAGCAAGCGAGCCTGCGATACCAACCTCAATCAGGACATGTCATTGACGATGGCCCAAGGAATGAAGCGCCTCGGGACGCCGGTTGCGGCGTTGCTCGGTCTGGTGCTGCTCGGCCTGATCGCCACCTCCTGGTTGATCAACCGCGACGCGCTGCGCCAGGCGGTGGAAGCGCAGATCCGCGGCGTCACCGGCCTCGATCTCGTGGTCAAGGGCAATATCGACGTATCGGTATTTCCCGGCAGCTACGTCTCCTTCCATGATGTCGGCCTGAAGGGCGGCGGCTCCGACCCGGCGCTGCGCGTCGACGTGCTCACCGCCAACCTGCGGCTGCTGCCGCTTTTGATGCAGCGCTTCGAGATCGCCGACCTGATGATGCTGCGCCCGCAGATCACCGTGCTGCGCAACGCCAACGGCGAAAGCAACTGGACGCCCTTCATCCAGACCACCGCGCGCACCCTCAAGCCCGGCGCCGACAACCAGGTCTCGTTCTCGGAAATCCGCATCCAGGACGGCACGCTGACCTATGAGGACGCCGGCAACCATGCCTCCGAGAAGCTGGAGGACATCGACCTGTCGCTGGCCTGGCCCTCGATCTCGCGCTCCTTCGCCGCCACCGGCCAGTTCGACTGGCGCGGCGAGCGCATCGACGCCTCGATCAGCATCAGCGATTTCATCGCGGCGCTGTCCGGCGACCGCTCCGGGCTGAAGGCGCGGGTCACCAGCGCACCGCTGAAGCTCGCCTTCGACGGCACGGTCGCCAACCGCACCAGCGCAATGATGGAAGGCACGCTGACCATCGACTCCGTCTCGCTGCGCAACGCCCTGCAATGGACCGGGCAGCCGACGCCGGGCCATGGCGGCTTCGGCCGCTTCGCGCTGAAGGCGCGCGCCAATGTCGTCGGCGCCTCGATCGCGCTCACCAATGTCAATGTCGAGCTCGACGGCAATGTCGCCGAAGGCGTCATGACCTATTCCAACAATGGACGGCAGACGCTGCAGGCAACGCTCGCCGCCGACGCGCTCGACTTCACGCCCTATATCTCGACCTTCCGCCTGCTCACCGGCAGCGCGCGCGACTGGAACCGGCAGCTGTTCGACCTCAACGCGCTGTCCTCGACCGATCTCGACATGCGCCTGTCGGCAGCGAGGGTCACCGTCGGCCCGTCGAAGCTCGGGCGCACCGCGCTCGGCGCCAATTTGCGCGGCGGCGCCCTCGCGCTTTCGGTCGGCGAGGCGCAGGTCTATGGCGGCATCGCCAGGGGATCGTTCAGCGTTGCGCGCGTCGATGCCACCGCCGACGTCAAGGCCGAGTTTCAGTTCACCGATGTCGACCTGCAGTCCTGCGCCAGCGAGCTGTTCGGCGTCACGAAACTCTCCGGCCGCGGCAATCTCGGCGTCTCGCTGGTGGCGTCCGGCTCGAGCCCGTTCGGGCTGGCGCAGTCGCTTGACGGCACTGCGACGCTGGTCGGCCATGACGGCGCGATCTCGGGCTTCAATGTCGAGCAGCTCCTAAAGCGCCTGGAGCGGCGGCCGCTGTCGGGTGGTGGCAATTTCCGCTCCGGCTCGACGCCCTATGACAATCTCACGATCTCGTTGAAATTCGCCGACGGCGTCGCCACCGCCGACGACGTCCGCATCGAGGGGCCGGCCTCGCGCGTGACGCTGACCGGCACCGCCTCGGTGCCCTCGCGCGAATACGACCTCAAGGGGGTCGCGAGCCTGACCTCCGGCGCCAACGGAGCGGCCGGGTTCGAATTGCCCTTCGTGGTGCAGGGGCCCTGGGACGACCCGCTGATCTTCCCCGACCCGGAAAGCTTGATCCGCCGTTCGCCCGCATCCGCGCCCCTGCTCGATGCGGTGAAGGATCGCAGGACCCGCGACGCGGTGCGCTCGGTGATCGAGCGCTTCACCGGCGGCGGCGCAAAGCCCGCGACGCCGGATGCCGCGATCTCACCGCCCTCAGGTGCGCCTGCTGCCGACGCGAGCGCGAAGCCAAATTGAGGCCGGCACGCTTCCCCCGCCTCATGCCGAGATCGGCGCAATGAAACACGAAGATGGCCTCCGTTAGGAGGCCATCTCGCACTAGTTTCGCACTAGTAGTCTCGGACTAGTCTCGCACTAGTAGTCGTCCCAGTAGTGGTGATGACGCCTGATGACTACCGTTCGGTCGCCGTCGCGATCGTACCAGCCGCGATGCCAACCCCGGTCATGTCCGTAAAACTCGACACGAGGGCCGCGATCGTAGTTGCGGTAGTAGTCTCGGTCGCCGCCGACGCGGACGCTGAACCCCTCGGCGCTCGCCACGGTAGGCGCAGCAACCGCGATGGTCGCGAGCGCTGCGAGAACGCAAGAAAGCCTCTTCATTTCGCCTCTCCTATCGTTGTTGCGCGGAGAGAAAACGTGTGAGATAGCGTGATGTTTCGGGAACAGGCGCGGAACTTTCTTGAACCGTTATTCAGCTTGCCGACACCACAGCGATGGTTCCGACCGTGATCGCGATGGGGCCTGATGCAGATGCCTTCGCCTCCGAGCGCGAAATGGCGCGTACTGATAGCCTTCGCCTTCCTGTTCGTTTTCATGATCGCCGCCTCCATCGGGGCCTGGCGCCTGGCCGACCTCGGCAGACAGCAGGAGCAGGCCGCCACGCGCGAAGGCCTGGCCGCGCTGCGCGACGCGACCGACACCAGCGGAATCGAGGACGCACTCAGGCAGCATCCGCAAAACAAGTTCCTGCAGTTGACCGCGATGGCCACCCGGACGGCCGACGAGACCAACGCCGCGATCGAAAAGCTGTCGGACGAGATTGCGCCGGCCGGCATTCCGGCAAGCATCAACCTGGGCAAGGCGGGCCGGAGCGACCTCGACGCGCTGCGACGCGATCTGAAAGCGGCCGAAGCCAATACGGCGATGTTGATGCCGCGCTATGCCACGCTTCTCAAGGCCGAGCGCGACGCAGTCGAAAAATACGCGCTTGCACTCCGTGTGGAAAAAGACACCGTCGACGGCTTCCTGCAGTCCATCGATCGGCGGCATGCGGAAACCATGGCCCTGGTTGCCAAGATGCTGCCGGCGCGTGCCGAGTATTACCGCGCCTACGAAAAATGTGCCGCGATCCTCGCCTCGGAATTCGGCACCTACAGGGTCGAGAACGGCCAATTCGTGTTCCCGTTTCAGCTCAGCGCGAACCGCTACAATGCCGCTGCCGGCGCCATGGCGGCTGCCGCGGCGCGCTTGGATGAGCTGGAACAGGAACGCAAGGGCCTCTTGAAGTCGCAGCAGGAGCGCTGGACGCAGTTCGTCAACGGCAAATGACGCTGCCCCAAAGGCCGGCTTGCGGCTCGCCTTGCCCGGCGCTGCTCTCGACCACGATTTTCCCTGTCGCGGAAAGGCCGGTGCCTGTCGGCCGGGCCCGCCGAAATGCACTGCTACCTACGTCGCACAACAATCGCGCTAGACATGCCCGCGCCCTGCGCTAGTCTTTTATCCAGCCGGTTAAAAAAAGCGGCAGGAAACAGGGAGAGGGACGTGAATCCGAGAGGAAAGGTTGCGCTGTCGTTTGCGTTGGTCGCGGCTGGGCTGTTCTGCGCGGCAGCGCCCGCGATGGCCCAGGACAAGATCACGGTCTGGTGGGGCAAGGGCTTCTACAAGTCCGAAGACGACGCGCTGATCGAGGCGATCAAGAAATTCGAGGCCAAGACCGGCACCAAGGTCGAGCTCTCGCAATACGCGATCCAGGACATGATCCCGAAGACGGTGGCGGCGCTGGACTCCGGCACCGTGCCCGATGTCGCCTATTCCGATACCTATGACGTGCAGGCCGGCGGCAAATGGGCGTTCGAAGGCAAGCTCGAGGACCTCTCCGACATCCTGCTGCCGATGAAATCGGCGTTCGCGCCGAACACGCTGGAGACCGCCTATCTCTACAACGACGTCACCAAGAAGAAGGGCTATTACGGCTTTCCGCTGAAGCAGCAGAGCATGCACGTGCAGATCTGGGGCGACATGCTGGAGCAGGCCGGCTTCAAGGCTTCCGACATCCCGACCAAATGGGCGGACTACTGGTCGTTCTGGTGCGACAAGGTGCAGCCGGCGATCCGCAAGGCGACCGGCCAGCGCATCTACGGCATCGGCCAGCCGATGGGCGTGGAGTCGACCGACTCCTTCCAGTCCTTCTACACCTTCATGGACGCCTACAACGTCAGGCTGGTCGACGACGACGGCAAGCTCCTGGTCGACGACCCCAAGGTGCGGCAGGGCCTGATCAATGCGCTGAAGGACTATACCGACACCTACGTCAAAGGCTGCACGCCGCCCTCCTCCACGACCTGGAAGGACCCGGACAACAACGTCGCCTTCCACAACAAGACGACCGTGATGACGCACAACTTCACGATCTCGATCGCGGCAAAATGGTTCGAGGACTCCACCAATCCGGCGCTGACGCCGGAGCAGCGCGCCGCCGGCAAGAAGGCCTATGAGGAGACCATCATCACGGCCTCCTTCCCCAACAAGCCGGACGGCACGCCGATCAAGTACCGCTCCGACGTCAAGACCGGCGTGATCTTCACCGCCGCCAAGAACAAGGAGAAGGGCAAGGAGTTCATCAAGTTCCTGCTGCAGGAGGAGAACGTCCGCCCCTATGTCGAGGGCGCGCTCGGCCGCTGGTTCCCGGTGATGATCGAAAGCCAGAAGAGCCCGTTCTGGCAGGCCGACCGCCACCGCAAGGCGGTCTATAACCAGTTCATGGGCGGCACCACGCCGTTCGACTTCACCAAGAACTACAAGTTCACCATCCTCAACAACGAGAACGTCTGGGCCAAGGCGATGAACCGCGTGGTCAGCGAGAAGGTGCCGGTGGACAAGGCGGTCGACGAACTGATCGCGCGCATCAAGGAGGTGGCGGGCTAGTGATCCGATTCTAACATTCGCATCCCGTTGCGGCATGCCCTTGTGCGAATGTTAGAATCAAAAGGACCACCAGCAAGCAATTGTTTCTAGTGGAGCTTCGGATTTGACGTTCGCATGAAGGAATCGCGGCGAGGGAGTAGCGAACGTCAAATCCGCTCCACTAGTTCGAATCGCCGCTTTTTCTCACGTCGTTCCGGCGAAAGCCGGGACGACCACGTACCTGCAAGCTCGTATAGAGGCTCTGCACTTCGGATAGAGTAGCGAGCATGGCGATCACGGTCTCCGCAACCGATGTCCCGGGCGCACCATTGTCGGCGCGCCTGTCGACGCCCACGGTCTGGGCGATCGTGCTGCTGGCGCCTTACCTCCTCGTGTTCCTCGCCTTCGTGGTCTACCCCGTGGCCTACGGGCTGTGGCTGGCGCGCCAGCCGTCGAGCTATGTCGCGCTCTACAACGATCCG
This sequence comes from Bradyrhizobium sp. NP1, assembly GCF_030378205.1. NCBI lineage: Bacteria > Pseudomonadati > Pseudomonadota > Alphaproteobacteria > Hyphomicrobiales > Nitrobacteraceae > Bradyrhizobium > Bradyrhizobium sp. NP1. The sequence goes on from NZ_CP127385.1 coordinate 6,858,892, forward strand.
ATCTTCGCGCGCGCCGCGATCAACACGCTGATCTTCCTGGTGATCGGCATCAATTTCAAGATGCTGATCGCGCTGTTGCTGTCCGGCTTCTTCGTGCAGCAGCGCGCCTGGATCCGCTGGCTGTCGGTGCTGTTCATCCTGCCCTGGGCGGTGCCGTCGATCCCGACCATCCTGTCGGTGCGCTTCATGCTCAATCCGGAATGGGGCGTGGTCAACCAGCTCATCTTCAAGTTCACCGGCGAGGACGGCCCGAACTGGCTGAACGATCCGGCGGTGGCGCTGACCATGGCGATCGGCATGCACATCTGGAAGTCGCTGCCGTTCTGGACCCTGATCCTGATGACGGGGCGGCTTGCGATCTCGCAGGACCTGTTCGAGGCCGCCGCCGTCGACGGCGCGAGCTGGTGGCAGAAATTCCGCTACATCACCTGGCCCTCGATGCAGACGCTCTACGTCACCTGCACGCTGCTCTCGATGATCTGGACGCTCGGCGACTTCAACAGCGTCTATCTGCTCACCGGCGGCGGCCCGGCCGACCTCACCCACGTGCTGTCGACGCTCGGCATCCGTTACTTGAGGCTCGACCAGCTCTCGCTGGCGATGGCCTCGATCGTCTGCGCGCTGCCCTTCGTGCTGCCGCTGGTCTATTTCATGATGAAACGGTTGTCGCGATGAAGCTTTCCGGCCGCGATATTTCCTGGCGCGACATTTCCTGGCGGGATGTCGGCACCGAGGCGCGGCTGCTGCTGATCGGCATCCCCGTCTTCATCTGGACCATGGTGCCGATCTACCACATGTTCCTGTTCGCGATCTCGCCGAAGGAGGACGCCTTCTCCGGCAAGCTGTGGCCGGCGCATCCGACGCTGCACAATTTCTCGATCGTGTTCAACCAGCAGCACTACTTCCTGCGCGATTTCTGGATCCAGTTCTGGAATTCGACGGTGATCGCTGCCGCCGTCGGCGCGCTGACGCTGTTCGTCGCGACCGCCGCCGCGTTCTCGATCTCGCGCCTGCGCGTGCCCGGCGGGCGCGTCGTGATGAACCTGGCGCTGTTCACCTATTTCATCCCGGCGGCGTTCCTCGCCGTGCCGATGTATCGCACCATGGGCAATTACGGCCTGCTCAACAACCACTGGGCGCTGATCCTGGCGATGGTGACGATCGCTTCGCCCTACGCGATCTGGGTCCTGAAGCAGGCCTCCGACAAGCTGCCGGTCGAGCTCGACGAGGCCGCCGTGATGGACGGCGCCACCACGCTGCAGCTGTTCCGCCTGGTCTATATCCCCCTGATGATGCCGTCGCTGGTCGCGATCGGAACCTATGCGGTGCTGCTCGCCTGGAACGAATATCTCTACGCGTTCCTGCTGCTGTCGAACGACCGCGACATCACGCTTCCCGTCGCGCTCGGCAACTTCCTCGCCGCCGACGACTCGCCGTGGGAGCTGTTGATGACCACCGGCTTCATCTACGCGCTGCCCCCGGCCGCGATCTACTACGCGTTCAAGCGCTACATGGTCGGCGGGCTGACCGCGGGCGCTGTGAAGTCGTAGTTTCGCCGCTTACAGCGGCGCGGCGCTCTCGCCTTGCCGGCTCGACAGTTTTGACGCCAATGAGGCCGCGATGATCACGGCCGCGATCAGCACGATCACCAGTGTGCAGATCGCGTTGATCTCCGGCTTTACCCCGAGCCGCACCTCGGAATAGATCCGGATCGGCAGCGTCGCCGAGCCCGGCCCCGTGGTGAAGCTCGCGATCACGAGGTCGTCGAGCGACAGCGTGAAGGCAAGCATCCAGCCGGCGGCGATGGCAGGGGCGATCAGCGGCACGGTAACGGAAAGGAACGCCCGCACCGGATCACAGCCGAGATCCATCGCCGCCTCCTCGAGGCTCCGGTCCAGCGAATTCAGCCGCGACTGCACCACCACCGCGACGAAGCACATGGTGAGCGTGGTATGCGCGATGGTGACGGTCCAGAAGCCGCGCTCGGCATCGATCGCCACGAACAGCAACAGCAGCGACAGCCCGGTGATCACCTCCGGCATCACCAGCGGCGCATAGAGCATGCCGGAGAACAGCGTGCGGCCGGCGAAGCGCTCGCCGCGCGACAGCGCGACCGCGGCGAGCGTGCCGAGCAGGGTTGCGATGGTCGCCGACGTCACCGCGACGCGCAGGCTCATCCAGGCCGCCTCGATCATCGCGGCGTCGTTGAAAAATTCCTCATACCAGCGCAGCGACCAGCCGCCCCACACCGTGACGAGCCGCGAGGCGTTGAACGAATAGATTACGAGGATCACGATCGGCAGATAGAGGAACGCCAGTCCCAGCGCGAGCGAGACCGTGTTGAAGGGCGAGATCCGGCGACGCGTCATCACCGCACCTCCAATTGCCGGCGCTGCAGCCGCTCGTACAGCAGCAGCGGCGCGAGCAGCAGCACCAGCAGCACCACCGCGGCGGCCGAGGCCACCGGCCAGTCCTTGTTGGTGAAGAATTCGAGCCACAGCGTCTGGCCGATCATCAGCGCATTGGAGCCGGCGAGCAGGTCGGGGATCACGAACTCACCGACGATCGGGATGAAGCAGAGCAGGACGCCGGCGCCGACGCCCGGCAGCGACAGCGGGAACGTCACCAGCCAGAACGTCTTCAGCGGCGAGGCGCCGAGATCGGCGGCCGCCTCCTCCAGCGCCGGCTCCATCTTGGCGAGCGTCGCATAGAGCGGCAGGATCATGAACGGCAGGTAGGAATAGACGATGCCGAGATACATCGCGCTGTCGGTCGACAGCCACACCAGCGGCTGCGAGATCACATGCAGCGCGAGCAGCACGCGGTTGAGCAGCCCGTCATGCTGCAGGATGTTGATCCAGGCATAGATGCGGATCAGGAACGAGGTCCAGAACGGCACGATCACCAGCATCATGGCGACCGCCTGCCAGCGCCGCGGCAGGCGCGCCATGCCGTAGGCGACGGGATAGCCGATCAGAAGCAGGATCGCGGTCGCCGTGATCGCGACCACGACGCTGCGCAGATAGGACAGGATGTACAGGTTGTCCGAGACGAGCAGGCGGAAATTGTCGAGCGAGAGCCCAGCCAGCGCCGCCTTGAGCGCGTCGAGCCCTGCGCCGAGGTCGAACACCGGCAGATAGGGCGGCTGCGCGATCGCGGTCTGCGACAGGCTGATCTTGGCGACGAAGCCGAACGGCACCAGGAAGAACAGCACCATCCAGAGATAGGGCGCGATGGCGCCGAACCGCGCCGGACGCGCGAAGATGCGGCGCGCGCTCATTGGTCCAGCACCAGGCAGTCGTCGGGCGTGAACCAGGCCACCACGCGCTGGCTCAGGCCGTAGGCATCCATGTCGATCCGCGCGGTGTTGGCCATCGCGGAGCGCACCACCGCCCCGGAGTCGAGCCTGACCTTGTAGGTCGTCATGCCGCCGAGATAGCTGATGTCGGTGACGACGCCTTCGAGCCGGTTGATGGCATGCGCGTTGACGGCATCCGCGGCCGGACCGCGCCGCGACAGCTTGACCTTCTCGGGCCGGATCGCGACCGCGACCGCGGTCTTGCCGATCGGCTGGCGCGGCTCGGCGACCACGACCGTGCCGGCATCCCTGGTCACGACCCTCAGCCGGCCCTGGTCGCGCGATTCCACCTGCCCATCGAACAGGTTGATGTCGCCGACGAATTCGGCGATCCAGCGCGAGGCCGGCGCCTCGTAGAGCTCGCGCGGCGTGGCGACCTGGTCGAGCCGGCCGGCGTCCATCACGCCGATCCGGCTTGCCACCGTCATCGCCTCCTGCTGGTCGTGGGTGACGATGATGAAGGTCAGCCCGAGCCGGCGCTGCAGCTCCATCAGCTCGAGCTGCGTGCTCTCGCGCAGCTTCTTGTCGAGGGCTGCGAGCGGCTCGTCGAGCAGCAGCACCTGCGGGCGGCGCGCCAGCGAGCGCGCCAGCGCCACGCGCTGGCGCTGGCCGCCGGAGAGCTGATCGGGCTTGCGCTTCTCCAGGCCCTCCAGCTTGACCAGCGCCACCATCTCGGCGACGCGCTTGCCGATGTCGGCGCGCGCCATGCCCGCGCGCTTCAGGCCGAAGGCGATGTTGTCGCGCACGGACAGATGCGGAAACAGCGCGTAGTTCTGGAACATCATGTTGACCGGGCGCTCATGCGGCAGGACCTTTGCGATGTCCTTGCCGCCGAGCAGGATGCGACCCTCGTCCGGCGTCTCGAAGCCCGCGAGCATGCGCAACAGCGTCGTCTTGCCACAGCCGCTCGGGCCGAGCAGCGCGAAGAATTCGCCGGCGCGAACGTCGAGCGAGACGCCGTCGACGGCGCGGAAGGAGCCGAACCGCTTGGCGACACGCTCGATACGGAGCAACGGCAGGTCGGCCTGCGCTTCCGTCTTGCGCTGCGCCGCCACCTGCCCTTCGCTCTCTGCCGCCACCGCCCTCGCATCCATTCCGGGTGCTGCTTCCGCCATTTTCCCCAACGAATCCCTTTCCCGCCCTAAGGCAAGTGAATCGATTCTAGCATTCGCATCCCGCTTTGGGAGCCACTTTTGCGAATGTCGGAATCAGAGGACCACTAGCCGCGGATCGGCCGCGGCTCAACGGTACACATGTCGCAACCAGCCAGAGGATCGGTTCTGATGGAATCAGAACCGATGCTCTAGCGGGCTTGCGTCGTGCTCGGCGTGGCGTCGGCCATGAAGGCGGCAAGCGCATCGCGATCGGCCGGCTGCATGGTGAGCCCGAGCTTCGTGCGCCGCCACAGCACGTCCTCAGGAAAGCGCGCCCACTCCCTTGCCATGAGATAGCGCACTTCGGCCGCCGTCAGCTCCGACCCGAAGGCGGGCCCAAGCGCAGCGCGGTCTTTTGCCTCACCCAGAACGTCCGCAAGCTGCGTGCCATAGGCGCCGACCAGTCGTTGCGCCTGCGGCTCGGTCAGGAAGGGCCAGCGCTCGCGCGCGGCGTCGACCTCGTTCTCGAATTTGTCCCAGGCGAAGGCGCCGCCGGGCAGCGGCGCCTGCGCGGTCCAGCGCGGCGTCATCGGATAGAACGGCGTCAGGCGCGAGACGGCGCGCTCGGCGCGCCGCCGTGCCGTGGTCAGGCCGCCGCCGAGCACCGCGATCAACGGCGCCTTGCCGCCTTTGGCGTCGAAGCTGATCGCTCCGTCCTCGGCTTCCGTGCCGGCCACCAGATTGGCGCCGGACACCGTCCGGATCACGTCCGACGGCGAAAGCGGGTCGCGGAAATAGCGGGAGGCCGCGTCGCAGAGATAGGCGACATCGCGAGCATCCACCGCCACGATCGCGGGATCGCCCTTGAAGGCGCGGCTGACGCTGCCGATCAGGGTGAAATCGCGCTCGAAGGGGCTGGCGTAGATCAGCCGCTGGTCGCTGTTCTGCAGCACGTAGACGTTATCGGGATCAAACAGCCGCGGCACGATGATCTGGCTGACCTGGACGGCGGGCGCGCGCGGCGGCGGCATGCGCAGCAGGGTCTCCATCAGGGTCGGCGTCCAGGCGCCGGCGGCGAGCGCCAGTGCGCGCGTGGTGATCGGACGGCGGTGGCCGCGATCGACCACGGAAAGGCGCCAGAAACTGCCGCGCTCGATGCGAACGCAGCGCGCCCCGGTGCGGATGTCGGCGCCGCGCGCGGCGGCATCGACCGCGGTGAGGACCACCAGGCGGGAATCGTCGGCAAGGCAATCGGAATATTCGAAGATCGTGCCGAACGGCCGCTTCAGCGCGACGCCGAGCGGATGGTGGGTGACGTCGAGCGTCTCGGACGCCGGCAGGCTGCCGGAGCGCGGCCCGAGCCGGTCATAGAGCAGAAGGCCGAGCCGCAACAGGCCCGGCGTGCGTTCATCGGCATGGGCGGGAATCGCAAAGCGCCACGGGCGCACCAGATGCGGCGCGATGGCAAGCCAGGTCGTCCGCTCCGCGAGCGCCGCGCGCACGCGACGCACACGCCTGCGTTCCAGCACCGCAAGGTCGCCATGGATCAGCCTTGAGGTCGCCGAGGATGCGGCGCCGGCGAGATCGCCCTGTTCGAGCAGGATCACCCGCAAGCCGCGGCCCGCGGCGTCGCGCGCCATGCAGACGCCGTTCAGCCCGCCGCCGATGATTGCGAGATCGTAGTCCGCCATGCGCGCATGTTCTAACCCGTCTTGCGCGCAGGCTCCATGGCATTGACGGCGTCACGGCCGACCAGCGTCGCGTACTGGGCGATCGGCAGCGGCTTGCCGATCAGATAGCCCTGCACCGCGTCGCAGCCCTCGTCGGCCAGGAAGGCGAGCTGATCCTCGGTCTCGACGCCCTCGGCGACGATCGACATGCGCAGGGCGTGGCCGAGGTCGATCACGGCGCGCACGATCGCGGCCGATTGCGGGTTGCGGCCGAGATGGATGATGAAGGCGCGGTCGATCTTGATCTTGTCGAAGGGGAAGGCCTGCAGGTAGCTCAGCGAGGAGTAGCCAGAGCCGAAATCGTCCATCGAGATGCGCACGCCGAGCGCCTTGAGCCGCCGCAGCATCGCAAGGCCGCGGTCGAAATCCTCGATCAGCACGCCCTCGGTGATCTCGAGCTCGAGCCGGTCCGGCGCGAGCCCGGTTTCCAGCAGGATCGAATGCACGAGGCCGACGACGTCGCCGTGCAGGAACTGCGCCGGCGACAGGTTGACGGCGACCCGCAGCGGCAGCTTCCAGGAGGCGGCCTCGCGGCAGGCCTCGCGCAGGATCCATTTGCCCATCTCGACGATCAGGCCGCTTTCCTCTGCCAGCGGAATGAAGTCGCTGGGGGGAACGAAGCCGCGCACCGGATGCTGCCAGCGCGCGAGCGCCTCGAAGCCGGTGACCTCGGCGCCGTCGGCATGGCTGCGCGCAGCCGCCTGCGGCTGGTAGTGCAGCGACAGCTCGCCGTTCCTGATCGCGACCGAAAGGTCCTGGTGCAGCACGCGGCGGTCGCGGATCTGCTGGTCCATTTCCGGTTCGAAGAAGCTGATGGTGCCGCGCGATTTCTGCTTGGCGCGGAACAGCGCCGCGCCGGCATTGGCGAGCAGCGAGGCCGCGTCGGCGCCGTTGTGCGGAAACACCGAGATGCCCGTGGTGATGCCGGTGCGGACCGACCTGCCGTCGATCACGAATTCGGTCGCCATCGCCTCGAACAGCTGCTCGGCGAGCGCCCTGCCGGCGGCCGGCTGCAGGCCGTCGATGATCAGCCCGAATTCGTCGCCGGAAAGCCGCGCCACCACGCCGCCGCGGGCCGCGCCCTGGATGCGGCGCGCCACCTCGATCAGGAGCTTGTCGCCTGCCGCGTGGCCGAACACGTCGTTGACTTCCTTCAATCCGTCGAGGTCGACGCAGAGCACGGCGAATTCCTCGCCGGTGCCGCCGCAGGCCTCGATCATCTGCGTCAGCGCCTGCAGGAAGGCGGGGCGGTTCGGCAGGTCGGTAAGGCCGTCGTGATAGGCCATGTGCGCCATCCGCGATTCGGTCTGGCGGCGGTCGGTCACGTCCTCGTGGGTCTTGATCAGATATTGCGGCTCGCCTTCCTCGTCGAGCACGGTCATGCGCCGCGTCAGGAACAGCCGCAAGCCGTCCTTGGTCGAGATCGGATGCTCCTCGGCGAGCAGGCCGCGCTTTTTGATCGCCGCCTCGTCGCGGGCGATGATCAGCTTGGCTTCCTTGGGATTGAAGATATCGGCGGCGGTCAGCCCCGTGGCGTCCTCGCGGCGGCGGTTGAGGATCGCCTCCGCGCTGCGGTTGGCGAGCAGATATTTGCCGTCGCTGACGCGTTCCACGATCAGCGACACCGGAATGTTGTCGACCACGAGCTCGAGGAACTTCTTGGCGTTTTCGAGCTCCACCGACAGCGAGCGGTGCTCGGTGACGTCGTCGAACAGCGCGATCAGGAATTTCGGCTGGCCGTTCTCGTCGCGGACGATGACACGGTTGGAAGCGAGCACGCGCTTCTGCGCGCCGCGCTCGACGACCAGCTCGCTGCGAAACTGGCCTTCCGAAGACACCAGCGCCGCCTTGTCGGCGGCGTCGATGCCGGCCGCGGTTTCGCGGCGGAAGATCTCGTCGGCGCGCTTGCCCACGATATGATCGCGCGAGAAGCGGGAGAAGCGCTCGAAGGCGCGGTTGGCGAAGATATAGCGGCCGTCCTCGATGCTCTTGGCGGCGACGCAGACCGGCACATTGTCGAGCACCGATTCCAGGAACTGCTTGGTCGAGGCGAGCTGGCGCGACAGCGCGCGCTGTTCGCTGCAGTCGAGATGCGTCGTCACCGAGCCGCCGTTCGGAAGCTGGAAATAGCGCACCAGCACGGAGCGGCCGTCCGGCAATTCGCTGATGAAGCCGTCGGCCCTGCCGGCCAGCCCGTAGAAATCCTCGACCGGCACGTCGAGCACGCCGCGCGAGCGCCGCAGTTCCAGGAGCTCGACCCCGCTCATGGCCGGCGGCAGGTCGGCGCGGCTCAGCCCGTACATGTCGAGATAGCGGTCGTTGCAGAACACGACCCGCTGCTTCGGATCGGTCATCACCACGCCCTGGTTGAGATTGTTAAGCGCGGAATTGATGAAGACGCTGCGGCGAAGCTGCGAGCGCCTGGAGCGGCGCACCGCGGAGTGGATCCACAATGCAACCGCCGCGAGAAAGGAGCAGCCGACGATGCCGCCGATCAGCCCTTCCCAGACCAGGCTCGGATCGGCATTGCCCAGATAGCTGTCGGGAGCGAACTGCGCGGAAAAGGCGAGCGCGCGCGACGGCGCAATGGCCATCAGGCACACGACGGCGTGCGCAAGAATCAAATTCGTGCCGCCCGCCTGCCAGTTCTTGTCAGCCATCGTCAACCCGCGGATTTCAACCGCCGATTGTCTGGCTTGTCGGGTTTGGATCGGGTAAACGCCTACCCGCACTGCAGAAAATTATGACTCAACTTACGGCAATTGCCCTGACATGATTAATGGCCCTTTAATGCGAAGCGGCCCGGCGGCCGTCGGGAAAGACCCGGCGGCCTGCGCCGGTGGCGCGCATCCCGTCTTCGCGGCCGCTGCGGCCGCCCGCATTAACGAAGCCCTAACCAGGTGTGCGCGACCGCCCTTGACCGCGCACCCGGTTTTCCGGACCTGAAGCCGCCCATGGACAAGGTTGAGTGTGTCGTCATCGGCGCTGGCGTGATCGGCCTTGCGGTCGCGCGGCGGCTTGCCCAGGCCGGCCGCGAGGTGATCGTGCTCGAGGCGGCGGAAGGCATCGGCACGGTGACCTCCTCGCGCAACAGCGAGGTGATCCATGCCGGCATCTACTATCCCGCCGGCAGCCTGATGGCGCGGATGTGCGTGGCCGGCAAGCAGGCGCTCTACCGCTACTGCCGCGACCACGGGGTCGCGCACAAGAACTGCGGCAAGCTGATCGTGGCGACGACGCCGCAGGAGACGGAGAAGCTTGCCGCGATCCGCGCGCATGCGGAAGCCAATGGCGTCGCCGACATGCAGACCCTGCCGGGCGAGGCCGCGCGCGCGCTCGAGCCCGCGCTGAAATGCGACGCGGCGCTGCTTTCGCCCTCGACCGGCATCATCGACAGCCATGCCTACATGCTGGCGCTGCGCGGCGACGCCGAGGACGCCGGTGCCGCCTTTGCCTTCCACACACCGGTCGAGCGTGCACGGGCGCGCGAGGGCCGCATCGAGCTCGACGCCGGCGGCGCCGCGCCGATGACGCTGGAATGCCGGCTCATGATCAACGCCGCGGGGCTGTCGGCGCCGGCGGTTGCCCGCGCCGTCGACGGCATGCCGCTGCCGCTGATTCCGCCGGCCTATCTCGCCAAGGGCAACTACTTCGCCTGCAGCACGCGGGCGCCGTTCTCGCGCCTGATCTATCCGGTGCCGGAGCCGGGCGGGCTCGGCGTGCATCTCACGCTCGACATGGCAGGACAGGCGCGGTTCGGTCCTGATGTCGAGTGGGTCGACCACATCGACTATGCGGTCGATCCGGCGCGCTCCGAACGATTCTATCCGGCGATCCGACGCTACTGGCCCGCGCTGCCGGACGGCGCGCTGATGCCGAGCTATTCGGGAATGCGTCCCAAGATCGTGCCGCCCGCGGTTGCGCGGCAGGATTTCCTGATCCAGGGGCCGAAGGACCATGGCGTCGACGGGCTGATCAACCTGTTCGGAATCGAGTCGCCTGGACTGACGTCGTCGCTCGCGATCGCCGACCATGTCGGCGACCTTGCCGGTAGCTGACCAGCTGATGCAGTGCGCGCAAACGTCAGCGGCAGCCCGTCAAACGAGCTGCGCGCTTTTGTCTCACGCTGATGGGTGATGCAATCTAGTGGAGGGTGTCGTCGGAGCAGTGCCTGAGCCGCTCGATCTGGTCCTTGACCATCAATTTCCGGCGCTTCAACTCAACAATTTGCAGGTCGTCTGTTGAAAGGTGAACGAGTGCTTCGTGCAATTCGTGTTCGAGGCTTTTGTGTTTCCGCTCCAATTCAACCAGATGTGCCTGAATTGTCATTCGAAACCTCCTCGGTAGGGACAACCTTCGGATTCGATCCGGGCGTTTGAGTGTACACAACTGGCCTCAACTGTCGATGGGGATCGCAGGGACGCAATGTCAGATTTGGCGCTGCATGTGTAACGATCCGTGAGGATGGAACCGCCCACCGTGCCGAACGCAGCGCCGAAAATTGCAGCGTCCTGCTGCACCCGCACACGGGCGACACACGAACATCCGCGCGGTGCAGGCGATCGCGCCGACCGCCATCTTGTTAACCGTTGCGGGAGGCGGCGCGCGCTCTCACGATCGTGCTGCGCGCTCAACGGATTTGCTTGCGAGCCGCGCGGCGCGGCGCGATATTCTCCACAGGCTTTCCACAGCCCTTCGCAACCTCATCGCGTTTATCGGCTAATCTGCATCATGACCAGGGATGATGAGCGCGAACTTCAAGCCGAGTTGGCGCGGCTGCAGCAGGAACACCGCGATCTCGATGCGGCGATCGATGCGCTGCATCAATCGCCCGCGCCCGACCTGCTGCGGTTGCAGCGCATGAAGAAGCGCAAGCTGCAGCTTCGCGACCGCATCGCCTTCATCGAAGACCAGATCACGCCCGACATCATCGCCTAGGCGCGAAGGTCTGGAAGTTCTCGTCATTTGTTCCACGTAGATGATCGAGTGTGCATGTCCTGTTCGTGGGCCTTGACTCCTCAAGAACAAAAAGAGAACATTTGTCATCCCCGCCTCAGCCCGGAGCTTCGTCATGTCCACCCTGTCAGCCTCCGCCTTGTCCGCGTCAGACGCCTCGGCACCGTTCGACAACAATCGTTACGAGCAGGCCTGCGATCAGGCGATCGCGATGTGCGACGGCAATCTGCGCAGCACCATCAAGGCGCTGATCATGGCGAACGAATATCTGGAAACGGAACTGGAGGAGTTGCGCAGTGCGATCGCTTCCGGCTGCATGCCGATCGAGGCGCCCCCGCCGCGCGAGAGCGGCACGGCGGCCTGACCGGCAGGCGGCTCAGACTCCAGGCCGGGGGGGCGCAGCAGGCGGGGGGCGCGACCAGGCCCCCTTCAGGTTCCGTGGCCAGCTTCGTGGCGGCGCTGCGCCTTGCGCACATACATCGCGCGATCGGCCTCTTCGAGCACCGCCTGCGCGTCCGAATGCACGCCGAGCAGCGCCACCCCCGCCGACGCGCCGGCTGAAACCTCGCTGCCGCGGAAGGCGAAGCGCAGGCCATCGATCGCCTGTTCCAGCGCCGCCGCCTTGGCGCGCGCATCGGTCTCGCTCAGGTTCCAGAGCAGCACCGCGAATTCATCGCCGCCAAGCCGGCCGATCACGTCGGAGGAACGCGTCTGGCCCGACAGCACGCCGGCGACCGCCTTCAGCACCTCGTCGCCGGCGGCGTGACCGAAGGCATCATTGATCGGCTTCAGGCGGTCGACATCGAGCACGACGAGCGCGCCGCTCGCATGGTAGCGCTTGATGTAGGCGATCGAGCGCGTCAGCTCGCGCTCGAAACCGCGGCGGTTGAGCACGTCGAGCAGGAAGTCGGTGTCGGCCGAGGCGCGCAGCACCTCGATCCGCCGCAGCGCTTCCGCGAGCTGGACCTTGAGCTTGCGGATGGTGTGCTTGGCGCCGTCAGGGGCGGCCTGGGAGCGGCGGGCGGAAACGGCAGCGTTCCGCGCGGGGGTCACCTTGCCGGCGGCCCCGTTCTTGCGGCGCCTGGCGCCGCGCGGCGTGGCCGCCCTGGTCCTCTTTTTGGTGGGCATTGCTCTGAAGAGTTGGTTAAGAAGGCTTGCTTGGATTTACCAAGACAGGATAGTCCATTCCCTTCCCCTTGCCACGCGTTGCCGCAATCGGGCCAGACCCTATAATCCGGCCTATGCTTCTGGATTCCATCGCAGAATTAAAACCATGACCGCCCCCGTCGCCATCATCATGGGAAGCCAGTCGGACTGGGAGACGATGCGCCATGCCGCCGATACGCTCGCCGCGCTCGGCGTTGCCTGCGACAAGCGCATCGTGTCCGCCCATCGCACGCCGGAGCGGCTGTTCGCCTTTGCCCGGGGCGCCAAGGCGTCCGGCTTCAAGATCATCATCGCCGGCGCCGGTGGCGCTGCGCACCTGCCGGGCATGACCGCTTCGCTCACCGAGCTGCCGGTGTTCGGCGTGCCCGTCGAATCCAAGGCGCTGTCCGGGGTCGACTCGCTCTACTCCATCGTGCAGATGCCGGCCGGGGTTCCGGTGGGAACGCTGGCCATCGGCAAGGCCGGGGCGATCAACGCCGCGCTGCTCGCCGCAAGCGTGCTCGCGCTCACCGACGCCGCGCTGGCAAAACGGCTCGCCGCCTGGCGCAAGCAGCAGACCGATGCCGTCGAGGAGCGCCCGGAGGAATCGGCGTGACCACCATGATCGAGGCTGCGACGGCCGACCGGGTGAAGCTGAAGCCGGGCGATACCATCGGCATTCTCGGCGGCGGGCAACTGGGCCGCATGCTGGCGCTGGCGGCCGCACGGCTCGGCCTGCGCTGCCAGGTGTTCTCGCCGGACCCGGATTCGCCGGCCTTCGACGTGGTGCTGAACGCGGCCTGCGCGGAATATGCCGATGTCGAGGCGCTGGAGCTGTTCGCCAACGATGTCGACGTCATCACCTATGAATTCGAGAACGTGCCGGCGGCAGCCGCGATGATCCTCGCCGCGCGCCGTCCGGTGCTGCCGAACCGCAAGGTCCTGGAGACCACGCAGGATCGGCTGGCGGAGAAGGATTTCGTCAAGCGGCTCGGCATCGGCACCGCCGCCTATGCCGACGTGACCTCGGCCGCGAGCCTGCATGCAGCGATCGCCAAGATCGGCCTGCCCGCGGTGCTCAAGACCCGCCGCTTCGGCTATGACGGCAAGGGCCAGGCCATCATCCGCGAAGGCGACAATTTCGATCGTGTCTGGGCGGATATCGGCACCAAATCCGCAATCCTGGAAGCCTTCATTCCCTTCGAGCGCGAGATCTCGGTGATTGCGGCCCGCTCGGCCAACGGCGAGGTCGAATGTTTCGACGTCACCGAGAACGAGCATCGCGACCACATCCTCAAGATGTCGCGCGCGCCGGCCGCCATACCCGACGCGCTGGCGCTGGAGGCGCGCCGGATCGCCGAAGCGATCGCGACCGCGCTCGATTATGTCGGCGTGCTCGCGGTCGAGATGTTCGTGCTCGAGGACGAGAGCGGGCCGCGCATCCTGGTCAACGAGATCGCACCGCGGGTGCATAATTCCGGGCACTGGACGCTGGACGGCGCCTCGATCTCGCAGTTCGAGCAGCACATCCGCGCCATTGCCGGCTGGCCGCTGGGCAAGCCGGTCCGGTACGGGGCGGTCACCATGACCAACCTGATCGGGGACGAGGTGCTGGACTACGAGAAGTGGCTGACGGTCCCCGGCGCCACCGTCCATCTCTACGGCAAGGGCGCGCCGCGGCCGGGCCGCAAGATGGGGCATGTGACCCAGGTCGAAGCCGATCCAGCCCAAAAATAGCCGCTGAGATCAAAAAAGCTCGAATTTGCGGGCCAAAGTCGCGTGAACGGCGCGCTCTTCGGTGGACAATTCGGCTTTTGTCTGATACATCCGCGCGCTCAAGGTTAAGGGCATGGCCTTTCGCCAACCCTTTGGCTTTACCAGATTCCAATCCGATTGACTTAAAAGAGGATGCCGCGTGCAGGTTCTCGTTCGCGATAACAATGTTGACCAAGCCCTCAAGGCGCTGAAGAAAAAGATGCAGCGCGAGGGCATTTTCCGCGAGATGAAGCTCCGCGGCCATTACGAGAAGCCCTCCGAGAAGAAAGCCCGCGAAAAGGCCGAAGCCGTGCGCCGCGCGCGCAAGCTGGCGCGCAAGAAGCTGCAGCGCGAAGGCCTGCTGCCGATGAAGCCGAAGCCGGCATTCGGTGCCGGTCCGGGCGATCGCGGCGCTGGCCGTGGCGGCGCAGGCGCAGGTCCCCGCGGTCCGCGCTGATCGGTATCTGAAGTTTTTTGAGCTGAGAACGCGGGCACCGAGGCCCGCGTTTTTTTATGCAACGGCCGCTTCACCCGAAAGGCTGCGGCCGGTTCGCCCGGCCACATTCAGTCAGCCGGTTCAGTTGGTCGTGTTCTTCGGCAGCACCGCGTTGAACATCGACTTCGCCGCCGACAGCACGTCGTCCGCAACATTGGTATTGGCCCGGCGCGGCGGTGCGGCGTCGGCCGCGGCTTCCGCACGCAGGTCCAGCGGCGGCGCGGGCGGCGGCCCAAGCGGAATCTCAGCCGGCGGCGTCGGGCGGACCGTATCGTCGCGACGCCCATCGGACGGCGCGGCGGGCACCGCCAGTGCGGGGTTCGACACCACGACCGGTGGCGGCAGTGGTTGCGGCTGCGGCTGGACGGGCGAGGCCAGCACCACGCGGGGTGTCTCCTGACCGCGCGGCTGTTCCGGCGCGCGCGCCGCCTGCTGCTTCGACGCACCCTCTCCGCCGCGCAGACGCTCGATCGCGGCGCGCGCCAGGTCGGTGGCGTCGCGGTGTTCTTCGGGCGCAGCGGTCGCGGTTTCCGTCGGGACAGCAGGGGCAGCCGCAGGCGAGGTCGCGACCGGCGCGGGAGCGGGCGTACCCGTGATCTTGGCCACCACCCGCTCGCGCAACGACGGCTTCTTGCGCGCCTCGGCCGGCGGGATGCTCGCGGTCTCGGACGGTTTCTCGGCTTGCTTGTCGGCTTGCGGCTTGTCGGCCTGCGCCTTTTCCACAGCCTTCTCGGTCGCGGTCGCCGCGCCTTCGGAGGCGGATTTCTCGATCAGGGCGCGCTCGGAAATGCCCTTGGCCTTGACGCCGGGCGCGGGGACGCCGGCAACGTCGGCGGATTTCGCGGCCGAGGCGGGATCAGCCTTCTTCGGATTGGCGGTCGATACGGCGGCGGAAGCCGGCGCGTCGGTCGCCGGCTTGGTGTTGATGTAGTGGTTAACGATGTAGGCGCCGATCACGGTCGCAGCCACGGAGGGCAGGATGTCGACCGTGAATTTCTTCAAATAGTTCAGCATCTCGACCACTCCCCGGCACGGCTTGATGCGGGAACTTTGAGGCACATTCAGGGATCAACTGCGACAGATCGGAGGCAATTGGCTGAACGGCCCCGTTCACGGTTTCAGCTCCACTTCCAGAAACACGATTTCGGTTGACGTTTCGTTGAGCACGTCATGCTCGACGCCTGCCTTGCGGAAGTAGGATTTGCCAGCGCCGAGCTGGGTTTTGGCGCGGGTACCATCGGGTGCCACGATGGTCATTTCACCCGAGGTCACCGGGACGATCACATAGTCCATCTCGTGGATGTGATGGCCGGTGGCGCTGCCCGGCGCGAGCCGCCACTGGGTGACGCGGACCTCTTCGGTGTCGACCTGGACCTCGGACCTGGCGCTGAGCATTCCCACTCCCTCCCCACGGCATGATTGCGGAAAAACATCATGCCAATCAAACAGCTAACCGTACAGCGATTCGGGCCTGAGGCCCTCGCCTCACGGCACGAATACCATGAACAGGAACAACGCGAACACCACCATATGCACCATGCCGAACAGGATGTTGGTGCGGCCGGTGCCGAAGGTGAGCAGGCTCAGCATGAACGTCAGCAGCAGGATCAGCATGTGCTGGTTGCTCAACCCGAGCACAAGCTGCTTGTCGAGCGCATAGGCGGCGACCGCCACGGCCGGAACCGTGAGCCCGATGGTGGCGATCGACGAGCCGAGCGCAAGGTTGATGCTCTTCTGCAGATCGTTCTTGCGGGCCGCCGACACCGCGGCGACGCTTTCCGGTAGCAGGATCAGGATCGCCACCAGCACGCCGGCAAAAGCCGCCGGCGCGCCGATCTTCACGGTGACGATGTCGACGACAAGCGAGAATTTCTTGGCCAGCAGCACCACCGCGAGCAATGCGACGAGGAGCAACGCGATGCTGATTGCCAGCATGCGGTTCGACATCACCTCGCCGTGCGCAGCCGCCTCGTTGGCGCCGCTGACGAAATAGTCGCGGTGGCGGATGGTCTGGGTATAGAGAAACACCCCGTAAAGCAGCAAGGTAACGGTGCTCACGACGGCGAGCTGGGCGGTGGAATAGACCGGCCCCGGCGCCGTCAACGTGAAGTTCGGCATGTCGAGCGTAATGGTCGCCAGCACGAACAAGACGCTCAGGTAAAGGTTGGCGCCGGTGATCTGAAAATCCTGCTCGCGGTAGCGGATGCCGCCGATGAAGATGCAGAGCCCGACCAGGCCGTTACAGACGATCATGACGACGGCAAACACGGTGTCGCGTGCCAGCGTCGGGGCCGGCGTTTCGCCGAGCATGATGGTCGAGATCAGCGCCACCTCGATGACAGTGACCGCGAGCGTCAGCAGCAGCGTGCCGAACGGCTCGCCGATCCGCTCGGCGATCATCTCGGCGTGATGCACGGCCGCGAATACCGTGCCGAACAGGACAATCAGCAGCACGGCCGCGAACAGCCACCCGCCGGCCGAGGGCGCGAACGAATAGCCGCTGGCCGTCACGGCTCCGAACAGCGCCATTCCCAGCGCCGGAAACACCCACGCCGAGCGCGGCATCGGACCGTGTTCACTCATCCGGACAACCCCCTGGAAATGTCAGGGCCGAACTATGCGGCAAGCGGTCATCCTTTCAAAGGCCCGATGAAGCGCCTGACCACCTCGATCGCGCCGTAATTGCCGAGATCTTCATGGCCGCCGCCTTCGAAGCGGACGAATTGCTTGGGCTCGTTGGCGAGCGCAAACAGCCGCTCGCCGAAGCGAAACGGGATCGCGGGATCGGCGGTGCCGTGCATGATGAGGAGCGGCGCGGTGACGCGGCCAATGCGCCGGTCGGAATGAAACTGGTCCCGCATCAGGAGGCTGACCGGCACGATCGGAAACATCGACGCGGCGACATCGACGGTGGAGGTGTAGGGCGCCTCCAGGATCAGCCTTGCGACCGGATGCTCGGCCGCGACCGCGACCGCAACGCCGGTGCCGAGTGAAAAGCCCCAAACCACGATCCGCGTCGAGTCGTAGCGCGCCGACGCGAAGGCATAGGCGGCTTCCGCATCAAGCAGCAAGCCCCGCTCGCCGGGATCGCCGCTCGAGCCGGCATAGCCGCGGAAGGACAGCGCGACGATGCCGGTGCCGTCGGCGATCAGCGTACGGAAGCGGCCGAAGAAGCCCGCGAGGAAATCGCCATTGCCGTGAAAGTAGAGGATCACGGGGTGACCAGGCTTTGCCGGCACGTGCCAGACGATGACCTTTTCTCCGTCGGAGGTGGTCAGGACATGTTCTTCCGCCACGGCGAAGCCTGCGGCCGCGGGCGCGACCCGCGCTTTGGTCGGGACGGGAAACAGCATCGCGCGCTGGGCGAAAAACAGCACGAGGAGGCCGCAAACGTAAAACGCGAGGACGACGATCAGGCCCCATTTGAGGATCGTCATGGCTCTATCGCTTGCGATTGCCCTTGAGCAGCTTCTCGACCTCCGGCTTTATGCCTTCCGGGATCGCGCGGCAGCCGCAGGCTCTCGCATGCGCGGCGTGCCATTCGATACGCTGCGCCCGCGTCGCCTTCGGCGGCATGCGATGGGACCGGTGCCACTCCCTGTTCAGGGCCACGGTCCCCTCGCATCTCTCACATCGCCTTGACGATGCTCTCGGTCACCTTCTTGGCATCGCCGAGCAGCATCATGGTGTTGTCGCGGTAGAACAGCGGATTGTCGATGCCGGCATAGCCGGAGGCCAGCGAGCGCTTGATGAACATCACCGTGCCCGCCTTCCAGACCTGTAGCACCGGCATGCCGTAGATCGGCGAGGTCTTGTCCTCTTCAGCGGCCGGGTTGGTGACGTCGTTGGCGCCGATCACGAAGGCAATGTCGGCCTGGGCAAATTCCGAGTTGATGTCCTCGAGCTCGAACACCTCGTCGTAGGGCACATTGGCTTCCGCGAGCAGCACGTTCATGTGGCCGGGCATGCGGCCGGCGACGGGGTGGATCGCGTATTTGACCTCGACGCCCTCCTTTTTCAGGAGGTCGGCCATCTCGCGCAGCGCGTGCTGGGCCTGCGCCACCGCCATGCCATAGCCGGGCACGATGATGACCTTCGAGGCGTTCTTCATGATGAAGGCCGCATCGTCGGCCGAGCCGAGCTTTGCAGGCTTCTGCTCGCCGCTGCCGCCGCCGGCCGCCGCGGTCTCGCCGCCGAAGCCGCCGAGGATCACCGAGATGAACGAGCGGTTCATCGCGTGGCACATGATGTAGGACAGGATCGCGCCCGACGAGCCGACCAGTGCGCCGGTGATGATCAGCGCCGAGTTGCCGAGCGTGAAGCCGATGCCGGCGGCGGCCCAGCCCGAATAGGAGTTCAGCATCGAGATCACGACCGGCATGTCGGCGCCGCCGATCGGGATGATCATCAGCACGCCGAGCGCAAGCGCGATGATGGTGATGAGCCAGAAGTCGAGCGCGCTGCCGGAGAGAACCAGGCCGACGATGAAGACCACCAGCGCAATGGCGAGCGCGATGTTGATGATGTGGCGGAATGGCAGGATGATCGGCGCGCCGCTCATGCGGGCCGACAGCTTCAGGAACGCGATCACCGAGCCGGTGAAGGTCAGGGCGCCGATGGCGACGCCCAGCGACATCTCGACCAGGCTCTGCGGATGGATATGGCCGGGCGTGCCGATGTCGAAGGCCTCCGGCGCATAGAACGCGCCGGCCGCAACCAGCACCGCGGCCATGCCGACCAGCGAGTGGAAGGCGGCGACCAGTTCAGGCATCGACGTCATCGGTACGCGGCGTGCGATCACCGCGCCGATGCTGCCGCCGATCGCGATGGCGACGATGACGAGCAGCCAGGCGACGCCGTCAGCCGGCGGATGCGAGGCGAGCGTGGTGCCCACCGCGATCGCCATGCCGATCATGCCGAGCAGGTTGCCCTGCCGCGAGGTGGCGGGGCTCGACAGGCCGCGCAGCGACAGGATGAACAGCACACCCGCCACGAGATAAAGAAATGCAGACAGATTGGCGTTCATCGACGAGCCCCCTCTCCGGTCATCATCCGCGAAGGCGGATGATCCGGTACCCCGCAACGATCGTATCGAAACGCAGTGTCGCGGCGTCCTGAATGCCCCGCCTGCGCGGGGCATGACGAATTCTGTTCAAAAACCTTCATTCCACTCACTTGGCCTTCTTCTTGTACATCGCCAGCATGCGCTGGGTGACAAGGAAGCCGCCGAAGATGTTCACGCAGGCGAAGACCAGCGCGACGAAGCCGAAGCCGCGCGCCCAGCCCGAGCCGCTGGAGACCATGCCGACGCCGACCGCGAGCAGCGCGCCGACCACGATCACCGAGGAGATCGCGTTGGTCACGCTCATCAGCGGCGTATGCAGGGCCGGCGTCACCGACCACACCACGAAATAGCCGACGAACACCGCCAGCACGAAAATCGACAGCCGGAAGACGAAGGGGTCGACGACCTGCGCGACATGCTCCATGGCTTTTCTCCTTATTTCGGCTGGAAGTTCGGATGGACGACGGCGCCGTCCTTGGTCAGCGCGGTGGCCTTCACCAGCTCGTCGTCCCAGTTCACGGCGAGCGCCTTGGTCGACTTGTCGACCAGTGTCTCGATGAAGGCGAGCAGGTTGCGCGCGTAGAGCGCGGAGGCGGACGCAGCAACGCGGCCCGCGACATTGGTGTAGCCGACGATCTTGACGCCATCGACCTCGGCCACCTCGCCGGCCTTGGCGCCCTCGACATTGCCGCCGCGCTCGACTGCAAGATCGACAAGGACCGAGCCCGGCCGCATCGATTTCACCATGTCGCTCGAGACCAGCCGCGGCGCGGGCCGCCCCGGGATCAGCGCGGTGGTGATGACGATGTCCTGCTTCTTGATGTGCTCGGCGGTGAGCGCGGCCTGCTTGGCCTGGTACTCCTTCGACATCTCCTTGGCGTAGCCGCCGGCGGTCTGCGCGTTCTTGAATTCCTCGTCCTCGACCGCGAGGAACTTGGCGCCGAGCGATTCGACCTGCTCCTTGGTCGCCGGCCGCACGTCGGTCGCGGTGACGATCGCGCCGAGCCGGCGGGCGGTGGCGATCGCCTGCAGGCCGGCCACGCCGACGCCCATCACGAACAGCTTGGCGGCGGGCACCGTGCCGGCCGCCGTCATCATCATCGGGAAGGCGCGGCCGAAGGCTTCGGCCGCCTCGATCACGGCGCGATAGCCGGCGAGATTGGCCTGCGAGGACAAGACGTCCATCACCTGCGCGCGCGTGATGCGCGGCATCAATTCCATGGCAAACGCCGCGACGCCGGCATCCGCGATCGTCTTCAGCGCCGCCTCATTGCCGTAGGGGTCCATGATGGCGATCACGAGCGCGCCGCGCTTGTAGTTGCCAAGCTCGGAGGCTTCCGGCCGCTTCACCTTGATGACGATGTCGGCGTCCTTTGTCGCATCGGCGGCAACCGTCGCGCCGACCGCGGTGAAGTCGGAATCCAGCAGGCCCGACTTGATGCCGGCACCCGGCTCGATGGCCACCTCGGCGCCCAGCGCCTTCAGTTTCTTCACCGTGTCGGGCGATGCCGCGACCCGCGGCTCGGACGGATCGATTTCCTTGGCAACGGCAATCTTCATGAGGCCTCCGGCGGCGCAAGATGCGCGCTCAGACT
This sequence comes from Bradyrhizobium sp. NP1, assembly GCF_030378205.1. NCBI lineage: Bacteria > Pseudomonadati > Pseudomonadota > Alphaproteobacteria > Hyphomicrobiales > Nitrobacteraceae > Bradyrhizobium > Bradyrhizobium sp. NP1. The sequence continues at coordinate 6,880,087 of NZ_CP127385.1, forward strand.
AGCGCCAGTTCCGCAGGGACGGATAGCAGTTTGCGGCTGGCGCTTGTACAAACGGTCGGACGTCGCGACGCGTTGCGCGGCGCCCGAATGGAATTTTCAGGTGAGGAAAATCGCCATCAGGATGAGGATGAGGGCGACGCTCGCGCTGCCGTATTTCACGAGCTTGATGAAGCCCTCATAGGTCGCCTCATGCTCGGCATAATCGTTGCCGTCGGCGGTCGTGTAGGCCACTTCGCTATGGTCTGCCATGGCTGTCCCCAGTCAGTAATCGGTGTGCGTTCCGGGGTCGAATTAGCGCAAACCGAATGGCGGGGCAACGGCATGACTAGGACCTTTGCCCGCCTATCGGCTCATTCGCGCGGCCAATTGTCCCGAATCCATCTGGTGAGTCCTTCTTCGTTCACCTCGCCTGCCGCCAGCGCGAGGATCATGGCGGCCGCATCGGCCTCAGGCACGATGAAGTCGATGCCGTTGACGCCGAGAAACGTATAGAGCGCCAGCAGCGATGTCCGCTTGTTGCCATCGACAAATGGGCGATTCCGCGCGATGCCGAAGGCATAGGCCGCAGCCAGCTCGGCGAGCCCTGCGCGTTCGTAGGACCATCGATTCTTTGGCCGGTCGAGCGCCGACTCCAGCATGCCTTCATCGCGCAGCCCTCGGGCGCCGCCATGGATCGCAAGCTGCTCGTCGTGTATCGCGACAATGATCTGCCGGGTGAGCCAGAACGGCTCGGTCATTTGGCCAGCTCGGCCAGCGCGTTGTGATAGCGCTTCATGCCGCGCCGCGCGACTTCCATCGCCTTCTCGAAATCCGGGTCATGCGGGGTGAGGACGAAACCGCCACCCGGCTGATCGACCACGAACAGCCGGTCGCCTTCCTTAAGGTCCAGCCGCGCGGCCGTCTCTTTCGGCAATATGAAACCGATGGAATTGCCGATCCTCCGGACCTGCAAGGTCTTGGATTCAGCTTTCTGATCTTTGGGGGCATCGGCCATGGCGCAACTCCGTTATACAGAACGTATAACACACCCTCATCGCCCGTTCAACAGATGTTTTACGCCAACCTTGCTCAGCCCATCGATTCCAGCTCGTCGATCATCCCCGCGATGACGGACAGCCCGCCGTCCCAGAACTTCGGGTCCCTGGCATCCAGCCCGAACGGCTTGAGCAGTTCGGAATAGTGCTTGGTGCCGCCGGCCGCGAGCATTGCCAGGTAACGCTCGGCAAAGCCTTCCTGCGCGTGCTCATAGACCGCATAGAGCGAGTTCACGAGGCAGTCGCCGAAGGCATAGGCGTAGACATAGAACGGCGAGTGGATGAAGTGCGGGATGTACATCCAGAAATTCTCGTAGCCGGGGCGGATCTCGATCGCGGCACCCAAGCTCTCGCTCTGCACCGACAGCCAGATCTGGCCGATGCGCTCGGCGGTCAGCTCGCCGTTCTTGCGCTCGGTGTGGATCGCGCGCTCGAAGGAATAGAACGCGATCTGCCGCACCACCGTGTTGATCATGTCCTCGACCTTGCCGGCAAGCAGCGCCTGGCGCTGCTTCGGATTTTTGGTCTGCCCGAGCAGCCGCTTGAAGGTCAGCATCTCGCCGAACACGCTCGCGGTCTCGGCCAGCGTCAGCGGCGTCGGCGCCATCAGGGGACCGTTCCTCGCGGCCAGCACCTGATGCACGCCGTGACCGAGCTCGTGCGCGAGCGTCATCACGTCGCGCGGCTTGCCCTGGTAGTTCATCAGCACGTAAGGGTGCGCCGAGGGCGTGGTCGGATGCGAGAAAGCGCCCGGCGCCTTGCCGGGCCGCACCGGCGCGTCGATCCAGCGATCGGTGAAGAAGCGCTCGGCGATGGCGGCCATCTCGACCGAGAAGCCGCGATAGGCCGACAGCACCATGTCCCTCGCCTCCGGCCAGGCGATGGAGCCGGTCGCGGCAAACGGCAACGGCGCGTTGCGGTCCCAATGCGGCAGCTTCTTCTTGCCGAACCAGCCGGCCTTCAGCCGGTAGTAGCGGTGCGACAGTTTTGGATAGGCGGCGCGCACCGAGGCCACCAGCGCATCGACCACCTCGCGCTCGACGCGGTTGGAGAGATGGCGGGAATCCGCGACATCGGCAAAGCCGCGCCAGCGGTCTGAAATGTCCTTGTCCTTGGCAAGCGTGTTGGTGACCAGCGCAAAGGTGCGCTCGTTGGCCTTGAAGGTCTTCGCCAGCGCTTCGGCCGCTACCTTGCGCTTCTTGCCGTCGCGGTCCTGCAGCAGATTCAGCGTCGGCTCGATCGCCAGCTCCTTGCCTGCGACCGTGAAGCGCAGCGCCGAGATGGTCTGGTCGAACAGCCGGTTCCAGGCCGAATAGGCGGTCTGCGATTTCTCGTGGAACAGCTGCTCGATGCGATCCTCGAGCTGATACGGCTTGTCCTTGCGCAGGTCCTCGATCCAGGGCCGGTAATGCGCGAGCTCCGCTGCCTGCATCGCCCGCTCCAGCACGGCATCGTCGATGCGGTTGAGCTCGAGCGCAAAGAACAGCAGATGCAGCGACGCCGCGGTCAGCCGTTCGGAAACGTCGCCATAGAATTTCGAGATCGCGGGATCGACGCTGTCGCCGGCATGGATGAGGCCCGCATAGGACGAGAGCCGTCCGGCGAGATCGTCGATCGCCTCGTAGCGGCGCACGGCGGCCGCCAGCCATGGGCCGCCGCCGTCCCGGTCCGTGCCCTCGGCGAGCCGGCCCTTGTAGTCGGTCTCAAACGCGACGCAATCGGCGTCCAGTCTATCGAGGTCGCGCGCCACCTCCGGCGCGTCGATGCCGGAATAGAGGTCGGCGAGATTCCACTCGGGCAATTTGCCGACCTTGGCCGCAGGCACCGGTTTCGCCGCAGCCTTCGCGATGGTCTGCCTGGCGACGGCCTTCTTGACCGCGGTTTTTCCGGCTGCGGCTTTTTTGGTGCTGTTGGACTTGGAGGCGGGCTTGCGGAGAGCAGAGGTGGCGCGCGAAATCATCGTGATCGAAACCTGTGTTCAAACGGACGGCGGGAGGCCGACGCTTAAGAGGGCGTTAAGCGGCTTCCGCCAGAGTGCCCCGATTCGAGACAGATAGTTGTAGCGTGCGGGGAAAGCCATGGCTGCCACCATTTTGATCGCCGACGACGACGCGGTACAGCGCCGCCTGGTCGAAAACATGGTGCAGAAATGCGGCTATGAGGCCGTCATCGTCGACGGCGGCGACGCCGCGATGGCGGCGCTGACCGCCGCGGACGGACCCGCCATCGACGCAATGGTGCTCGATCTGGTGATGCCCGGCCTCGACGGTATGGGCGTGCTCGCAAAAATGCGTGAAGCGGGCCTTTCCGTCCCTGTCATCGTGCAGACCGCGCATGGCGGCATCGACAATGTGGTCTCGGCGATGCGCGCCGGCGCCCAGGATTTCGTGGTCAAGCCGGTCGGCATGGAGCGGCTGCAGGTCTCGTTGCGCAACGCGCTCAACACCTCCGCGCTCAAGGGCGAATTGCAGCGCATCCGCCACTCGCGCGAGGGCCGGCTGACCTTTGCCGACATCATCACCCGCAGCGAGGCGATGGCTGGCGTGCTGCGCACCGCGCAGAAGGCGGCAGGCTCGTCGATTCCCGTGCTGCTCGAGGGTGAATCCGGCGTCGGCAAGGAGATGTTCGCGCGCGCCATCCATGGTTCTGGCGAGCGCAAGTCAAAGCCCTTCGTCGCGGTCAATTGCGGCGCGATCCCCGACAATCTCGTGGAATCGATCCTGTTCGGCCACGAGAAGGGCGCCTTCACCGGCGCCACCGAACGCCACACCGGCAAGTTCGTCGAGGCGCATGGCGGCACGCTGTTCCTCGACGAGATCTCCGAATTGCCGCTCGCCGCGCAGGTCAAGCTGTTGCGCGCGCTGCAGGAAGGCGCGGTCGAAGCGGTCGGCGGACGCAAGCCGGTCAAGGTCGACGTGCGCATCGTCTCCGCGACCAACCGCAGGCTGCTCGATCGCGTCAAGGCCGGGCAATTCCGCGAGGACCTGTTCTATCGCCTGCATGTGCTGCCGGTGACCATCCCGCCCCTGCGGGCGCGGCGCGACGACATCCCGCATTTGCTGCGACATTTCCTCGCGCGCTTCGCGGCGGAGGAAAACCGCGCGATTTCCGGCATCACCGGGGAAGCGGCGGCGCACCTCGCAACGCTGGACTGGCCCGGCAACATCCGCCAGCTCGAGAACGCGGTCTATCGCGCCGTCGTCATGAGCGAGGGCGATCAGCTCGGCCTCGCCGACTTCCCGGTCGCTGCGGCGCATCCGCCGCTTGCGCCGGAGGCCCATCACGAGCCGCTGGTGATCGCGCCCGCGATGCCCGCCATGGTGTCCGGTAATGAAATACCTATAGCGCCGCTGCCCGCGAACGGCACGCTGAGCATGCTGACCAGCGCCGGCGAGGTGCGGCCGCTCGAGGAGATGGAGAACGAGATCATCCGGTTCGCGATCGCGCATTATCGCGGCCAGATGTCGGAGGTCGCCCGGCGGCTGAAAATCGGGCGCTCCACACTCTACCGCAAACTCGATGAGGCTACCGCGACCGACGAGACGGCCTCAGACGACAGCGCGCAAACCGGCTAGGTCGCAGCGGTCGGATTGTGGCGCTTCGGTGTCGGCCAAGCCTCGCGGAATAGGCTTCAGTCGTGCCTGATCCTAAGGATGTCCGGAACATTCGAACCGTGACCCGGAAGTGACAGACAAAATGCAGTCAGCGTGGCAAAAACGCGCAGTCCGAGTGCAAAGCGTTGGTTTTGAGGTCAGTTTGTCGTGAGTACCCCCGCATGGCGCTGGCTGCATGAAAGGGGCTTATGTATCGTCTGCGTTGACTCGTTGCGTGCAGGCGTGGCGATCCAAAAAAGGGCGGGCGTTTTCACCAAAACCTTGACCGACAAACTTCACGGAACTGCTCCTGGCCGGGGCGGTTTCACCCCAGAGGTGTGACGACAATGCGAGACTGTTCGACTAACCGCGGCGGGTTCGACCGCGTCCTGATGGCCGTCGCCGCGACCTTCCTTACAGTGTCTGCAAGCTCTGTGCTCGCCCAGGATCAGGCGCGCAGCTCCGCCGCCGAGCTCGCCATCGAAGCCGCCGTTCCGATGCCGGAGCCTGCCAACGTCCCGCCGCCGACCGCGAGCGATTTCAAGATGGACGCGACCGCGTCCGTGCCTGATGCCGCGAAGACCGACGCGCCCAAGATCGACACCAGCAGGATCGATACAAGCAAGACCGAAGCCGCGAAGACGCCGGAAACCAAACCGGCCGACGTGGCGACCACGCCCGCAAGCGATGCCGCCAAGACCAACAGCGCGGCTACGCCTTCCGCTACGCCGGCCGAGCCGCCGAAGGATGTCGCCAAGCAGCCCGCGCCCGAGCCGGTGAAGGCCGCAAGCTCGGTGCCGGCAGCCGACCAGCCGGTCGCCGAAAAGCTGAAGGATCTGTATGCCGCGAAGTCGCAGCGCTATTTCGACCGCAAGGCCGAGCGCGCGGCGGTCGAGAAGTTTTATACCGCGCGCGACTTTGCGCCGGTCTGGACCCAGGCAGGCAGCCTCACCGAGAGCGCCAAGGGTGTGATCGCGCGCCTGAAGGACGCAGCCTCCGAAGGCCTCAACGCGGCCGACTATCCGGTGCCGGATTTCAAGGCCGCCACCACGCCTGACGCGCTTGCCGACGCCGACCTCAAGCTGACCGCGAGCATGCTCGACTATGCGCGCCAGGCGCAGAGCGGCCGCATGCACTTTTCGCAGGTGTCCGGCGACATCCAGTATCCGGAGCACCCGACCGATCCCACGGAAGTGCTCGCCAACGTCACGGGCGCAAAGGACGCCTCCGTCGCGCTCGACGGCTACAATCCGCCGCAGAAGCTCTACAAGGAGCTGAAGAAGAAGCTCGCCGAATTGCGCGGCCAGGGCGAAGGCCCCGTGGTGCAGCTCGCCGATGGTCCGGCCCTTAAATACACGCCCGCCCGCGGCAAGAAGCAGGCGGAAGTCGTGATGGAAGACGAGCGGGTGCCGCAGCTTCGCGCCAAGCTCGGCGTCAGCGAAAATCCCGACGACACCCATTACGACGCCAAGGTCGCCGACGCAGTGCGGAAATTCCAGGAGAACGCCGGGCTGAAGGCGACCGGCGTGCTCGATGACCGCACCGTTGCCGCGATCAACAGCCCGAAGCGCGACAAGCAGATCGACACCATCCTCGTCAACATGGAGCGCTGGCGCTGGCTGCCGCGCGACCTCGGCGCGCCCGGAATCGGCGACGCCTATGTCATCCTCAACATCCCCGACTACACGCTCAAGGTGATGCAGAACGGCGGCCAGGTCTGGACCACGCGCGTGGTGACCGGAAAGCCCGGCGTCCATGCCACGCCGCTGCTCAGCGAGACCATGAAATTCATCACGGTCAACCCGACCTGGAACGTGCCGCCGTCGATCATCTACAACGAGTATCTGCCGGCGCTGCAGCAGGATCCGACCGTGCTGGAGCGGATGGGCCTGAAGCTCGAGCGCGGCCGCGACGGTTCGGTGCACATCTCGCAGCCGCCGGGCGAGGCCAATGCGCTCGGGCGCATCCGCTTCAACTTCCCGAACAAGTTCCTGGTCTATCAGCACGACACGCCGGACAAGTATTTGTTCGCCAAGGAAGAGCGCGCCTTCAGCCATGGCTGCATGCGGGTGCAGAATCCGGACCAGTACGCCTCCGTGCTGCTCAACATCGCCATGCCGCAGGAGCGCTGGACGCCGGAGCGGATCAAGAGCATGTACGGCCGCAGCGAGATCGACCTGAAATTCCCGACCCCGATCCCGGTCAACATCACCTACCAGACCGCCTTCGTGGATGACGCCGGCAAGCTGCAATTCCGCAAGGACATCTACGGCCGCGACGCCACCATGATCGCGATCCTGAAGAATGCCAGGGGTCGCGACCTCGAGAACGTGGTCGCGCATGCGCAGCCGAGCTATTCGCGCCCGCCCGGAAGCAGCCTGCCGCCCGGTGTCGCCTTTGCCAGCGACAACACCTTCTCCTCGGGCCCGTCGTTCTTCGAGCGCCTGTTCGGCGCGCCGACGCCGCCGGCCCCAGTCGGTGGACGCCGCCTCGTGCCGCCGCGCCGGGTGATCACCCGCTAAGCTACGGGGCCGTCCTCGGGCGGCCCGGCTTTCTCGTAAATTCTTCATCAAAATCAACGATCTCGCCTTCGGGCGAGGTCGTTTAACGTTAACCATTGTCCACCTGGTTTCGGGCGGAGGGCACTTTTTCGCCACACTCGGCGGATTAGGTTAAGACCAACTTGGGGGCGGGAAGGTAAACCTCGGTTAACCCTCCCGCTTTAAGAAAGCGTTCATCCACTTTCGCATCGGGGTTTAGCGAAAGAACCGGTCGAACGCTCCGCGATTTTGGGTGGGCTTCCATAGTGCTGACTGGCTCCGCGCGCCGCTTCAATGGGCTGTCGCTATCCAAAGCAGGCTTCAAGGCCGGCTGCTGCGGTGGCTTGACGTCGCTCCTGCTGCTGACGGCCGCCGGCTCTGTCCATGACGCGACCGCGCTGAACGAGACCCGCACCCTCTCCTTCCATCACACCCATTCCGACGAAGACCTCACCGTCACCTTCAAGCGCGACGGCCGCTACGACGAAGAAGCGCTGAAGAAGATCAATCACTTTCTCCGCGACTGGCGCAGCCAGGACGAGACGGTGATGGACCGCCATTTGTTCGACATCATCTGGGAAGTCTACCGCGACGTCGACGGCAAGGCGCCGATCCAGATCATCTCCGCCTACCGCTCGCCCGCCACCAACGCGATGCTGCGCCGCCGCTCCGCGCATTCGGGCGTGGCACGCTACAGCCAGCACATGCTCGGGCACGCGATGGACTTCTACATTCCCGGCGTGCCGCTCGAGCAGATCCGTTATGCCGGGCTGCGCCTGCAGCGCGGCGGCGTCGGCTTCTATCCGACCTCCGGCTCGCCCTTCGTCCATCTCGATACCGGCAGCATCCGCCACTGGCCGCGGATGACCCATGACCAGCTCGCCAAGGTTTTCCCCGACGGCCGCACCGTACACGTCCCGACCGATGGCGTACCGCTGAAGGGCTATGAGCTGGCCCGCGCCGACATCGAACGCCGCGGCAATGGCGACGATGCCGCCACCATCAGCAAGCCGGGAAGCTTCCTGGCCAGCCTGTTCAAGGGCAAGGCGAACGACGACGAGGACGAGGCCGCAAGCGCTCCCGCCGCCGGCGAAAAGCCCGCGCCGACCAGTGTGGCCGCCGCTGCGCCCGCGAAGACGGCTGATCCGGTGCCGGTGCCGCGCGCCAAGCCGCAATTGGGCGGCACGCTGCAGCTCGCCTCCGCCGACGCGCAACTGGTCCAGCCGCCGAAGCCGCAGCCCAAGGCGGCCGCAGCGCCTGTCGCCGCAGCAGCCGAGCCGCAGACGCCCGCCGACATCATCAACGCCCGCGGCTTCTGGGATAACCCGCCTGCGCCGCAGCAGGCGACGCCCGCCCAGATCTGGGCGCGGAAGGCACGCGAGGCGCTCGCGGCCTCCGATCCGCAGCCGACCGCGAGCGTGTCGTCCTCGCCCATGCAGGCGCTCGCCTACGCGCCGGCCGCGACGTCCGCCGTTGAGCGCGGCAATGTCGTGGCCGCGAGCGCGCCGATCCCGCGCGGCGCCCGCCCGGCCCGCAATGCCGACACCGCCTCAACCGAGATCAACACGGTCGCGGCCAAGGGCCCGCAGGGCGGCGGCATCGCGCTGGCGACGCGGCTGTCGGCCGGCAAGGCCGACGATCTCTGGATGCGCATCGTGATGCTGGCGCCCAGCGCAAGCAGCGCGATGTCGGTGACGATGCTCGGCGATGCCGACATGACCCAGATGCGCGCCTTCTTCGTGAAGCCGCAGGCCGCGATCACGATGGGCTTCGCCGACGACCCGATGATGGGCATGAGCTGCGATCGCTTCTCCGGCTCCGCCACCGCGACGCTCGCGACCACCTCGTTCGTGGTGCGCACCGCGGCGCTGCGCTGAGCCTGCACTTTCCGCTAATTTCGCTATCGTCCTCGCGAACGCGCGGACCCCCGATCACAGGCGCGCGCGACAGGCACGCTGCGGTCCCAGCGCACTTCAACGACAGACATTTGTGATGATGGATCCCGGCCGTGCGCCGGGATGACATCGCCGATGTGGCGAGCCTCCGAGGCTATGGCGTTTTCGAGCGAAGTGGATACCGGTTCGCGTGAAGAAAACGCGTCAGGACGAGAGCCTGGAGCCTCACAGCATTCCCAGCGCCTGCATGTAGGTCTCGACGATGGTTTCCTGCTCCTGGCGCTCGTTGGCGTCCTGCTTGCGCATCCGCACGATGGTGCGCAGCGCCTTGACGTCGAAGCCGTTGCCCTTGCTTTCCGCATAGACGTCGCGGATGTCGTCGGAGATCGTCTTCTTTTCTTCTTCCAGGCGCTCGATCCGCTCGATGATGGCCTTGAGCTGATCCTTGGCAAATCGGGTCGCGGGCTCTTCCTGGACGGCGGCGGAGGTGGCCATCTGTTACTCCTGTATGGAACTGGCAATTCTGCGCGGGCGAAGGATGCGCGGCGCTCGCGCGCGTGCCCCCTCCTCGCAGGCGACCCTCGTGGATTGGCCGCCTTTCCGTCAAGGCAGCATCACGCTCATCCACAGCGCGCCCACACCTTCGTGTGCGGAATCGAGAAATCCCTTGTCGCGCGAATCAGGCGCCGCGGATTCGCGCAAATCCGCACGCCGGCACGCAGGCCTTGCCGGAAGACTTCAGTGCCCGGGATGCGTCTTCTTCATCGCTTCGAGCGCTTGCGGGCTCGCCGCGGCCTGGTGCTTCTCCTTCCAGATCTCGTAGGGCATGCCGTAGACCGCCTCGCGGCTTTGGTCCTTGCTGAGCGCCACGCCCTTGGCGTCGGCGGCATCCTTGAGCCAGTTGGACAGGCAGTTGCGGCAGAAGCCCGCCAGATTCATCAGGTCGATGTTCTGGACGTCGGTCCGCTCGCGCAGATGCTGGACCAGGCGGCGGAAGACTGCCGCTTCAAGCTCGGTTCGGGTTTGATCGTCGATTGCCATGGTTGCTTCGCTCGCGGTTTGCGACAGGGGGTACGAATGTTAACTAACCCTTGTCATAAATTTTGCCATATCGCAGCGCAAACAAGGCGTTAAGGGCGCTTTTTCGGATCGCGAAAAGTCCCTCCTCCGCCGGTTGACAGCCCCCGCCGCGCCACGCGAAATCGTCAACGAAGTGATATAGGCTTCGCGCGCATATGATGCCCACGAATCGCTCCCGATCCACCCGATTTTCCGTCTCCTGCGCCGCCCTGATCGCGGCGCTTGGCCTGGCCGTGCTTTGCCTGGGGACGAGCCCGGCCGCGGCCGATTTCCGCCTCTGCAACAACACGTCGAGCCGGGTCGGCATCGCGCTCGGCTACAAGGATGCCGAGGGCTGGACCACGGAAGGCTGGTGGAACGTCTCCTCGCGAAGCTGCGAGACCCTGCTGAAGGGAACATTGGTTGCCCGCTATTATTACATTTACGCGCTCGACTATGATCGGGGCGGCGAATGGTCGGGACAGGCCTTCATGTGCTCGCGCGACAAGGAATTCACCATCCGGGGAACCGAGAACTGCCTGGCGCGCGGCTTCGACCGCACCGGCTTCTTCGAGGTCGACACCGGCGAGCAGCGCGCCTGGACCGTGCAATTGACCGATGCGAATGAACAGCCGGCGCAGCAACGCGTACCGGGCATTCCCGGAACGGTCGGACCCGGCGGCAACGTTCCGGGCCTGAACAATTCGCCGGCCGCTCCGGGCCCATCTGGCTTGCCGCCAGCCGCCGCGCCCGGAAACAAGCAATGAGACGGTTGCGGCGGATCAAGATCCTGGCGACGCTGGGTCCCGCATCTTCGGATAGCGCGATGATCCGTCGCCTGTTCGAGGCCGGTGCCGACATCTTCCGCATCAACATGAGCCACACGCCGCATGACAAGATGCGGGAGCTGGTGGCCACCATCCGCAACGTCGAAGGCAGCTATGGCCGCCCGATCGGCATCCTGGTCGACCTGCAGGGCCCGAAACTCCGGCTCGGCGCGTTCGCCGAAGGCTCGGTGCAGCTCCACAACGGGCAGAGCTTCATCCTCGATTCGGACAAGACGCCGGGCGATACGACGCGCGTGCAGTTGCCGCATCCCGAGATCCTCGCGGCGCTGCGGCCCGGACACGCGCTGCTGCTCGACGACGGCAAGGTGCGGCTGATCGCGGAGGAGACCTCGCCGGAGCGTGCGGTGACGCGCGTGGTGATCGGCGGCAAGATGAGTGACCGCAAGGGCGTCAGCCTGCCCGACACCGACCTGCCGATGTCGGCGATGACGCAGAAGGACCGCGCCGATCTCGAGGCTGCGCTCGTGACCGGCGTCGACTGGATCGCGCTCTCCTTCGTGCAGCGCGCCGAGGACGTGATCGAGGCCAAGAAGATGATCCGCGGCCGCGCCGCCGTGATGGCCAAGATCGAGAAACCGCAGGCGATCGACCGGCTCGTCGACATCATCGATGCTTCCGATGCGCTGATGGTGGCGCGCGGCGACCTCGGCGTCGAACTGCCGCTCGAGCGCGTGCCGAGCCTGCAGAAGCAGATGACGCGGCTGGCGCGGCGTGCCGGCAAGCCGGTGGTGATCGCAACCCAGATGCTGGAATCGATGATCCAGGCGCCGGTGCCGACCCGCGCCGAGGTCTCCGACGTCGCCACCGCCGTCTATGAAGGCGCGGACGCCATCATGCTGTCGGCGGAATCGGCGGCCGGCAAATATCCGGTCGAGGCGGTCTCGACCATGAACCGCATCGGCGAGGAAGTGGAGCGCGATCCGATCTATCGCGAGGTGCTGGCGGCGCAGCGGCCGCAGCCGGAAGCGACCGCGGGAGATGCGATCGCCGACGCCGCGCGCCAGATCGCCGAGACGCTCGATCTTCCGGCACTGATCTGCTGGACCTCGTCGGGCTCGACCGCGATCCGCGTCGCGCGCGAGCGGCCAAAGCCGCCGATCGTCGCGATCACGCCGAACCTCGCCACCGGCCGCAAGCTCTCGGTAGTCTGGGGCGTGCATTGCGTGGTCGCCGAGGACGCCCATGACCAGGACGACATGGTCGACCGCGCCGGCAGCATCGCCTATCGCGACGGCTTCGTGCGCGCCGGCCAGCGCGTGATCGTCGTCGCCGGCGTGCCGCTCGGGGTGCCCGGCACCACCAACATGGTGCGCATCGCCACTGTCGGCGGCCCCGAGAGCGAGGCAAAGGGTTAGGCCGGCGCGACGAGTTTTAGCGCACATCTTCCGATTCAAAATATCAAACATTGAGGAGCACGTGAGCTTGCATTCTCGCTGCGCGATCGCGCACGAGTGATGCGAAATTTGTGTCCCTCAAAACAGAGGGCGCAGGGAAAGCCGGATGCTGGTCGCACCCGCAGCCTCGCGTGCAACGAAAAAAGCACACGAGTTAGTCACCACAGGTTTGACCGAAACAATCCGGCTTTCCCTGCACGATGGTTTTACGGTTTCCTTCGCGCTCTCCCCGGCGTCCATGACTTTTTAGTCACCGTCGCCTGCGGATTATCTCGGCGCGTCGAACCCGATAGGGCTGACGTCGCGATCCGCAAACTTAGCACCAGCCCAGGGGTGCCAGGACCACACGACTTCGCCGTCCACTTTGACGCCGCTCGTCAACGGTGCCGCCGCGTCCACCGCATTCCGCGCCGACGTCCGTGACGATCGCGATACGCCCCTCTTGAGGGCGCGGAACGCGCCGATTGAAGCCACTGATTTGCCCGACGAAACAAGCGGATTATTTTTCGCGAGAGGACTGGACGACCCAAATCACGTTGAATCGTCGCATGAATTCGGCTTTTCCGCGCACGCGATTTCAGGTCTCGCCACGGCTTTCGGAGGCGCGGCCGTGCGCAAATCAGTTGATGAGAGCTGCGAGCAGCCGTGCGTTAGGGCGCGCAGTCATAAATCGGGAAGCCACGGATCAGGGCGCGGCGCGAAAACGGACATCGCGGCAAGTCCGAGTAGGGCCACAAGCGGACTCATGCTCTGCAACAATGCCTGGCTCGGATCACGCGCCGGACGGGGCCTCCGCAGACGACAAGACTTTATCTTTCGGCCGCGGCTTATGACCGGTTCGGGTCACTCGCTCCCGGTCGCTCGTCGCCAGGCCGGGCGCGAAGTCCGAAATATCCCCGAAAGCTGACCTGATTCGAACGCCCCCTGCCCGACTTTCAACAGCCGGTTTGTGCCAATAGCAGAAACCGCTGACGCAAGCCGCTCTGAGAAAATCTGCTCATCGAGCAACCCTGGGTTAGACTTTGCTTGATGGATCATCCCGCTCTATCTCGGGCTTTTCATGCAAGACGGCGTTCAACAGCGAATTATGAACCTCTATCTTTCCATTGTAGCTGATGAGTCCAAGTTTGCGGAATTTGTTCATGAAGTAGCTCACGCGGGATCGGGTCGTTCCAATCATCTCAGCCAATGTTTCCTGGCTCATATCCAATAGAATAGGCTGAGGTATGCCTTCCTTTCCGAAATGCGCGAGCAGAAGAAGAAGGCGCGCGAGCCGCTTCTCGCTTGAATTGAAAAGCTGGTCGATCAAGTCCTCTTCAACTCGGCTGTTCCGTGTCAAGAGATACGCCATGAACAGCTCGGAAAATTTCGGCTCGGAACGAAGGGCGGCGATCATCGCTTCTTTGGTGATTGAGGTGATCACACATTCTTCCATCGCCGTCGTGGTCGCGATGCGCAATGGGTGGCCATTCAGGCAGCCCTCGCCGAAGAACTGGCCCGGTTCTAAAATCCCGACGACCGCTTCCTTACCTTGCTCGGATAGGACAGTGAGCTTGACCCTGCCCTTTTGAATGTAAAAAACCGTATCTGCCACGTCTCCTTGTTCGAAGACATGCTGATTCCTTTTGATGTTCAGGATCGTTTTACCCGCCCCTACCCGGGCGAGAAAAGCTTTGGGATCGAACTCGTTTTTGGCTGACGTCCCCACAGGAGCCTCCCTTAGCTCCGATGAACGAGCGCCTCGTATTATAGCGGTCCCAGCGCCGAAATGAAGCAGTCTGCATAGGTAATGAGGGGAATTCGTTAACTTTTCCAAAGTGAGCAAAATTGAACAGCGCCGAGATAGCGGTGGGTTCCAACGTTGGCTCCATCACCGCCCATCACGGCATCTATCGGTGACTGAGAGTGTTGTGCTCCCGCCTGATGTAAGGGGACTGCATCATGGTCAAGAAGAAAACTGTTGAGCAGAAGTGGCACGAGCAATCTGAAGCCGCGAAGCAGGCAGCCGCCAAGCTTCCCCATGGAAAGCTGAAGAGCGAGCTACTCCGGAAGGCCAGCCAGCTAAAGACCGCTTCCCAAATCAATCTGTGGCTATCATCGCCGGGTCTACAGCCGCCCACGTAACGAACAAATCTAGCCGTCCCGGCAACAAATGTAGTCATCCCGGCGTTGGCTGGAATGGCGAGATTTTTCGTTGTTGTCATTGTCGCAGGAACGATTGTCCTTATCGGGGCACTCGTCTTTGTGGCATTCACGTTATAGGCCGCCTCAGGTCTTCCCTTGCAGCTGACACTATCCAACGGCGGCGCGCTGCTCACTTTTGCTCTGTCCTAATTTCAGAGCCCGTTGCCTTGATCTCGATGATGTTCCCGAATGACAAAAACGGTATGCGCGTCAAGCCACTCCTTGTTTCCAGGGAGGCTGCGCAACGAAGCGGCGGTCTGCCGACGTTGATTCCGTTCAGATGATCCTCTCGGCCACGACCGAGCGTACCGGAGCATCTGGCGGCGTAACTGAAGAAGTTGCGAGTTGGTAGTCTGGTCGTCTACAAGCTTAAGCTGAAGTGATGGCATGATGCTTCGCCTGGATCAGGCGGGAGCGCGACACTCTCAGTCACCGGTAGATGCCGGTACGGGGCGGTGATGTAACGAACATGCTCCTGCTAGTTCGGAGTCGCTGGTCAATATCGCTCACTTCCAAAAGATTAATGAATTAGGAGCCGCGCCCAAGGAACCTTCATCGGGCTGACTCTATTTTCTCCCTGTCCAATACCGGACGGGAGGAGACACCATGACGAAAATTCTTCTAGCGACGGTTGCAATTCTCGCATTCGCGGCACCTTCATTCGCGCAGGACAAAACTGACAAAACTATCGGTCAAGCGCCGCCATCAGGTGCTTCCTCGTTCTACCTGGCTCAAGATACCGCGACGATGAAATGTGAAGTTGTCAATGTTCAGCCTGCCGCTGGTGGCAACATGAAGGTTATCGGTACGGCACATCCGACACATGCATCAGCGGAAGCAGCCTTGAAGGCTGACAAAACTTGCAAGTAATGAAGTGACGGCGCGAGTTCAGGGGCGTGGTCTATCGGTCCGACAAAACCACCGACCCGCCCCGCAAACTCGCGTCTTAAGGAGCTTCGCCTGGCTGGAGGACAAGCCGGAGCCGAAAACCACGCGCCAAGTCTGCGCGGGCCAAATTAAAATTACTACGCTGATTTGTGCTCGATCCAGATGGAAAGAAGATCGAGGCGGTCTTACGTCGGCGCTCGCAATTCACCGCGTAGCCAGCCCGCTGTCGTGCGAGATTTCATTGGATCGGCGAACTCGATCACCCGCTGATGAATTTCTTCACAGGCAGGGCATTTGAATGTTCGGATGCCAAAACCAGACGTGCCGGGGGTGATACGTGCCAGCATTGTGGTTCTTTTGCACTTTGGACATGGTGGCTTGTAGAACGTGCTCATGATGCAGTCCCTTGCATCAGGCGGGAGCGCGATACTCTCAGTCACCGGGTAGATGCCCGTGAAGGGCCGGCGATGGCAACCACCTTCCATCCTCACGGCCCGACATACTGACCAATATTGACCACTTCTCGAAGAAATTAACGAAGGTTAATTGGGACTCTTCCGGTCCCGCTGTTCGGCGGACACCGCGAGCTTCAGCCATTCTTCGGCTACCCGGAGCCACGCGTCTTTGTCGAGCTGACTGAATGCCCGGTTAGCATGCGCTCGCGCTTCTTCGGCCTGCTTGCGGAACGTGGCTGCGTCGTCTGCGACCATGACGCTGAGATAATGCACAAAATCGAATTACTCCGAAATTCAATTTAGGACACTGGGCTTAAAAGTCCCGACCTTCGTGAGCACAGGTCCGATGTGCCCCCAAGAGCTGACGCTTCGATGCCTCCCGGCGTCTCTTTGCGGCCAGCTCACTCTCGGTGACGCGCACAGCAGCGGCTTATCGATCGATATTGCGCAAGAGAGGTCGCGAATGAACCGGACTGCTTTGGCGAACTGGCTTTCCGCTGCTTGCGCGTTCGTCGCCGCATTGATGCGGAGGCTCGGCAGTGCCCACTATCTCGCCAACACAGGCTCAGAGGCGGACATCGTCATGGGTCGGCGTGGGCCCATAAACGGACATAATACTCAAGAGCCTTTTCTCGACCTGACTACCTGCCACATCTCTTATGCCCCTCGACAGCGGCACGAAAACGGACATCGCGGCAAGTCCGGTTCGTGCCATTAGCGGAGCCGCGCTCATTCGATCACCTCGTCGCCAAGGGCGAGTACCTTGGCCGGGATGGTCACTCGGGCAGCCCTGCTTGCCGCAATCCTTCTTCATATCGCGCGACGTCCTCAGCACGTCGATAAGGGCCAAGCACGTCTTTGAGATTGGAAAGGCGCAGCGTGGTGTTCAGCTCTCGCAGCCGAGCCACTGCCTTGTGTGCTTGCTCCGGCCGCCCGGCCATGGCGTTGCTTGCGGCGGTGATACGTAGCCCAGGTTGATAGTCCGGATTGTCCTGCAATGCCATTGCCGCCCATGATGCCGCTTCGTCATAGCGGACCAGGAAGAAATGTGCATACGCGGTCCCGGCTCGCATTCCCAACAGCCACGGATCAAGTGGGCTCAGGCGCATGGCACGTGCGAAGCGCTCGATCGCCGTTTCCGGCTCGCCGAGCCAGATTTTTACCCAGCCGCCGAAATTCCATGCCTCGGCCAAGTTGGAATTAAGCACAAGCGCGCGATCGATCAAGCCGGCGCCTACCCCGAGATCCCGAACAACAAACGCTAACGCATTCCCGCCAGCGGCGAGCGCGATCGCGTCATCCTTGCCCAACTCAACCGCCCGTTGGGCGAGCCTCTTCACTTCGGCAATCGCGTTCGCTGTGTCCGAAATCCAGCCATTGATCTTGGCAATGACGTAGCAAAAGGCTGCACGACCGTGGGCGGAGGCAAAATCCGGGTCGAGCTCGATCGCGCTGTTGAACAGGCGCAATGCCTCGTCGTTCGCTTGCCGGTTACCAAACTGATAAAGCCTGGCCAGACCGCGCAAATAGAGGGCATAAGCGTCGAGACTCGCGGTCGGCTTGCGCTTGGCGCGCTCGATCTCGGCTTTTTCCACCGCAGGCGCGATCGCCCCGACAACGCTCTCAGTCACCTGGTCCTGCAGATCGAAGATGTCGCCGAGCCCGCCATCAAACCGATCGGCCCAAAGATGTGCTCCAGTAGCGGTATCGACCAGTTGTCCCGTGATGCGCACTCGGTTTGCCGCCTTGCGAACGCTCCCTTCCAACACGTAGCGTACCCCAAGCTCGCGCCCCACCTGCTTCACGTCGACGGCGCGCCCCTTGTAGGTGAAGCTGGAGTTTCGGGCGATGACAAATAGCGCCTTGAAACGAGACAGCGCCGTGATGATGTCCTCGGCCATTCCATCGGCAAAGTATTCCTGTTCCGGATCGCCGCTCATGTTCTGAAACGGGAGCACGGCGATGGACGGCTTGTCGGGGGGAGGGAGGACATCAGGTTGGCTCATAGCCAGACCCGATTTTACTGCGGAAGGGGCTTGACCAGTCAGCCGTACCCGCCACGCTCGCATCGGCTCAGCTATATTTCTAAGGGACTGCTGTCCCAGATCATCACAGGCGATCTCGACCTTGCCTCGAACCTGCCGATAGGCATCATCGGACATGCAGACCCCCCCCGGTTCGGCGATGCCTTCAAGGCGGGCAGCAATGTTGACGCCGTCGCCGAAGATATCATTATCATTAAAAATAACGTCACCGACATGAATGCCGATGCGAAATTCGATCCTTTGATCCTGCGGCACGGCGGTATTTTGCTCGGCCATGCTGCGCTGGATTTCAACCGCATTGCGCACCGCATCGACTGCGCTGGCAAACTCGACCAGCATTCCGTCGCCCGTAGTCTTGACGATGTGACCGCGATGCGCCGCGACTACGGGGTCGACAAGCGCTTTTCTAATCGACTTTAACTGGGCTAGCGTACCTTCTTCGTTGGCCCCCATCAGCCGACTATATCCCGCGATGTCCGCCGCAAGAATAGCCGCCAGTCGCCGTTCCACGCGCTCTTCGCTCAAGACGCACCTCGGCCGGGAAATCAAATAACTATTTAGCAGAAAAATAAGCCGATGTCCGATTGCCCGATGTCCGAGATGGGTCAGAATCGGCAAGTCTCCGATTGAGGAGAACTATTCCGCTTCGCCCTAGGGCGCGCAGTCATAAATCGTGAAGCCATAGATCAGGGCGTGTTTGATGTCAGCTACGCCCCCGATAGCTGCGCGAAAACGGACATCGCGGCAAGTCCGAGTAGGGCCAAATGCAGACATTCGATAAGCGTATTCGCTAGGCCGTGCGGTCGCACCGCCTGGCAGTCTCATCTGGCCCCTTCCATCAGAACGGATTGACGTAGTTGAGGATCGCGATTTGGCGCAGCAGTACCTTGCGGATGACGTGCGCCGGTTTGACATGGTCGGTAAAGATCGCCGCCGTCCCAGTGCTTCCCGCCGGTAGACGCTTCAACAGATCCTCGTCGTCGAGCCTCACACGTACCACGAAGGGCGCCGACTCGATCGCTTTGGGCGTCACCGCGAGTCCGGAGGTTTGGGGCTGCCCCGTCGAGATCGCCTGGAAAACGGTTTCCACCTTGCCGGTGTGGATCGTGCCGGGCAAGAGCCTGAAGGTTACCTCGACCGGCTGACCCGGCGCGATGTAGCGGGCATCATTCTGCGCGATCTCCACGCCGACTAGGGTCTCGGAGGTGTCAATGAACGCCATGACAGGCGAGAGCGGCAGATTGGCGACGCGCGCGCCCTTGCGGAGCGCGACGTTGGTGACGTAGCCGTCAACCGGCGCGCGCACGACCGTCTTGTCCAGGTTCCATCGCGCGTTGTCCAGCTGCGCCCGGAGCTGATCGGCTTCGGACTGCCGCTGCTGGACGTCGAAGGCGCGGCCCGCGTCCCGCTCAAACAATTGCGTCATTTGCGACAGACGCAGGTCGGCGAGCTTCGACTGCGCCTCGATCGCCTTGACCTGCGCCTCGTAAGGTGTCCGGTCTATCCGAAAGAGCACGTCGCCCGCCTTGAGCGGCGTGTTCGGCTGCACCGGAACTTCGCTCACCTCGCCTGCGACGTCCGGCACAATCGATACTCCGTTCCGGACCACTAAGGCCGGCCCTTGTGGCGCGCCCCATCCCATCGGGATGAACAGGCCCAGACTCAAAAACAACAACACGATGAAGGGCGAAACCTTCCAGAACAGATTGAAAGTAACGATGCCCAGTCGCACCAGTGCGAACAGCAGCACGAGGTAGACGCTCATGATGGCGATCATCATGGCTGTGGCTCCCTGTTATGCGGTGCAGGCACGTCGACATAGGCCCAGATCAGCGCCACCGGCCACAATGCAAAACCGCAAATCAGCGTGACCCATCCGGCCACGGTGACGGCTTGCGCCTGTGGGTGTCCCCGCGTTTTGGCGATGTGTCCCGGCAGCCAGCCGGCGATGCAGAATACCGCGACGACGCTGGCGACCAGGATGATGAGGACAATCCAGGCGAAAATGTCGAGTCCACTCATGTCTGCCTCCTCACATGACCGGCTGCGCCTCCGGAAACTTCCATGTGTCGTTGAGAAGCTCGGCGCGCGGGCGATAGAGCCGCACCATGGCGCTAATAAGAGCGAGTGCTGCGAGCACGGTACTGATCATGGCTCCGCCTCCATTTCCGATCCACTGATCGTCGTGGCGGCAGCGCCGAACTTGTCGCCGTAAATCGAAACAGACGCGCCGCCATATTTGCTGCGACAGCAAGCCCGTCTTTATCCGTTACTGGGCTTCAGCGAGACCGTTCGGCGGCGGCCGACGCAGGAATTCATCGGCCGCAGATTGCAAGTGCGGAGGCGACTTACTTAGCTTCCTTCAGCTTCGCCAGGACTTCGTCCATATTGAAACTGGACGCCTTCTGCCGCGGCGGATATTCCCTGAATGTGGCTAGGAATTGGCCCACGTAATCCTGCGCGGGCACCAAGAGGAACACGTGATCGATGAGCCAGTCGTAATACGTGTTCGATGTGATGTCCGCCCGCTCGTAGGGATCGGTCCGGAGATTGAATATCTTCGGGACTCTCAAATTGGTGAAGGGATTGGCCCAGATCAGCAACTGTCCCGGAGCGCGCTGCTCCAAGAACACGAACTTCCAATTGTCGTACCGCAGGCCGGTCAATTGTTGATCGTCGTTGATGTAGAAAAAAGACTCTCGTGGGCTCTTTTCGGTTTGCCCAGTCAGGGATGGGACGAGGTTGTAACCATCGAGATGGACCTTGTAGGTCATGTCGCCGACTCTGTAGCCCGTGAGCAATTTGTCAGTGACCTGCGTGTCGCCGGCTATCGCCAGAAGCGTAGGCAACATGTCAAGATGGCTGACGATGTCGTTGGACACCTGACCCGGTTTGATTTTTCCCGGCCAACGGAACATGGCTGGCACGCGGTAGGCCCCTTCCCAATTCGAGTTCTTTTCGTTGCGGAATGGCGTCATTGCTCCATCTGGCCAACTGTTCATGTGCGGGCCGTTGTCGGTCCCGTACATGACGAAAGTGTTGTCCGCGATGCCCAGATCATCCAAGGCCTTGAGGATTGTGCCGACACTCTTGTCGTGATCGATCATTGTGTCGTGGTACGGGCTCTGCCAACGCCCCGACTGGCCTATGCTCTCGGGCTTGGTGTGGGTGCGAAAATGCATGTGGGTGAAGTTCACCCAGACAAATACTGGTTTACCGGCCGTCTTCTGCCGCTTCATGAAGTCCACAGCCCGGCTTGCGATGTCGTCGTCGATAGTCACCATTCGCGCTCTGGTGAGCGGACCGGTATCAGTGCATACCTGCTTGCCGACCTTGCCGAAGCGCGGATCGATTGTTGGGTCGTCTTTGTCCGAGGCCTTGCAATCCATCACGCCGCGCGGTCCGTACCGAGCACGGAACTCGGGGCTTTTTGGGTAGTCCGGCAACTCAGGCTCCTCCTCGGCATTCAGATGGTAGAGGTTGCCGTAAAACTCATCGAAGCCATGCACAGTCGGCAGGAACTCATTGCGGTCGCCGAGATGGTTTTTGCCGAATTGCCCAGTCGCATAGCCGAGAGGTTTGAGCAACTCGGCAGTGGTCGGGTCTTCCTTCTGTAACCCGAGCGTGGCACCGGGTAAGCCGACCTTGGTCATGCCGGTGCGCAAGCCAGACTGTCCGGTGATGAATGACGCCCGCCCGGCGGTACAACTTTGCTCGGCGTAGTAGTCGGTGAACATCACGCCCTCACTTGCGAGGCGGTCGATATTGGGCGTCTTAAACCCCATTAGGCCGCGAGAGTAGGCGCTTATGTCAGACTGGCCAACATCATCGCCCCAGATGATAACAATGTTGGGTCTTTGCTGTTGCTGCGCGCCAGCGGGCGCAAGAGATACCGCGGCGAAAACCGAGCCCATCAAAACAGGTAAAAATTTTCTGAGGATCGAGCTATTCATGTCTTCAGCCTCCGTTACCAAGGAGGCCGTTGGGCCCCCAAGCGTTGAACGCGCATGAACCACAAGTTCTTAAGCCTACGCCAGCGCCACCGAAGGTCACAGGCCGGGAATGGGCCAGCATGCCTGTCTGAACGGTGCGCGATGTCCGAAAGGGGTCAAAATCGGCAAGTCTCCGATCGAGGACAACTATTCCGCTTCGCCCTCGAAAGCAGACATAGCGTAGGTGCCGCTTGCGAGCCGCCACACCCCGAGACCTTTGTCGCTCCGGCTGCCCTCGCCTTCCCCGCAGTTCTCGTTCGCCAGTTAAACGGCGCGCTCAAAATTCAGCGCGCGCCAGCCGCCGTGGTTTCGGGATGCCAGGACCACATCACTTGGCCGTCCGCGCGCATCATCGTTCGTCCGCTGATGTACCGCGTTCATCGCATCCGATCCGGCTGGACCGAGGCGGTGAAACCGGAGCCATCGGAGGAAATGCGGCATCCCTCGCGACCATCATTATGACGCTCCCTTCCGCAAGATCTGATATGTTGAATGTTTGATAGTCGAGTGTCAGCTAGGTCACAGATACTGGCCGTTCGACTCCCGATGGTGGAGCAGGCCCAAGCAGCCGCGAGGGTATCGCCATGGCTTATCATCGAACTTCAACGGGTTTCGTTGCTGCAGCACTGCTGGCGTTGCAGGTCCAGGGGGCGCGGGCGGAGACCGCGCCCAAGGTCATCGAGGAAGTCGATTTCACGATCTCCTGTGAGCCGACGTCACAACAAGCATTCAAGCACGCGGCCTGGACTCTGCATTCGTTCTGGTACCCCGAGGCGTTAAAGCAGTTCACCGCGATCGCCGCGTCCGAGCCCGGCTGTGCGATGGCCTATTGGGGCATCGCGATGAGTCACTGGTACCCGCTGTGGTATCCCCCGTCGCCGGCCGCACTCAAAGCCGGCTCCGATGCAATCGCCAAGGCGATGGCGGCCCCGACCCAGACGCCGCGCGAGGCGGATTACATCGCAGCGATCGCCGCCTTCTATCGCGACAATGACAAGCTCGACCATCAGACGCGTGCGGTCGCCTACGAAAAGGCGATGGAGCAGGTGTATGAGCGCTACCCGGACGACCGCGAGGCCGCGGTGTTCTATGCCTTGGCGCTGAACGCCAGTGCGCTCAAGACCGACAAGACCTTTGCCAACCAAGGAAAGGCGGCCGAGATCCTCAACAAGATCTGGAAGGAGGAACCGAACCACCCTGGCGTCGTGCATTACCTGATCCACAGCGACGACTCGCCACAATTCGCCGCAGCGGGGCTGGACGCCGCGATCTGCTATGCCAAGGTCGCGCCCGACGTGCCACACGCGCTGCACATGCCGTCGCACATCTTCACCCGTCTTGGCATGTGGCAGCAATCGATCGACTCGAACCGCGCCGCTCACACCGCCGCCCTCAATTACGTGCACAGGAGCCGGGGGCCGGGGAGCTATGATCAGGAAACCCTCCACACGATGGACTATCTCGAATACGCCTATCTTCAGACCGCGCAGGACGGCCCGGCCAAAGAGGTGGTCGACGAACTTGTCGCCTTTCGCGAGGGTGAGGGTGAGAGCCTGGGCGCGGCTTACGCTGTCGCCGCGATCCCGGCTCGTTATGCGCTCGAGCGCCGCGACTGGCCGGCCGCCGCCGCGCTGAGCGAGCCGGCGATCGGTTTCCCGCTTGAGCGCTTTCCCTGGGCAGGAGCGATGATCGCCTATGCCCGCGCGCTGGGCGATGCGCAGACCGGGAACATCGCCGGCGCCGAGGCGGAGATCGGCCGCCTTCAATCGCTTGAAGACAAGCTGAAGGGCAACAACGCCTATTGGGCCAACCAGGTCGAGGTCCAGCGTTTGGCGGCCGCCGGCATCCTGGCGCACGTCCGAGGCGACGACAAAACGGCCATTGCGTTGGTGCGGGCCGCGGTCGATCTGGACGCCACGATGGACAAGCACCCGGCGACCCCGTCCTCGGTGCTGCCGGCGCGCGAGCTATTGGCCGATCTGTTGCTCGAGCTCAACCAGCCGGCGGCGGCCCTGATCGAGTACCAGAAGATGTTGAGTACCGATCCCAATCGCTTCCGCAGCCTTCTCGGCGAGGCCCGAGCCGCGAAACAGACGGGTGACTCCGTGACCGCTCACGACGCCTACCGCAAGCTTGTGGCGCTAAGCAAACCCGCCGGTCCGGCGCGCCCCGAACTGGCCGAGGCGAGGTCCTATCTAGCGAACTGACCGTCACCCGTGTGGCCGCAAGACGCCGGTCCCAGAGCAGCAACAGTCTTGCTCGATCTCTGCCACAACTCGTGCAGCTTGCTTTAGCTCAGGGCTGGCTCGGCGTTCGACGTCGTCGAATGTCGCCTTTGGGTTGGAATCGGCAAGTAGTGCCTACGCGCCGACCAGCGTCTTCACCGGCACGGTTGCCTGCACGACCAGGCCGCGGGCGCGGGCATCCATCACGCCGACCGCGCGCAGCGAGAGCAGCGTCACGCCCTGTACGACGTCGCGCAGCTTCGCAGGATCGGCCAGATTGTCGGGCGCGAGCGGGCCGACGAGGGCTTCATGCAGCGCGCCGAGCAGCGCAGTCGCGGCCAACTGGGTATCCTGCGCCGGCAGGTGGCCGGCGCGCACGGCGGCATCGATCCTGCTAGCGATCTCGGCCGCGATCTCGCGCCGGCTTGCCAGGCGCGAGGCGGAGACGTCGACATCGACGGGCTCGGCCAGGATGCCCCAGGCGAGCCTCTTCTGCGACAGCACGTGGACGGCAACGGTGGAGATGGCCGCGGCCAGCGCCGATGACGGCCCTGGCGCCGCATCGGCGGCGCGGCGGATCGCGGCAAGCTCGTCGCGCGAGACGTCGTTGATCAGTTCCGAGATCAGGTCGGCCTTGGACGGAAAGTAGCGGTACACGGTGCCGGCGGCGACATTGGCGCGGACCGCGACCGGCGCGATCTGCACCGCGGCCATGCCGGCCTCGATCGCCGCATCGCGCGCGGCCGAAAGGATGGCGCTGCGCCGCGCGGCCAGCCGCTTCACCACCTGATGGGTTCGCCGATAAACCATGGCGCGTTTCCTCAAATCCCCCGCATTCGGCTCAGCCGAGGACTCGGTCGAACGCGGCGCCGTTTTCTGTTGGGCGATTCACGCAAATCGCCTTCCAAGAACTGAACAACTATTCAGGCTGGATGACAAGCAGCAAATGGGATTAGTCCGAAAGCGCCGCCGCGCCAGGGCATGCCGACGCCGATGCTTAACAAAGCAAGGTTCAAGCAATCTTGGGTTTAACCGCGCAAGGCGCCGACTTACAGTCGTTGCTTCACGATCATGCACCCCCGCACGGGGCGTGCCGGGAGGAGCCCCAATGACAAGAAACTGGACGAGACGCTCGCTCCTCGCGGGCGCGGCGGCGCTTGGACCGGCCCTGATCGTGCGACAGGGGCGGGCCGCCGAATACGATTTCGCGCAGTATCACAACCAGGCCGCCTCGGGCACGCTGCACAAGAATCTCACCGCGATGTGGGCGGCGATTTCGGCCGAGACCAACGGGCGGGTCCAGGCCACCGTCTACGCCGAAAACAACAAGCTGCCGGGCGGCGATCCCGACGCGCTGAAGAAGCTGATTTCGGGCGAAATCCAGTTCTTCACACTGATGGGCGGCATCATCGGCACGGTGGTGCCGGTGGCCGAAGCGCAGCAACTGCCGTTCGCCTTCAAGAGCGCCGCCGAAGCGCACACCGTGATCGACGGCGCGCTCGGCCGCTATATCGGCGAGGAGATGGCGGCCAAGGGCATGTACCTGTTTCCGATCGCGGGCTTCGACAACGGCATGCGCCAGGTTGCGGCCGTCACGCGGCCGGTGGCGCAGCCGTCCGATTTCGCAGGCATGAAGATCCGCGTGCCGCCGGGCCAGATGATGATCGACACCTTCAGCGCGTTCGGCGCGCAGCCGGTGACGACCAGCGCCAACCAGATCTACGACGCGCTCAAGAGCGGCAAGGTCGAAGCGCAGGAAAATCCGCTGGCGATCCTCGAAGGCTTCAAGCTCTACGAGCTCGTCAAGTATGTCAGCCTCACCAACCACATGTGGTCCGGCTTCAACGAGATGGCGCATCTGGCGACCTGGAAGGCGCTGCCCGACGACATCAAGGCCACCATCGAGCGCAACGTCACCAAATACGTCCGCCTGCAGCGCCAGGACCAGGCGGCGCTGAACGCGTCGCTGCGGGATGATTTTGCAAGACGCGGCCTGTTGTTCAACGAGGTCG
Source organism: Bradyrhizobium sp. NP1 (assembly GCF_030378205.1). NCBI lineage: Bacteria > Pseudomonadati > Pseudomonadota > Alphaproteobacteria > Hyphomicrobiales > Nitrobacteraceae > Bradyrhizobium > Bradyrhizobium sp. NP1. Next base: position 6,906,251 of record NZ_CP127385.1, read on the forward strand.
ACCAGACCGCCTTCCGCGCCCGCCTTCCTTCCGTCTATGCGACCTGGAAGGAGAAGCTCGGCGCCAAATGCTGGTCGCTGCTCGAGGCCGAGGTCGGCAAGCTCGGCTGATCCGCCGCAGCGCCTCACCGTGCGGGCGCAACGCGCGCGCATGGTGAATCCCGGCTTAATATCCGTGCTGCAAATTGAACCGCCAGCGCGCAATCGCGAGCTGCGCGGTTTACCCGAATTTATAGGGAGCCATGCTCAAGTGCGGCGAGCCATCGGCGCGCTGCGCGCCGTTTTCGCCCGCCCGATCGGGCCAAGACCCAAAGACAAGCCGAGAGCCGATGTCCCTTTCCATTACCCACAACCTCGCCGTCCGCGCCGCGCCGCGCGGCCTGATCGCGTTCTGCGCCGGCGCCGGCGCCTATCTGTTCTATCTGTCGATCGGCGAGATCCTGCTGCGGGACTCCGACACCTACTGGCAGACCAGGGTCGGGCAATGGATCCTCGAGCATGGCGCGATGCCCTACACGGACGTCTTTTCGTTCACGCGAGCCGGCGAGCCGTGGATCTCGAGCTCCTGGCTTGCGCAGGTGCTGTACGCGCTGGTGCATCAGGGACCAGACTGGGCCGGAGCCGTCGTCCTGACGTCGCTGGCGATCGGCGCGACCGCCGCGGTCTTCCTGCACTGCCTGGAGCCCTACTTCGATTCCGCGCGCGCGATCCTGATCGCGACGGCGGCGCTGCTGCTGTCGACCACGCACTTCCTGGCGCGGCCACACATGCTGGCGCTGCCCGTGATGCTCGCTTTCATCGGCGGGCTTATGGCGGCCGCCGACCGCAGCAAAGCGCCGTCATGGTGGCTGCTGCCGTTGATGGCGCTGTGGGCCAATCTGCATGGCGGCTTCGTGCTCGGACTGGCACTGATCGGACCGATCGGGCTTGAGGCGCTGTGGAGCGCCGAGCCGACGCGACGCCTTGCGCTTGCCGTGCGATGGGCGCTGTTCGGGCTGGCGGCGCTTGCGGCAAGCTGCTGCACGCCCTACGGACCCGAGACGCTGCTCGGCGCCGCGAAGATCCTCAACCTCGGCAAGCTGCTGTCGCTGATCTGGGAATGGCGGCCGGCCGATTTCAGCACGTTCAGCTTCTTCGAAGCCGCCCTGCTCGGCCTGATCGGGCTCACCTTCTATCGCGGGCTGACGCTGTCGGTGCCGCGCATCCTGCTGCTGCTCGGCCTGATCTGGATGGCGCTGACGCATGTGCGCAACATCGAGGTGTTCGCCTTCGTCGCGCCGCTCGTGCTGGCGAAGCCGATCGCCGAACAATGGGGCGGCGGCAAACAGGTCCGCGAGACCGAGGCGAAATCCTGGTCCTTCGTCACCGTCGTCGCGGCGCTGACGATCAGTGCGGCCGCATGGGCGACGACCGCGTCGTTCACGGCGCATCATCCCTTCGAATTCCTGCCGCAGCAGACCCCGGTCGCCGCGGTCGATCTGCTGCGCGAGCGCGGCGCCAAACGGATCTTCAGCACCGCACCGTTCGGCGGCTACCTGATCGCGCGCGACATGAAGGCCTTCATCGACGGCCGCGCCGAGCTCTACGGCGAAAAATTCGTGCTGGACTATTTCGACGCGGTCGAGGCCAGCAAGGTCGGGACCCTGCTGCATCTGCTCGAGGAATACCGGATCGACGCCACGCTGCTGAACGCCACCTCGCCGGCAGCGCAGGTGCTGGATCACACCGAAGGCTGGAAGCGGCTGTACAAGGACGACATCGCCGTGATCCATGTCCGCGACAACGGCCCGCGGGCCGATTCGTCCGCGCCCGCCGCGCCGCGCAACTGAGCGCGGCCGCGATGGCTGCTCGCACCGAAGCCATCGCGTTCTAGCGCTTCTCCTTGCGGATCACGAATTTCAGTCCGGACCAGACGTCATCGACCGCACATACCTTGACGTCGACCAGGCCGAGCGGCAGCGCGGTGTCGCGCACGACGACGTCGGAAAGATCGGTCGCAACGCCGCTCGCCTTTTTCGGCCACGACACCCACACCATGCCGTCGGGCACGATCGCGTCGCGGCAGGCGATGAGCCGCGCGCCGAGTCCGGCCGCGTCACGCGCGAACAGATGCACCATGTCGAGCGGCGCCTTCAGACGCGTGACGATCTTTACGTCATCAGGCAATTCGCCGACCACATCGCGATAGGCCTTGGGCGCATGGTCTACAAAAATGCGAAAGCCCGGCTTGATGCCGAGCTTTTGCGTGAGTGATTTGCCGGAATAGCCGGCCATCGTCAGAGCATGATCCGGAAAAGTGGAAACCGGTTTTCCGAAAAGATCATGCTCAAACCAAGATCCAGCGCTTACGCCTGCGGCTGCGGCTCCAGGCCCGGGTCCGGATCGGGACGCGGGCGCGGCTTGCCGGCCGGCGGCACCGCCGAGGTGCGCGGCGCGCTCGGCTCCAGGACCGACTCGCGGTTGGGCTTCTTGCCCTTCAACAGGTCGGCGATCTCGTCGCCGGTCAGCGTCTCGAATTCGAGCAGGCCCTTGGCGAGCGTCTCGAGGTCGGCGCGCTTCTCGGTGAGGATGCGGGTCGCCTCCTTGTAGCCTTCCTCGACCAGACGCTTGATCTCGGAGTCGATCTTCTGGACGGTCGCCTCCGAGGCGTTCTGGGTGCGCGACACCGACATGCCGAGGAACACCTCGTCCTGGTTCTCGCCATAGGAGACGGTGCCGAGCTCCTCCGACAGGCCCCAACGCGTCACCATCATGCGCGCCAGACGCGTCGCCTGCTCGATGTCGGAAGCAGCACCTGAGGTGACCTTCTCGCGGCCGAACACCAGTTCTTCGGCGACACGCCCGCCCATCATGATGGCGAGCCGCGAGGTCATCTGCTCCAGCGACATCGATAGCTTGTCGCGTTCGGGGAGCTGCATGACCATGCCGAGCGCGCGGCCGCGCGGAATGATGGTCGCCTTGTGGATCGGATCGGTGGCGACGACGTTGAGGCCGACGATGGCGTGGCCGCCCTCGTGATAGGCGGTGAGCAGCTTCTCTTCCTCGGTCATGACCAGCGACTTGCGCTCGGCGCCCATCATGACCTTGTCCTTGGCTTCCTCGAACTCGGCCTGCGTCACCATGCGCTTGTTGCGACGCGCGGCGGTCAGCGCAGCCTCGTTGACGAGGTTCATCAGGTCGGCGCCGGAGAAGCCGGGCGTGCCGCGCGCGATGGTCTTGAGATTGATATCGGGCGCGAGCGGCACCTTGCGGACGTGGACCTTGAGGATCTGCTCGCGGCCGACGACGTCGGGATTCGGCACCACCACCTGGCGGTCGAAACGGCCGGGCCGCAGCAGCGCCGGATCGAGCACGTCGGGGCGGTTGGTGGCGGCAATCAGGATCACGCCCTCATTGGCCTCGAAGCCGTCCATCTCGACCAGCAACTGGTTCAGCGTCTGCTCGCGCTCGTCATTGCCGCCGCCGAGGCCGGCGCCGCGATGACGGCCGACCGCGTCGATTTCGTCGATGAAGATGATGCAGGGCGCGTTCTTCTTCGCCTGCTCGAACATGTCGCGCACGCGGCTCGCACCGACGCCGACGAACATCTCGACGAAGTCGGAGCCGGAAATGGTGAAGAACGGCACGTTGGCCTCGCCCGCGACCGCGCGCGCGATCAGGGTCTTGCCGGTGCCGGGAGGGCCGACCAGGAGCACGCCGCGCGGAATGCGGCCGCCGAGGCGCTGGAACTTGCCGGGGTCGCGCAGGAATTCGACGATCTCCTGCAGGTCCTGCTTGGCCTCGTCGACGCCCGCGACGTCCTCGAAGGTGACGCGGCCATGCGCTTCGGTCAGCATCTTGGCGCGCGACTTGCCAAAGCCCATCGCCTTGCCGGCGCCGCCCTGCATCTGCCGCGACAGGAAGATCCACACGCCGATCAGTGCGATGAACGGCAGCCAGGACACCAGCAGCGACACGAACCACGGCACGTTGTCGCCCGGCGGCTTCGCCGTGATCTGCACCTTGCCGTCATACAGGCGCTTCACCAGCGTCGGGTCGCTCGGCGCATAGGTCTGGAAGGAGGAGCCGTTGGTGAAGGTGCCGTGAATCTCCGGACCCTGGATCACGACGTCGCGCACATGGCCCTGATCGACCTCGGAAAGAAGCTGCGAGAACGAGATGTCCTGCGAGGAGGTGCGCTGGCCAGGATTCTGGAAAAGCGTGAACAATGCCAACAACAGCAGGACAATAATGACCCAGAGGGCGAAATTGCGCAGATTGGCGTTCATTGATCTTCCTTCGTGGTCGCGCGGATCGCGGCCGTCTTGTCCTCTTGGACGAATGCCTGGGTGACCACGAGAGAATCCCCCCGCTCGACCAAATTACAATTTAGGTGCCGCGCGCCCTGCTGCCAAGAGAACGATATCCGACTATTTAGCCCAGTTTAGCGCAATTCCGGCTCAAATAATGGCACTGAAAACCCGTGTTTTCCGGGTGGTTAAGGCCGTTTCGCAGCAGCTAGCGTCGCGGGCGGCGAACTGGCGCAGGCAAGATGCGAACCCGTCCCCGCGCATGGCTGACCACGGCCCCGGCCAGGGTCTGTTTCAGGCCCGCTCCAGCCGACACCGCCTGGTCGAGCGCCGCCAGAAGCGCCTCGACCTTGCCGAGTTCCGCCGGCCCTTCGTGGCCGGAGCGGTCGATCGCGCGCTTGAGCAGCCGCAGGCGGATCTCCTCGGGCAAGCCCGCGAAGGCGGCCGCATCGAAGCCGGGACCAGCCACGGCGCAGTCCTTCAGCGCCAGGTAGCGCTCGGCCCCGTCGGCGAGGATCTCGATCGCCGCATTGGCCCGCGCCAGCCGGCTCGCGAGCCGCGACAGGCTCCGCGCATCACCGCCCTCGGCGGCGAGCGCCGGCAGCAACGCGCGCAGCCGCGGCCGGGTGAAGGCGGTGTCGCGGTTGGTGGGATCGTTGGCAAAACCGATGCCGGCCCGCGACAACGTCGCGACGAGCCGCGACTTCGGCACGTCGAGCAGGGGCCGGGCCAGCAGAAAGCCCTCGCGCTCGCTCTGTTGCGCCATCGCGGCGAGCCCGGCAATGCCGCTGCCGCGCAACAGCCGCATCAGGAGCGTCTCGGCCTGGTCGTCGCGGGTATGGGCGGTCACGACATGGCTGGCGCCGGCGCGCCGTGCGGCCTGTGCCAGCAGCCGATAGCGCGCCTCGCGCGCCGCCGCCGGCACCCCTCGCCTCGGCTTGGCCCCGCGCCAGCGCAGGGTGCGGTGCTCGAGATCGAGCGCGCGGGCGAGCCGCTTGACCTCGCGCGCCTCGCGCGCGGCTTCCGGCCGCAGTCCGTGGTCGATCGTGACCGCGACGAGCCGCGGCCCGCGGACCAGCCCCTTGCGCCAGCGTGCCGCGAGCCACATCAGCGCCACCGAGTCCGGGCCGCCCGACACCGCGAGCACAAGCGCGGGCGCGCGCCTGAAATCCGCAAACAGGTGCCGCGCCTCCTGCGCCGGGATCGGGGAATTGTCGTCGTCACGCATGGCGGTTCGGGCTCAAAAGCACGACAAGCCTAGCGCGGAACGAGAAAAATCGAAAAGCGGCTGGCCGGCGCACCGGCCCGGCCGCCTCAGCACTTGTCCTTCTTCTGCTCGCGGTCGACGGCGGCTTTGACGCCTGCGGAAGCGCGCGGATATTTCCGCATCACCTCGCCGAACGCGGCGCAGGCCGCTTCCTTCTCCTTGAGCGCGGCGAGCGACTGGCCGAGCCGCAAAAGCGCATCCGGCGCCTTGGCCGACTTGTCGTATTTGGTCGTGACCGCCAGGAAGGCCTCTGCCGCGTCGCGATATTGCTGACGCTGGAACAGGCTTTCGCCGAGCCAGTATTGCGAATCCGCGACCAGCGGATCGCTTGGATATTTCTGCGCGAAATTGCGCATGGTCTGTTCGGCGAGCGCATAATCCTTGCGCTGGACGTAGCCGATGCCGAGGTCGAACTCGTCGCGCGGCGAGTTGGAGGGCGGCAAGGTGGCTAGTCCGCCGGCTGCGTTGGGGTTGCCGGCAGGTGGCGGCCCGCCTTGCGGATAGCGCGGCGCGGTGTTGGCGAGATCGAGCGGCTCCCCTGCCCCGCGTCCGCCGGGTGCCCCGACCTGGGGCTGCGCCGACATCGGGAGCTGTCCGCCGCCGAGCGCCTGCGGCGCGCCGGGCGCGCTCGGGTTCTGGCTGGGATCGAACGCATCGCCGCGCCGCCTGACGCCGCCCTGCGCCGACGACGCTGACGGTTCTTGGACGATCGGCGCTGGCGAAGCGATCTGCTGCTGCGGGTAGGCGGGCTGCTGGCCATACCCTTGTTGCGGCTGACCATAACCTTGCTGCGGTTGTCCGTAGCCCTGTTGCGGCTGGCCGTAGCCCGGCTGCGCCGGCTGGCCGTAACCGGCCCCCTGCTGGACCGGCGGCTGGCCATAGCCAGGCGCGGCCGCGACGCCGGGCTGTCCGGCCGGCCGCGGCGCACCGGGCGCGGCCTGCGCGCCGTCGCCGAGCTGGCGCAACCGCTCCTCGAGCTGGCGGTTGCGGTACTGCAGCTCCTCGTTCTGGCCGGTCAGCTTGCGCAGCTGCTCTTCCAGCCGCTGGACGCGCATTTCGGCGTCGGAGTCGTCCGCCTGCGCAAAGGCGTTCGACATGAAGGCGGCCTGCGATGTGACTGCAAGCGCCGCGGCAATCGCCACGGCACGGCTAACCCTATGAAATGAGGATGACATTTTGTCCTGACGACGAGTTGTCCTGACCCGGAGATCGGCGCGACAAGCGCCGCAGATTGCGGAAGGGGTACGCCAAAAATGTGACTAGAACCCACCTTCCGAAGTTCGCATACGCAGCCGCACCCCCTAGACGAACTTCGGAAACCAAAGGGTAGCAGCAACTTTATGATTCCGGTGTCGTTTTTCGATTTGAAGTTCCTGACGGAATTCACCGCATACGATACAGGAACTTGAAATCGACGGCACCAGAAACAAACACGGCCTTTGACGTGCTGATCAAATGACTCGCCGATCAAATGACCCGCCGATCAAAACAAACCGGCGCCCGAAGGCGCCGGAAACCGAAGGTCAAATCGAGCGGCCTGCGCGTCAGGAACTGGCGTTCAGCACGGTGACGGCGCGGCGGTTCTGCGACCAGCAGGAAATGTCGTTGCAGACCGCGACCGGGCGCTCCTTGCCATAGGAGATGGTGCGCATGCGGTTCGGATCGATACCGCGCGACGCCAGGAAGCTGCGCACCGACTGGGCACGGCGGGCGCCGAGCGCGATGTTGTATTCGCGGGTGCCGCGTTCGTCGGCATGGCCCTCGATGGTGAAGGTGTAGCGCGGATAGGTCTGGAGCCACTGCGCCTGCTTGTCCAGGGTCGCGATCGCCTGCGGGGTCAGATCGGTCTGGTCGCTCTCGAAGAACACGCGGTCGCCGACATTGACCACGAAATCCTGCTGGCTGCCCGGGGTCGCAGCGCTCGCCATGGCGTCGGCACCGAGATTCTTGTTGGCGCAGGCGCCCATCGACAGGGCCACTGCCAGCACCGCAGCCAGCTTCAACCCCTGGAGGATACGCATCTGGTATTTCATTCCGGAGCCTCCAACGCTCACGTTTTTTACTGCTATCCGGTCTACAGGGGGTTGGTTAAGCGAACGTTCCGTCAACCTTGACGGGGTCTTGCCAGACCCGGTCAAATGCCCCCGATCCACGAAAAGCGGCCGCGATAGTTAATGATTTGTAAATGTGGCGCGAGGGTGAAGGCAAGCCGCCCGGCCCCCGGAAATGCGTGGAAATGAACGGCTTTTCGCCGATTTTCCAGCACCTGAGTGGATCAGGCCACAGCGCTGAAGCCGGCTGCGGAGGCTCAATGGGCACCGGCGCGCCAAAAGCGCCTTGCCCAGCCCGGTCCGGGACTTCAGGGAACGATCGTGGCCGCGCGGGTGTCGGCGGCGATCACGAAGGGCTCATCATGCGTCCGCTCGAACAGCATGCGGCGCTCGAAAGCGCTGGAGCGCATCATCGGGTAGCGATCGAACACCTTGTCGCGGAATGTCGGAAAATCGGCCGCCATCAATCCGACCGGCTTCAGGAGGCCGGGGAACAGCCGTGGCTCGGCGATGGTCTCGTGCAGGAAGACCCTGCGATAAAACCCCTGATGCTCGGGACGGACGATGGCGAGGCCGAGATCGGCCTTGAAGTACTCGCACGCCATGTAAGCCAGACGCACCGTGAGATAGGGCAGTTCCGGAAACCGCTTGGCCTTGTCGGGTTCCGCCACGAAGCGCGCGGGATCGACGATGACCTCGCCGCGATCGAGGCGCGGGTGAAGGATTTCGCCGAAGGCCTCGGCCGAACATGACTGGCGCCATTCGGAGGTCAGCACGCTGATGCGCAGCGAGCTCAAGAGCTCTCCGTAGAGATAGACCCCGAATGTCCAGGAATTGGGCAAATCGTCATATTGATCGGTGACACGCTGCTCGACCGATTCCTTGACGGCACCTTCGCGCAAATAGGCCCGATAGCGCAGCCCGTAGATCTCTTCCTTTTCGGCTGATGTCTGCGCGAGGCGGTAGTCGACCTGGTTCAGCAGTTCTGTCGGACGTGGAATCACCCGGCTCGGTGCCTCAGCGTGGACCTTCGTACTATGCTTCATTCGCGGTTCTCGACAACTTCCGAGCGAGTATCAAAAAGTTAACAGCTTCTTAACAGATTTGCAAAGCAATCACCGGATTAGGGTTAACCCGCAAAACCACGGACAACCGCGCGAGAAAAATCTTCTCCGGGGTCGGCGGTCTTCAGAAAGCGGTGTTCGGAAGGAGATGCTTCAGGCGATGGAGCGTGAAATCTCGATGAGCGCAGGCTCTTCGGGCACGCGCCGGCCATGGGAGGCGTTGAGGAGCTGGCGCATGCGCGCGGCAGGCACCGGCCGGCTGAACAGGTAGCCCTGCGCTTCCGTCACAGCGCCGTCGGCGCTGATCAGCTCGAGCTGCTCGTTGCTCTCGATGCCCTCGACCACGACCGACATGCCGAGCTCGGCGGACAGCCGTGCCACGCCGCGCAACAGCGTCAGCGGGCGGACGGTGTCGATGCCTTCGAGGAAAGAGCGGTCGATCTTGACCTTCTGCAGCGGGAAATTGTGCAGGTAGCTGAGGCTCGAATAGCCGGTGCCGAAATCGTCGAGCGAGATGCGCACGCCGAGCGAACGCAGCTGCGAGAGCACGTCATGCGTCAACTGGGTGTTGCGCAACAGCGAGGATTCGGTGATCTCGATCTCGAGGCGATGCGCCGGCAGGCCCGAGACCTCAAGCGCGTAGCGGATCTCGCCGAGCACGTCGCGCTGATGGAATTGCTGCGGCGAGAAGTTGACGGCGACGCTGACCGCTTCCGGCCACTTCATGCATTCCATGCAGGCCTTGCGCAGGATCCAGCGGCCGAGGTCGACGATCAGGCCCATGTCCTCGGCGACCGGGATGATGTCGACCGGGGAAACGGTGCCGCGCACCGGGTGATTCCAGCGCAGCAAGGCTTCGCAGGTCGTGATCTTGCCCGACTTCAGGTTGACCAGCGGCTGGTAGTACAGCTCGAATTCCTCGTTGCCCAGCGCCTTTCGGATGTCGAGCTCGAGGATGCGGCGCGCCTCGACGATCTGCGCCATTTCGTCCCGGAAGAAGCAGAACGTGCCGCGGCCATCGGCCTTGGCGCGATAGAGCGCCATGTCGGCGTTCTTGAGCAGCGTGTCGGCGCTGACGCCCGGTTCGGTCATCGCGATGCCGACGCTGGCGCCGATCTCGACCAGGTGATTGTCGATCTTGTAGCGCTCGCTCAGACGATCGACGATGCGGCGCGCCAGCACGGCGGCATCCTCGGTCGACCTGATGTTCTGCTGGAACACGACGAACTCGTCTCCGCCGAAGCGCGCCACGAAATCCTCCGGGCGCAGCATCTCGCGCAGACGGTCGGCCACCGCGCACAGCAGCTGGTCGCCGCAGGGATGACCGAGCGTGTCGTTGACCTGCTTGAACTGGTCGAGGTCGACGAACAGGAGCGCCGAGAGCTGATCGGCGTCATGCGGCACCCTCAACAGGCGCTCGATCTCGTCGCGGAAGTTGACCCGGTTGGGCAGCGCGGTCAGTTCGTCATAGCGCGCGAGATGGCTGATGCGCGCCTCGGCGTTGCGCCGTTCGGTGATGTCCTCGAGCAGCACGACGGCGCCGCCACGGGCCATCGGCTGGAACGTCCACGACAGCGAGCGGCCGCGGGACGGATCGGGATCGGTGGTGACGATGTCGCGCGCCTGCGAATTCTCGATCTCGGCCAGGATGATCTTGCCGCTCATCGCCGAGATCGATCCGGCGACCACGCAGGCGCTGACGATGTCGGCTGCACTCACGCCGCGGCGAACGAAATCCTCGGAGAGCTCCATCATCGAGATGAAGCGATGGTTGACGACCGCAAGGCTGCCGTCGGCGCGGAACATGCAAAGTCCGTGCGGCATGTTGTTCAGCGCGGTGTCGAACTGGCTGGCGAGCGCCGCCTCGCGGAAGCCCGAGGTCAGCGCCTTGACGAAGATCCCGTGAACGTTGAGGTTGATGTCCCTGAGGCTGATGAAGAACAGCCCGAGCAGCACGGCGAGGCCGATGTAATAGAGCCCGCCATGCATCGCCAGCGCCAGCGACATCGGTCCGCAGGAGGCGATGATGTGCTGCTGGATCAGCCTGGGATTGCCGTAGTTGCGCGCCGCGCCGCCTCCGGTGTAGCCGACGGTCACGGAAACGCACAGCATGTGAGCGATGGCATCATCGCTGCCGACGATGGTGATGAAGCACCAGATACCGAGGGCGGCGGCATAGGCAAGCGCGCCGACGTGGTAATGCGGCTCCCAGGCCTTGGCCTGCTCATAGGTCAGCGCCGAGGTGCGCCGTTCGTGCTTGCGCATCTGGAAGGCGCGCACCGTGCCGATCGCGACGATCGCGGCGGCGCAGGGCCACAGCAGCACGTTGTCGGTCTTCAGCGCGGTCAGGATCGCCGCCACGGCAGCGCAGGCCGAGCCGAACAGGACCGGCCAGAAATTCTGGCACTGGGAATCCACGAGCGCCGCATAGAGTATGGGCTCGAATTCCTCCCGGCTGCTCCGGCTCTTTTGATCGACCAACTGCATTTGCGCGCGCGGACGTCCTTTGAAACGATCCGTACTTCTAGCGCCACCTAATGAAGTCTTTCTGAGCGAACATCGTTAGCGGGACGTTGTCTTTCGCCGAGCGCTCGGAAATTCCGCCTTTAAAATCAGCAAGATAGGCGAATTTTACTGAACGCGCGCACAGCGTCGTCGTTGCGCGGGCGCCGCGGTTGCATCGAAGGCCGCATTGCGACGTTGGATTGCGGCAGATCTTAACCACTAGTTAAAATTCATGCTTACCCTCGGGTTAACGCGGCTGGTAAAACGGTCGAGATAGGGTACTTTGCAGCTGAAAGTTGAGTGGTGGTGGAGTGTACTGACATGACCGAGGCGATCGTGGCTCGCTCGGCGAACCTGGGTGACGCCTGTGTGCGGGATATTCCGCGCCTTCTGTCCAAGGACGAAATCCGCGATTTTTCGCAAATCGACAGCGCCAAATTCACCGCAGCGGCCCTGCTCGAGTTCAGCCTGATCGTCGCGGCGATCTGGATCAGCGAAACCTGGTGGAATCCGCTGGTTTATGCCCTCACGGTCACCGTGGTCGGTTCGCGGATCAACGGGCTGGGCGGCCTGATGCACGACGCCGCGCACTATCGCGCCTACAGGAACAGGCAGCTGAACGACTTCATCGGAGAAATCCTGGCACTGCCGACGTCGGCTTCGATGGCGGGCTATCGAAATACGCACTTCGCCCATCACCGCGAACTGAACAGCGAAAAGGATCCCGACTGGCAGCGAAATGTCGGGCTCAAGGAATTCGAATTCCCGGCGCCGCGCGGCAGCGTGCTGATGCATCTCATGCAGTATCTGGCCGGCCTGAAGATCGGCTCCGCCTTCTTCGGATTTCACAAGAACAAGGAAACGCGCGACATTCCGGCCGCGGTGGCCCGCGCGCGGCTGTTCTTCTTTGCGATGCTCCTGATGGCCTCGATCGTGCTCGGCTTCTGGAAACTGATCCTGCTCTACTGGATCGTCCCGCTACTGACGGTCTTTCTCGGCATTCGATACCTGCGCAACGTCGCCGAGCATTACGCGGTTGAGCATGAGAACGTGCTCAACGAAAGCCGCACCGTGCTGGCGCCGTTCTGGGAGCGGTGGCTGATCGCGCCGTGGGGGCTCAACTATCATCTCGAGCACCACCTGTTCCCGAGCGTGCCCTGCTTCCGGCTCAAGGAACTGCATCAGCTGCTGATGACGCGCCATCCCTACCCCGAGATCGCGCATGTGACCCACGGCTATTTCAGCGGGCTGCTGCGCGATTGCGCCTCAAGCCAGCCTGAGCAGGTCGCCACCTCGGCGTCGTAGCGCGGCGCGTCTCGTCACGACAAAAGCGGCGACCACGCCGGATCGGAGGCGAAGCCGGGCGTCGGCACGCGCAGCTCGTTGCGCCCCGAGATGTCGACCGTGAACAGCGACGGACCGCCGCTGCCGCCGGGATCGCGGAAGAACATCACCACCCGCCCGTTCGGCGCGAAGGTCGGCCCCTCGTTGTGGTAGCCGGAGGTGAGGATGCGCTCGCCGGAGCCGTCGGGCTTCATGATGCCGATCGAGAACTGGCCACCGCCCTGCTTGGTGAACGCGATGTAGTCGCCGCGCGGCGACCATACCGGGGTGGAATAGCTGCCGTTGACGTCGTCCTTGGAGAAGGAGATGCGCTGCGCTGCCCCGCCATTCGCCGGCATGACGTAGATCTGCGGCTTGCCGCCGCGGTCGGACTCGAAGCAGATCTGCGTGCCGTCGGGCGAATAGGACGGCGCGGTGTCGATCGCCGGCGTGTCGGTGAGCCGCGTGGTCGATTTCGAGCGCAGGTCCATCACGAACAGGTTCGAGTTGCCGCCCTGCTGCAGGCTCATGATGACGCGCTGGCCGTCGGGCGAGAAGCGCGGCGCGAACGACATGCCGGGGAAATTGCCGACGATCTCGCGCTGGCCGGTCTCGATGTTGAAGAGATAGACCCTGGGATCGCCCTGGCCGAACTCCATGTAGGTGATTTCCTGGCTGTTCGGCGAGAATCGCGGCGTCAGCACGAGATCGCTGCCGCGCGTCAAATAGCGCACATTGGCGCCGTCCTGGTCCATGATCGCGAGCCGCTTGACCCGTCGCTCCTTGGAGCCGGATTCGTCGACGAACACGACGCGGCTGTCGAAATAGCCCTTGTCGCCGGTCAGGCGCTCGTAGATCTGGTCCGAGATGATGTGGGCGATACGGCGCCAGTATTCCGGCGAGGTGACGTATTGCTGGCCGCCGATCTGCTGGCCGGAGGTGATGTCCCACAGGCGAAACTCGGCCTTCAGCCGTCCGTCGGGCTGCCGGGTCGCGCGCCCGACCACCAGCGCCTGCGCGTTGATGGTCCTCCAGCTCTGGAATTGCGGCGGGTTGTCACTGTTGGTGATGCGCTCGATGAAGGCAGCCTGATCGATCGGCGCGAACAGGCCGCTGCGCTTGAGGTTGTTGGTGATGACGCCGGAGATGCCAGCGCCGACCTCGCCGTCGGCCGGCGTGCCCGGCACGAAATTGGTGATCGCGATCGGCAGCGGCGCGACGGTGCCTTCGGTGATCTGCAATTTGGTCGGCTGCGCGTTAGCGCCCGACGGCAGCAACAGGCCGGCCGCCGCGCCGGCGCCCCCGATCAGGAGCGTGCGGCGGTCGAGGGAGAGCGGCGGCAGCGAAAAAGACATGACGGACATTGCTGGTTTCTCAAACATCAACTGCGGAACATCGTTCGGGGATCGAAATCGATGTCCATGTATTTCCATTGGTCATAGGTCTCGTCGCGCAGCATCGTGTAGGGCTGGCCCTGCAGCACGGCGCGCACGGCGGCTTCCGCCGCCGCCTGGTAGCGCGGCGAGGAGCCGGTCGAGACCACCTGCGGCGGCCCGGCGAGCCGGCGATCAGGCCCCAGACGAATGCGCACGGTAACGAACAGCTCTTCGGGATGCTCGATGCCGGGCTGCACGTTCCACAGGCTCGCAAGCCGCGCCCGCATCGCGTCGAGCTCGGACTGCGACAGCGTCGCGGCGCGGCCGTGCGTGGTGCCGAGCGAAGCGGAAGCGTTCAGCTCCGAGCCGGTGATCGCCTGCCGCGTCGGATCGCGCTTGTCGAGGAGGGCCGCGATCCTGGACTGATCGAACACCCGCTCCTGCTTCGGCTTCGGCGGCTGCGGCGGCGCCGCCTTGGCCTCCGGTTTCGGCTTCGGCTTCTTGGCTTCTTCCGTCTTCAGGGCTTCGGCGATCGGATCGACCTTGGGCGGGTCCGGCTTCTTCTCGATCGGCTTCGGCTCGTCCTTCGGCTTTTCCTCGGCGACGGGTTTCGGCGGATCGGGTTTCTTCTCGACCGGCTTTTCCACCGGCTTCGGCGGCGGCTCGGGCGCCGAGGCGGTCACGATTTCCTTTTTCTGCGTGATCTTGCCAACGGCGTCATCAGGCGGCGGCTCGGCCGCGACCTTCTCGACCATCGGCTTCGGCTTGTCCTTCTCGCCGGTCTTGATGCCGGCGGTGATCTTGGAAAGCTGGTCGGCCGAGATGATGTCGACCGGCATCGATTCCGGCGGCGGCGCCTCGAGCGAGCGCGCGGAAAAGGAGACCAGTCCCCATCCGATCACGAGGACGTGGAGCGTAATCGACGCAACGAGTGTCTTGTCGACCTTCACGTTCACCTTGGGGCTACCCCTGATCCACTTCCGTCACCAGCGCCACGCGGCGGAAGCCCGCCGCGGAAAGCCGTCCCATCACCTTCATCACGGTCCCGTAGTCGACCTTCTTGTCGCCGCGGACGAAGATGCGCTCGTCGAGGCCGCCGCGGGCATCGGTGATTGCCTTCAGCTTCGGCACGAGGTCGTCGAGCTTGATCTCGGTGTCGTTCAGGAAGACCTGGCCCTTCAGGTTCACCGACAGCGTCAGCGGGTTCTTGTCCTGGTCGAGGCTCTTGGCCTGGGTCTGCGGCAGATCGAGCGGCACGCCGACGGTGAGCAGCGGCGCCGACACCATGAAGATGATGAGCAGCACCAGCATGACGTCGACCATCGGCGTCACGTTGATCTCGGCCATGACGGGCCGGCGCCGGCTGCGACGCCCGCTTCGTCCCGACGAACTCGCAACGTTCATCGCCATGATCTAAAGCTCGTGCTTGCTGCCACGCTTATACCGCCGCTCACCCGCGCTCGTCGATCTGACGCGACAGGATGGCGGAAAATTCATCTGCGAAACCTTCCAGGCGCTGCGCCTGCCGGTTCACCTCGGAGGTGAACTTATTGTAGAAAATAGTCGCCGGAATTGCGGCAATCAGGCCGATCGCGGTGGCAAACAGCGCTTCCGCAATGCCCGGCGCCACCACGGCCAGCGAGGTGTTTTTCGAGGCCGCGATCGACTGGAAGCTCGACATGATGCCCCAGACCGTGCCGAACAGGCCGACAAACGGGCCGGCCGAGCCGACGGTCGCCAGCACCAGAAGCCGCCGCTCCAGCCGCTCGACCTCGCGCGCGATCGAGACGTTCATCACCTTCTCGATGCGCATCTGCAGCCCCGCAATCGAGCGGGCATGGCTTTCGAACGAGCGCTTCCACTCGCGCATCGCCGCGACGAAACAGGCCGCCATCGAATGCGTCGGCTTGGCCGACAGCGCGCGATAGAGCTCCTCGATCGATTCACCGGACCAGAACGCCTGCTCGAAGCGATCCATCGCGCGGCGCGTGCGCGCATAGAGAAACAGCTTGTCGATCGCGATCGCCCACACCCAGACCGAACAGGAAAGCAGCCCGAGCATGACCGCTTTCACGATCCAGTGGGCCTGCAGGAACAGCGCAATCAGCGATACGTCGGCGGATGGCAGCGGCAGCGCTGCCTGTGCCACGTCAGCCGGATTCATGAGCGGTATCCTTCATAACCCAATTGTCCCTTAACGCCCGGGAGCTGCGGCTGCCGATTCCGATAGCCGCGACCGGACGCGGCGACGAGCGCCTGCGCGAAAAGCCCCTGTTCTGTCGCATGGAAGGCCCGCCGAAGCCTGAGGCCCTGCATTCCCTGCCAAGATGTCAAAACAAGGGCTTTTTTCGCGACGATACGCCTCCTACCAGACGCCGATCGTCGTTAACGGGCGGTTACCAAAGGAGAATTTGGCTGCGGGAAAGCGCCGCGGACCAATCCCTTGGGCATGAGGCATCGCGCGATCGGTGCATTTTACGAAAAATATCGCAAAATCAAGGGGAAAGCAGGCAATGACAGGCGCCACCCGACCGGCCGGCGCCCGAGCGCCCGAAAAGGGCTCGGTTCCACGGGCCAAAAAGCAAACCGCCCACCGGCGCGGCGCGCAGGCGGGCGGTTCGTTGGTCCTCAGGCGCTATGGGGGCATGGACGCCTGAGGCTGCTCTGACTTCGGTTGATCGGATCAGCCCGGTATCAACCCTGGCTCTGCGGCGGATCGTTCGGCGGCGTCGGGCGCTGGCGATGCTGGGCCATGAAGGCGTCGAACTCCTCCTTGTCCTTGGCATGGCGCAGCCGGCTCAGGAACTCGTGGAATTCCTTCTGCTCCTCCTCGAGCCGCTGCAGCGTCTCCATGCGGTATTCGTCGAAGGCGCGATTGCCGCTCGTGGGCGGGCCAAAGCCCCAGCCGCGACGCTCCATGCGGCCGCGCATCCGCTCCATCTTGTACTGCATGCGCTCCATCTTGTTCTGCCAGCGATCCTGGTGGCTCCAGCACGACATCTTTCTGCTCCCGAGTGTGAAAAAGAGAAGGGCAAGTCCGATCGGCCACCAGATCAGGAAGCCGAGAATGGTCACGATGATCCAGCCCGGATGCCACGGGCTTTCGAGCATCTGCGGGCGGTAGGGCTGCTGAGGCTGGTAGGGCTCTTCGGGGCCGCGCCATCGATTGACATCTGCGGTGTAGGCCATTTCCCGTCTCCATCACGGCGTCACGCCGTTGTGAATGTAAATAACATTTACATACCTATCCCATCCCCCGGTTTTGTCAAGCTGGCCGCTCCGGGGCCTCTCAAAAATTATTTTGGCTTGCCCCAGGGGCCGGCGGGCTTGCTTTCGGCCTCAGCCGACCCATCCGCGGGCCGGCGGTCGGTCGGGAAGCCCAGCCCGCGCAGGTAGATCAGCACTTCGGCCTCCAGCAATTCCTCCGGCGACATCGGCAGCTTGCGCCGCGCCGCATCGCCGCGCGCAAACAGCGAGGCGACGCCGTGCGACATCGACCAGATGTGCAGCGCCATCATCATTGCCGGCGGTCGCGGCGAACCCGCCGGCACCAGCGCCGCAAGCCGCTCGGCGGCCGCGCGCAGCACGCCGAAGGCGCGCTCGCTCGCTGTCAGAAGCGTCGGATTGACATCGACAGGGAGCCCGGACTCGTACATCGCCGAATAGAAGGCGGGCTCGTTGCGGGCGAACGCCAGATAGGATTTGCCGACCCGCTCGAACGCCGTGATCGTGTCGGGCCGGCCGTCGTCCCACGCCGCCGTCAGCATCGCCTCGAACTGCTCGAAGCCGCGCTGGGCGATCGAGGACAGCAATTCATCGCGGTCGCGGAAATGGCGGTAGGGTGCGGCGGGGCTGACGCCCGCCATGCGCGCGGCGTCTGCAAAGGTGAACCCGGCCGCGCCCTTCTGCGCGATC
This sequence comes from Bradyrhizobium sp. NP1, assembly GCF_030378205.1. Lineage (NCBI taxonomy): Bacteria > Pseudomonadati > Pseudomonadota > Alphaproteobacteria > Hyphomicrobiales > Nitrobacteraceae > Bradyrhizobium > Bradyrhizobium sp. NP1. Next base: position 6,924,040 of record NZ_CP127385.1, read on the forward strand.
AGGTCGAGCGCGGCCTGCAGCAGCGCCTCTTTCAGATTGCCATGATGATAGCCGCGTTCGCTGCGGCCCTGATCCTTGCGCCAGCTCATGTGAATGGCTTTTACATGAGCCGGGCGCAAAGGTCACCAAGGGAGGAGGCGGAAAGTCAATTAACCGCGCAGGGACTTCTGCAGCTCGGGAAACCCGGCCGCCGCGGCCTGAACGTCGGCGGGGAAATCCGCCATTTCCTGCACCTGGCGGATTTCGATGATCTCGTTTTGCGAGGCCGGGCACTTTTTGGCCCATTCGACCGCTTCCTCGCGGGACTTCACCTCGATCATCCAGTAGCCGCCGAGCACTTCCTTGGATTCGGTGAACGGGCCATCGGTGACGATCGGCTCGCCGGTGGCAAAGGACACGCGCGCGCCCATCGAGGGCGGGTGCAGGCCGTCGAGCGTGATCAGGATGCCCGCATCCTTCAGCGCCTCGTTGTATCGCATCATCGCGGCCACCCGCTCGGGATCGAGCTTCACGTCCGGCGGGGCGGTCTCGTAGCCGAGCGGGATCATCAGCATCATGAAACGCATGGGAGGGTCCTCTTCGCAATTGGTTCGGTGACTACTTCTTCGCGGCCTGGGCGCGCAACCGCGCCTCCTGCTCGCGCAATTCCGGCGTCAGCGCCTCGCCGAAATCCTCGGGCGAAAACACCTGGCGGATCTCGATCTCCTCGCCGTCGAACGGCGCGCGCTTCATCCAGTCGATCGCCTCGTCGAGCGACTTCGTCTTGATCAGCCAGAAGCCCGCGACCAGGTCATCTGTCAGCGCGAACGGGCCGCGCGTCACCCTGGTCTGGCCGGCCGAGGAATATCTGATCCGCGCGCCGTTCGATGTGGGATGCAGGCCCTCGCCCGCCTCGATCACGCCGGCCTTCGCCATCTCCTCGTTGAACTTGCCCATCGCGGTCAGCATCTCCGTGCTGGGCATCTCGCCGGCTTCGGAAGCCTTGCTGGCCTTCACAATCACCATGAATCGCATCACTCTCTCCGTCGGTCTGGTTCGGGCCGATTAGTAGCTGGCACTCATGGAAAAGACGAAGGAGCTTTTGTGACCCCGACAGCGGCTTTAAAATTATTCTTGAGATAATTGCGTCGCTTTGTCGCCGGGAGCCGCGGCGGTGGGCCGGCCGATCAGTCGTCGATCGCCTGATAGGCGAGCGTCCAGAAATCCGAGAGCGTGGCCGGCGGCTGCGGCGAATCCATCATCCGCTGGGTCAGAAGAATGCCCGTCAGGCCTTCCCTTGGATCGGAATACCAGGAGGTGCCGTAGCCACCGTCCCAGCCGAAGCGTCCGGGCACGCTGCAAAGGTCGTCGCGCCGGGTGAATACCGAGAGACCAAAACCCCAGCCCCTGTTGTCGCCGAAGAACAGCTCCGAACCCTGCTTCTGCCCTGCCGTGAGCTGGTCCGTCGTCATCAGCTCGATTGAAGGACGCGACAGGATGCGCTCCGCGCCGAGCCGGCCGCCGTTGAGCATCATCTGGGCAAAGGCGTTGAAATCATCCGCGGTCGAGACGAGGCCGGCGCTGCCGTTCTCGAATAAAGGAGGATTGGCGAACTTGCCCCTTTCGGGATCATCGAACACCTTCAACTCGCCGCTCGCGTGATCGCGCATGTAGCTGGTCGCGAAGCGATCGCGCTTCTCCGCCGGGACGTGGAAGGCGGTATCCTTCATGCCGAGCGGCACGAAGATGCGCTCGCGCAGGAATTGCCCGAAGCTCATGCCGGCGGCGCGCGCGATCAGCACGGAGAGGATCTCGGTGCCGGCGTTATAGAGCCAGCGCTCGCCGGGCTGGTAGGCCAGCGGCAGCGCTCCGTAGCGCCGCATCAGTTCATCGGGCGCAAACGCCGGAAACACCGGACCCGGCGCAAAGCCCGCTTCCGCGATCGCCCTCTGGATCGGATAGCGGTCGGGAAACGCCATGATCATGCCGAGCCCGAAGCGGAAGGTGAGGAGATCGCGCAGCGTGATGGCGCGCTGCGCCGGCACGGTGTCGTCGACCGCGGCATCGATGGCGCGCAGCACCTTGCGGTCGGCCAGTTCCGGCAGCCAGCGATCGACGGGGTCGTCGAGCCGGAGCCGGCATTCCTCCACCAGGATCATGGCGGCGACCGCGGTGACCGGCTTGGTCATCGAGGTGATGCGGAAGATGGTGTCGCGCCGCATCGGCGCGCCGCCGAAGGCCTGGCGGCCGATGACGTCGACATGAATGTCGCCGCCGCGGCTCACCAGCGTCACCAGGCCCGGCATCGCGCCGGCCGCGACATGGGCCGCCATCACCTCATGCATGCGCCCGAGGCGCGCCGCGGATAGTCCACCGGACCCGGATGCTGTCGGCATTTGCTGTCTCTCCTCGAATCCGAACGGGATGGCTGGAGGCGTGTTCGACTTGCGGCTATCGCGGCCGCGGCTCGAAGACCCCGCTGCGGTAGCTGGCGCCGAAATAGACGTCGATGCTGCGCACCTTGTCGCAGGCAAAGACGAACACTTCGGTGTTGCGAAAGGACGTGCCGTCCCTGGCGACGCAGCGATAGGTGACGAAGGCGGCATCGCCGTCGACGACGATCCGCTCGAGCTCGTGCCGGCCGATCCAGTCGCTGCCCTTCCAGCAGCGCTCGAAATAGGTCGCCTTGTCGATCCGGTCGTCATAAGGGCTGGTGAAGCGAAAATCGTCGGCCAGCGCGTCTTCGACCGCCTTGCGGTCGTTGGCGAGATAGGCCGCGAAAATGGCGCGGATCGCATCCGCGCGGTGCTGCGCGGACATTCAGCCGTTCTCCTGCGGAAACATGTGAAAATAGGGCTCGGCCTCCTTGATGACGCGGGCAACCGACGGCCGGGCCAACAGCCGCGCGAGATAGGCGGCGGCGTTTTGATGGCTATTGCCGAGCGGCTCGACCTTGTTGCCGTAGAACAGCACCGGCAGCGCCGCGCAATCGGCCATCGTGAACGCATCGCCCATGGCCCAGCCGCCCTTTTCCATCTGCGCGTCGATCATGCGGTAGGCGGTGCGCAACTGGCCGCGCGCCTCCGCAACGCCATGCGGGTCCTTGCTGTCGGCGGGACGAAGCCGGTCGCCGACGATCTTCTGCATCGGCAGGTGCGCATAGAGGTCGTAGAAGCGATCCCGCAGCCTGACCTGCAGCGCGCGAGCCGGATCATCGGAAAGGAAACGTGTCCGTCCAGGATAATGGGAATCGAGATATTCGATGATGATGCTCGATTCCGGGACGATCTCGCCCCTGCCCTTGTCTTCCAGCACCGGAAAACGGCCGATCGGCCACAATCGCAGCAGCGCGGCGCGCTCGGCTTCGTCACCGAGGTTGACCGGGTTGGGCGTGAACGGCGTGTCGTTCTCGTAGAGCGCGGTCAGCGCCTTCCAGCAGAAGGACGACAAGGGGTGGAAATGCAACGTCAGCGACATGGGGTCTCCTTACAGCTGCGCCGGCACGTAGCACAGGATGACGACGCCGCTCGACAGCGAACGGCTGTCGCGCAGCTTGAGGTCCGCATGCCCGGCTTGAACAGCGGCGTGCCTTGGCCGAGGACGATCGGGCAAAGCCCGATCCGACATTCGTCGATCAGCCCTTGCCGAAATAAAGTCGCTGCGAGATCGGCGATGCCGAACAGCAAGATATCCCTGGCATTTTCCCGCTTCAGCCGCTCGACAACCCCAGGAACGTCGGGACCGAACAGACGTCGAGATGCCATGAGATTCGCGGTTTTCGCCTTCGACGAAGCCATCCAGCGTCACCGGGTCCCACATCATCAACCGTCCCATCGTCGCCGCTCCAACTGATTGCATTTTGCAACTGGTTGCAGAATGCAATAACTGGTGCGATATTGCAAGCGGTCTGTGAAAGGCCGGAGCAAAGCCATGACCGACGCGCAGCGCTCGGGTTGTCCGATCAATCTCTCGCTCGAGGTGCTTGGCGACAAATGGAGCCTGCTCGTGATCCGCGACATGATGTTCGGAAACCGGCGGCATTTCCGCGAGCTGCTCACCAGATCGGAGGAAGGAATCTCCTCCAATATCCTCGCCGACCGGCTGAAATCCCTGCTCGACGAGGGCGTCATCAGCCGCGAAGACGATCCCACGCACAAGCAGAAGGGAATCTACTCACTGACCGAGAAGGGCATCGAGCTGTTGCCCGTGCTCGCGCAGATGGCGGGCTGGGGCTACAAATATCTGCCGGTCAGCGAGGAGCTGGGCATCCGCGCGAAACTGCTCTCCGGCGGTGGCCCGAAGATGTGGGCCGAGTTCATGGACGAGCTGCGCGAGGTTCATCTCGGCATCAAGCAACGCCGGAAAGCCGGGGCTTCGGTGAGCGAGCGCCTGCAGGCCGCCTATGAAGCCGTCGTGCGGAAGAAGCAGGCTTCGTGATTGCAGTGTCTTAAGACGCCGTGGTCCACCGCCGCGTGACCTCTGTTGCGCCCTCGGCCGTCGCCTCGAAGACGGCTGAGGCCAATACCGCATGGATATGGAGCGCCGCGCTGCCGCAGTTGCGGAAGCCGTGAAGCCGGCCTGCCGGAATGATCAGCGATTGGCCCGCCGAAACGGTGACGCGCGCCTGATCGATCCACATTTCCGCCACGCCCTCGCGCACCGTCAGCACCTCCTCGACCGGATGGTGGTGGGTCGGTGCGCCGGCGCCTGGCGCCACGCGCTGCTCGAAGATGCATAGCTGACCAGCGCCATTGCGCGCCGAGACCACCATGCGCGTTTCCACGCCGGGGCGCCAGCGTTCCGGCGCATCATCCTGATAAGCGATCACTTTCATCGACGTTTTCCTTCCGCTTGCACCGGACTCGGCGCGGCGAGTTCTCCACTTCATTCATGCAGGTTTTCGCGCACGCAACATGACGCCGTTACCTACCGCGCCTAAGCTGCCGGCGCCCGGCGACGGTCCGGCGCCGTGCCAGATCTGCAAGTCGCAACACCGGATCGGGGGAGTAGCACGTAATGTCGGCATTACTCATCAATCTGCTCATCCAGATCGTTAGCGGCGCAATCGGCGGAAATGTGGTTGCCGGGGCGGCCAAGAACGTTGACCTTGGCACGCTCGGCAACACCGTCGCGGGCGCGATCGGCGGTGGCGCCGGTGGACAACTGCTTGGCATGCTCATACCGCTTCTTGCCAACAGCGCCGCAACGCCGGATATCGGTGCCATCGTCGGCCAGGTGGCCGGCGGCGGTGTCGCGGGCGCCATTCTCACCGCCATCGTCGGCGCCATCAAGAACAGAACGGCTTGACCGATCCACGAGGCGGGGTGCGGCATTTAAGTGCCGCATTTCGCCGACCATGACTGCATGACAGGCTGCCGATGAACCCTCCCCCGCCCAAGGTCGCGCTCGTCACCGGAGCGGCGCGCGGCATCGGACTTGCCATCGCCAAGCGCTTTCTTGCCGATGGCTGGCGCGTGGCGCTGCTCGACATCGAAGGCGAACTGCTTGGTGCGGCGGTCGAAGCGCTGAAGCAGCCGGAGCGCACGCTCGCGCTTTCCTGCGACGTCGCCGACGCCGGTGCGGTCAACGCCGCGATGGCAGCGCTGGGCCGGCGGTTCGGCCGACTCGACGTGCTCGTCAACAATGCCGGCGTCGCGGTGTTCGCGCCGTTGATGGAGACCTCGGATGCCGACTGGAACCGGGTGCTCGCGGTCAACCTGACCGGGCCGTTCCTGTGCACCAAGGCAGCGGTGCCGCTGCTCCGCGAACAGGGCGGCGCGATTGTCAACATCACCTCGATCTCGGCGGTGCGCGCATCCACGCTGCGCTCGGCCTACGGCACCAGCAAGGCCGGGCTTGCGCATCTCACCAAGCAGCTCGCGGTCGAGCTCGCTTCGCTGGGCATCCGCGTCAACGCGGTAGCACCGGGACCGGTCGAAACCGCGATGGCGAAAGCCGTGCACACCGCCGAGATCCGCGCCGACTATCACGACGCGATCCCGCTCAACCGCTACGGGCTGGAAGAGGAACTGGCCGAGGCGGTGTATTTCCTGAGCTCGGAGCGCGCGACCTACATCACCGGGCAGGTGCTCGCGGTCGATGGCGGCTTTGATGCCGCCGGCATCGGCCTGCCGACGCTGCGCGGCCAGCGCCGCAACGGCTGAGCAATCTCTTTAGCGCCGGTTCACCGCAGCGACGCGCCAGCCATTGCCGATGCGGTCGATTCGCGTCAGCGATAGCGGATCGATGACGAAGCGCAGCGCCGCTTCGGGTGCCAGACCAAGCGCGATCGCCAGCACCGCGCGGATCGTGCCGGAATGCACGACCAGGACGACGTCGCCGGCCGGAAGGTCCGCCAGTCCTGCTTCGACACGGGCGAGCTGATCGACAAAGCTTTCGCCGGCGGGCGGACGGCTCTGTGCCGGCGCCTGCCAGAATGCGTGATAGGCGGCGCCGAGCTCGGCAGCGAGCTCATCGTGGCGCCTGCCGGTCCAACTGCCGAAATCCTGCTCGCGGAAGGCATCGCGCGCGATCGCCGCAAGTCCGAGCGCGGATGCGGTCTCGCGCGTGCGGCGCGCCGGACTGCAAAACGCGGCAGCGGCGGCCGGCAGCCGCGCTTTCAGCGCGTCGATGGAATCGACGTCGCCGAGATCAGCCGGCGCCTCAGACCCATGGATGATCCCGCGCGGCCCGTCGACCGGGGCGTGCCGGATCAGCCAAAGTCTCGTTTCGCCGTTCATCTTGCCGTTCATCACTAGCTGAACCGCGCGGCGAGCAGCACGAGGATAAAGGTTTCCGCGACCTGCTCGGTGGCGCCGAGCACGTCGCCGGTCTGGCCGCCGATCTGCCGCCGCGCCAGCAGCGCCATGCCGGCGGCGCCGACAACAGCTGCCAGCGTCGCATAAAGCGCCGCCACGAAGGGGAGCAGCAGGAGCGCGAAGAGCACGGCGATGGCGGCCGCGGTCACCACGATCGAAAGGTCGGGCCGGCCGGCGCCGGCCGCAAGCCCGTCGCTTCGCGCATAAGGCAGGTTCATCGCGACCGCCGGCAGCACGGCGCGCGCCAGCGCATGCGCCGCCACGACGCCCGGCACGATCACGCCATCCGGCAGCACGGCGAGCGTGCAGACCTTGGTCGTGAAGCCGACCAGCAGGATCAGCACGCCATAGGTGCCGATCCGGCTGTCGCGCATGATCGCGAGCTTCGTCGCCGTATCGTTGCCGCCGCCAAAACCATCGGCGACGTCGGCGAGCCCGTCCTCGTGCAGCGCGCCGGTCAGGAGCACCCCGCAGCCAAGCGCGAGCGTGGCGGCGGCAAGCTCAGGAACGTTGGCGCTGCGCAGGATCAGGCAGACCAGCCCGATGACTGCACCGATGCCCGCGCCGACGACGGGAAACAACCGGCCCGCGCGCGCGAAATTGGCGGGCCTTGCGCCATCCGCCTGCGGCACCGGCAACCGGGTCAGAAATGCGATCGCGGTTTTGAGGTCGTCGAGCCACTCATTCATGCTACAGAGCCCCGGATTTGTTTTGCCTGCAAGCCCGCTCGACCAGGGAATCGCATGACATTCGCCAGTCTAGACGACATCCGCGCCTTCTGTCGCGACCTGCCACCGGGCGACGAGCGCTTCGGCGAAGCGGCCATGACGCGGCAGCGGGTCCTGACCAAGCCGCCCGGGAGCCTCGGCCGGCTGGAGGCGCTGGCGATCTGGCTCGCGCGCTGGCAACGCCGCGAGCGGCCACGGCTCGATCGGGCTGTGATCGCGGTGTTCGCCGGCAATCACGGCGTCGCCGCGCGCGGCGTCTCCGCATATCCGGCCGCCGTCACCGCGCAGATGGTGGCCAATTTCGAAGCCGGGGGTGCTGCGATCAACCAGCTCGCCGGCCTCGCTGGCGCCGAGCTGCGCGTGGTGCCGATCGAGCTCGATCGGCCAACACGCGACTTCACGACCGCCCCCGCCATGACGGCGGAAGAGTTCCTCGCGGCCGTTGCGATCGGCTACCGCACGGTGCCCGAGGATTGCGACCTGCTCGCAGTCGGCGAAATGGGAATCGCCAACACCACGGCGGCCGCGACGCTCTGCGCGGCGCTGCTCGGTGGCGGACCGGAGCGATGGGTTGGCCGCGGAACCGGCGTCGACGACGACGGCCTGGCACGCAAGCGCGCCGTGATCGAAGCCGCGCTCGCCCTCCATCGCGATCGTCTCGGCGATCCCCTGGCCGTCGCGGCGGCGCTCTCCGGCCGCGAGCTTGCCGCCATCCTCGGCGCGGTGCTGGCCGCGCGTCGGCATCGTATTCCGGTGCTGCTCGACGGCTTCGTCGCCACTGCCGCGATCCTGCCGCTGGCACGCCTCGAAGCCGCCATGACTGCGCATTGCCGTGCCGCCCACGTCTCCGCGGAATCCGGACACCGCGCCCTGCTGCACGAACTCGGCCTCGACCCGCTGCTCGATCTCGAGATGCGGCTTGGCGAGGCCTCCGGCGCCGCCACGGCGCTGTTGCTGCTGCGCGCCGCGGTGGCATGCCACAACGGCATGGCGACGTTTGCCGAGGCAGGCGTCTCCGACGCGCAAGGTTAATGTTTCCTAGCGCAGACGCGAGCGCTGATTAGGTCTATAGTGCCGATGGTGACGCATTCGACGCGGAAGACCGATGCGAGGCGTGGTCCTGAAAGCGGTGATGGTTGCGGCCGCGCTCTGCGCTATGGCGCTCGCGCCGGCCGAAGCCGACGTGCGCATTCTCTCAAGCCCCGGCGGACAGGTCGGCCCCTTCCTCGATCTTTTCGAACAGATCCGCAATTCCGGCGAACGCGTCGTGATCGACGGACCCTGCATGTCGGCCTGCACGCTGGTGCTCAGCATGGTGCCGAGCGACCGCATCTGCGTGACGCGCCGTGCCGCGCTCGGTTTCCACGCCGCCCGTTCGATCGACCGGCGCGGCCGCAGCTATGCCGAACCGGAAGCCTCCGACCTCGTGCTGCAGGCCTATCCGGAACCGGTGCGGAACTGGATCAGCCGGCGCGGCGGACTGACCTCGCGCCTGCTGGTATTGCGCGGCCGCGAGCTCGCCGCGATCTATCATTCCTGCCGCTAGTGCCCGGACCCGAAGTTCGCATCATTTTGCGGCGGGGCTCGTTTGCGAACTTCGGGGCCGAAGGACTGGCTCACATTTCCATCGGCGAAATGACCATCCACGGAATGCCGAACTGGTCGGTGCACATACCAAAGCCCTTGGCGAAGAAGGTCTTGCCAAACGGCATGGTGACGCTGCCGCCTGCGGCAAGCGCGGTGAACTTGCGCTCGGCCTCGCCGGGATCCTTGACCTCGAGCGAGATCGAGAAGCCCTGCGGCTTGTGAAAATGCTCCGGCGGCGCATCGGAGGCCATCAGCACCTGGCCGTCGATCGAGATCTTGCCGTGCATGATCTGGTTCTTGCGCTCCGCCGGACACGGCATGTCCGGCGGCGCATCGGTGTTGCGAAGCAGGGCCTCGATCTTTGCGCCCAGCGTCTTCTCGTAGAACTTGAACGCGGCTTCGCACTGGCCCTGATAGAACAGATAGGGATTGATCATCGTTTGCTCCTCGGGTGATTGCCGGCGAGCCGGCGGAGGCGTCTACTTCTCGGTGAGCTTTCTCAGGTTCGCGAGGCCGGCTTCGAAATCCCTGCCGATCATCCGGTCCATGTTCATGACCACCTGCATCATCTTCGACAGGAACGGCGCGGGGCCGCTCATGACCCAGTTGACGGTGGTCGCATCGCCCTGCGGCAGCAGGCTGAATTCGGCGGTGTTGTGGGCTTCGAACGGCTTGAGGAAATCGAGCTTGATCTTGATCTTCGAGGGCGCGGTCGCCTCGAGTATCTCCATGCGCCCGCAGCCGACATTCTTGTTGCCCTCCCAGGCGTAGGCGGCGCCCTTGCCGCTTTCCGGCCCGCTGTAGCTGCGCTTGAGCTCGGGATCCTTGTCCTCCCACGGCGACCAGCCGCGCCACTGATGAAAGTCGGCGATCAAGGGGAAGATCGCCTCGGCCGGCGCCCTGATCACGGCGCCGCGCTGGATGCTGAACGTATCGGGCTTGGTGGCGGCGAGGATCAGCACGATCGCGATGGCGAGCGCGATCACGACCGCGATGATGACGAGGCTCGTGTACATGGAGAGGCTCCCTTGATTCCCTTGCGATGCTCCCTCCCCCTTTTTAGCCGGAGGAGGGAGCGATTTCAGTACCGGAACGGCAGCAGCTCGCGCATCCGCCTGTCGCGCAGCCACAGCCCGCCCCACACCATCACTCCGAGATACAGCCCGAACAGCACATGGCTGAACAGCGGGCTGCCGACCCGGACATGCGAGGCGATCGCCCCGCCGAGATAGCCCGTCAGCAGGATGGCGCCGAGGATCGAAGTCGGCGGCACCGCGTAGAGCAGCGTGCAGACGATCGTGATGATTCCGAGGCTGCGCGCCAGCGTTTCGCTCGCACCGTAGCCCATCTTGTCCATCCCTTCCGTGACAACCGGCCACGGCACGAGCTTGATCGCTCCGTCGAACAGCAGGAAGACGATGACGAGGCCGCTTAAGATGCGGCCCAGTAGAGTGGCCGGTCTTGAGACCGGCGCGGTCTCGGTAACGATGGACATGACTTGCTCCGTTGGTGATGCCTTGCCCAATAGACGAACGAGGGGCGCGCCGGCCGACAGGAGCGGTAAAAGAATTTTGCGGAAGCGGCATTTTTCGTTGCCGGATTGCGGGTTCGGGATCGGAGGCTGCAAGGAGAGCGGCGCTTTTGTCAGCAGATGGCAGGGCCGCCGGCGCGACCCCGTTCAGCTCTTCTTGCCGGCCTTGCTGCCGTCCCTGGCCGCGCCGGGCTGGCTGTCGCGGATCAGCCGGTCGAGATGCATGCGGATGTGGGCTGCCTCGGCCGAGGTATTGGCGAGCGCGATGGCGCGGTCGAACGCCACCCGCGCCTCGTCGTTGCGGCCCAGCTGCATCAACAGCGCGCCGCGCACGCCGAAATAATGGAAGTAGTTCGACAGCCGCGCCGCCAGCGGCTCGATCATCTCGAGCGCGGCCGCAGGTCCCCGCGACTTGGAGACCGCAACCGCGCGGTTCAGCGTCACCACCGGCGACGGCTGCATGATTTCGAGCGCGCCATAGAGCAGGTCGATCTGCTTCCAGTCGGTATCCTCGGGCCTTTCCGCCCGCGCATGCAGCGCGGCAACCGCCGCCTGCACCTGATAGGGCCCGCTGCGGCGATGGCGCATCGCCTTGTCGATCAGCGCCAGCCCTTCGGCGATCATCGGCTGATTCCACTGCGAACGATCCTGATCCTCGAGCAGGATCACCGCGCCATCGGCGTCGAAACGGGCCGCGGCGCGCGCATGCTGCAGCATTAGCAGCGCCGCCAGTCCCATGATCTCCGGCTCGCTCGGAAACAGCCGCAGCAGCAGCCGCGCCAGGCGGATCGCTTCCTCGCACAGGGGTTTTCGGATTTCCGCGGTGTCGCCGCTCGCCGAATAGCCCTCGTTGAAGATCAGGTAGATCATCGCGGCGACGGAAGCGAGCCGCTCGCCCCGCTCCATTGCGCCCGGCGTCTCGAACGGCACCTTGGCGCCGGCGACGCGCGCCTTGGCGCGGGTGATGCGCTGCTCCATCGCGGCTTCGCTGACCAGAAAGGCGCGCGCGATCTGCTTGACGCTCAGGCCCGACACGATGCGCAAGGCAAGCGCGATCTGCTGGGTCGCCGGCAGCTCCGGATGGCAGCAGATGAACAGGAGCCGCAGGATGTCGTCGCGGTAATGCGAGCCGTCGAGCCGCTCGGCAATGGCGGACTCGGCGTCGTCGAGGTCGGAGATCGCCTGGTCGTCCTCCGGCAGCGCCTGGTGCCTGGAGGAGCGGCGCACCTCGTCGATGGCGACGTTGCGCCCGACCATGATCAGCCAGGCCGCGGGATCGCGCGGCGGGCCGTTTTGTGGCCAGGTCTTGAGCGCCCGCAGGCAGGCGTTCTGGAACGCCTCCTCTGCGGTGTCGAGATTGCGGAAATAGCGGAGCAGCGCGCCGACGGCTTGCGGGCGCGCTGAAGTCAATGCGGCATCGATCCAGGCCGCCTCGGTCATTTCAGCGCATTCCCGGGCGCGAACACGCCGATCGGGCGAATCTCGTAAGCGCCGCCGGGATTGGCGGCCCCGAGCTCGCGCGCGACGTCGAGCGCCTCGTCCAGATTCTTGCAGTCGACGACATAAAAGCCGAGCAACTGCTCCTTGGTCTCGGCATAGGGCCCGTCGAGCACCACGGGCGGCTCCTCCTTGCGCAGCGTCGCGGCCGCGGTGGTCGGCAGCAGCCGCGCCACCGGCCCGAGCCGGCCCTGCCTGGTGAGTTTGTCCTGCACCACAGCAAGCTTCTTCATGACCGCGGCGTCCTGCTCCTTGCTCCAGGAGCCGACGAAGTCCTCGTCGTGATAGCAGAGAATGGCGTAGAGCATGCGCGTGAGTTCCCCTATTGAGCCAAGGACGAGCGACTATGCCCCGAGCCGACAGCAAAGCGAAAATAATTTGCGGTGAGGGACCGGCCGCCGACGGCAACGCCACGAGTCCTGCTGGCCCCAGGCCTCGCGACCTGCTTCAGACCATGGAGGCGACAAAAGCGGCCAGGCGGTCGTAGGCGGGCGAGGTCGCCAGGCCTTGCAGGTCCTAGCCGGGCCGGCGCGCGGAAGCGAGCATCACGTCGATCGCGCCCTTTGCCAGCGTCTCCAGCTCCTTGCGCGGCACGCGGGCGCGGGCCCGGATCGCAAGCGTGTGGATGGTCGCGGAGGCAAGCTGCGCCAGCACGAGCGGATCGGCATCGTCACGCAGCTCGCCGTTCTCCCTGGCGCGGCGAAAGCAGGACGCAAAGGCCTTGTCGAGCTCGGCAAAGCCGTCGAGCACCATGCCGCGGATGTCGGGGTCGAGCACCGCTTCGGACGCCGCCGTCATCACGGTGAAGCAGCCGCGCGGTCCGGCTTCGCCGGAAACGTAGATGTCGAGCGCCACCGCATAGATGCGCTCCAGCCGTTTGCGGATCGGCATTTCGTCGCGGAAGATGTCGAGCATCGCCGCGCGCGCGTCGTCGCGGTAGCGCTGATAGCTCTTGATGTAGAGCTCGCGCTTGTCGCCGAAGGCGCCGTAGAGGCTTGGCCGGTTCATGCCGGTCGCCACGCTGAGATCGTCGAGCGAGGTGGCGGCGAAGCCGCTCGTGCGAAAGAGGTCGAGCGCCTTGCCGAGCGCGACATCAGGCTCGTAGGCGCGCGGCCTGCCGCGGCGCTTGGGCGGCAGTGGCGCCACTGGCGCGGCCGGCGCGCCCTTTCTCGTTTTTTGTACCATATCGCAAAAAATCCTTGACCACGGATATATTATGCGAGACAGTATAAAAATCAACTGCGCCCGGCACGCCGGGTCGAACCGCCAGGGAGACACTGATGGATCTGTATTTCTCGCCGCTCGCCTGCTCGATGGCGACCAGGATTGCGCTGTACGAGGCCGGCGCCGCGGCCAACTATCTCGAGGTCGATCCCAAGACCAAGGTGGTGCAGCAGGACGGTTCGGATTTCCGAAGCGTCAACCCGCTCGGCTTGGTGCCGACGCTGCGCACCGACGACGGGCTCGTGCTCACCGAGAACGCGGCGATCCTGCAATATGTCGCCGACCGCTTCCCGCAGGCCGGCATCGCCGCGAATCCCGGGATGGAGCGCAGCCGCCTGCAGCAATGGCTCTGCTTCATCGGCACCGAACTGCACAAGGGCCTGTTCGTTCCCGTGCTCGACAGGAAGGCGCCGGCCGAGGTGAAGAGCTACGTCCTCGACAAGAACCTGTCGCGGCTCGATTATCTCGAGAACTACCTGAAGGGCCGCGAGTTCCTGCTCGACCATTTCAGCGTGGCGGACGCCTATCTCGTCACCGTCATCAACTGGACGATGGCGACGCCGCCGATCGAGCTGGCGAAATGGCCGACCGTGAAAGCCTATTACGAGCGGCTGCGGGCGCGGCCGAGCGTCGCGAAGGCGATCGCCGAGGAATTCGAACTCTACAAGGCCGAGATCGCCCGCCACAAGGCCGCGGCGTAGTTCACGCTATCTGCGTCGTCCCGGCGCACGCCGGGACGACGTCAGCTTCAAAACGGGCTATCGCTCAATCCCGGCACGTCTGTTGGCCGCGGGCCCGGCGCGCTCCAGCGGAAGCGGCGATCCTTCTCCGCAATCTCGATGTCGTTGATGCTGGCCTCGCGCCGGCGCATCAGGCCGTGCCCGTCGAATTCCCACTGCTCGTTGCCGTAGGAGCGGTGCCACTGCCCGCCCGCATCGTGCCATTCATACTGGAAGCGCACCGCGATACGGTTGCCGTCGAACGCCCAGAGATCCTTGATCAGGCGATAGTCCAGCTCCCTGGTCCATTTGCGCGTCAGGAATTGCACGATCGCCGCGCGGCCTTCAAAGAACTCCGCGCGGTTGCGCCAGCAGCTCGTCTCGGTATAGGCGAGTGCGACGCGCTCGGGGTCGCGGGAATTCCAGGCATCTTCCGCCATGCGGGCCTTCTGGGCGGCGGTTTCGCGTGTGAACGGTGGCAGCGGCGGACGCGACATGATGACCTCCTGCGCGATTGGCGTGCGGTCCGGAAATCTAGCGCCGCCGTTGCGCGAGTCGATGGCCCCTCGCCTATCGGCCGATCACTATTCCAGATCGGCCTTCATCAGGATGCGCAGCGATCTCGGGATCGGCTGGGCGCGGCCGCCGCTGATGAAGGCAACGCGCACCTGGGCCTTGACCAGGAGGTCGGCGCCGCGCCGCACCTCCTGCGCCAGCGTGATGGAGGCGCCCTTCACCGCAACCGGCCAGGTCACGACGTCGAGCACGTCGTCCATCCGCGCGGGCTTCAGGAAATCGATCGTCATCGAGCGCACCACGAAGGCAAAACCGGGCGTCTCGGTTTCCACTTCGGCAAACAGCGCATGCTGCTCGGCGCCCATCAAGCGCAGATGGTTGGTGCGGCCGCGCTCCATGAAGCGCAGATAATTGGCGTGATAGACGATGCCGGAGAAATCCGTGTCCTCGTAGTAGACGCGGACCTGCATGTGGTGACGGCCGTCGCGGATCTCGCCGTCGAGCTGAGGAGGTGTAGTCACGTGCGGCCCATGCTTGGCTTGCAAAGGCGCGTTTTGCGCAAATTCGGCGCGGTCCGCAAGCGAATTACTTGTCGGGACTAGGAAACGACCGGGGCGGAGCCGGAGACCTTCACCAGCACGATTTCGGGCGGCACGCCGAAGCGGAACGGCATGATGCTGCAGCCGAGTCCGCCGGAGACGATGATGTCGCAATTGAAGTGAGCGTGGCCGTAGGCAAGCCGGTTGCCGTAACGCGAGGGCACCACGGGCGACCAGCCGAGCAGCCGCACCTGTCCGCCATGGGTATGACCCGAGAGCTGCAAGCTCACGCGCGAGGGCACGTGGACCGCAACATCAGGCTCGTGCGCGAGCAGGATCAGCGGTGCGTCGTCGGTGACCTTGGCAAGCGTTGCGCCGAGATCGTCGACGCCGATGCGGCGGACGGGGCGGAAACGGCGCGCCGGCAAATATGCAAGCTGATCGCCGAGCCCGGCGAGCCAGAAGGGGCGGCCATTCTTCGCAAGGCGCGTGGCGTCGTTCTCATAGACGGGAATGCCGGCAGCCTCCATCGCGCGGCGGGCGGCCGTGGTGCCCTGCCCGTTCTGCTGCACGATGTGATCATCCCAGTAGTCATGATTGCCGAGCACGGCATGTACGCCAAGCGGCGCCTTCAATCCTGCCAGCACGCGCGCCCATTCCTCGGCCGGAATGCGGCGCGTGATGTGGTGATGGCCGGCGACATAGTCGCCGAGCAGCATGATGATGTCGGGCTTCAGCATATTGGCGCGATGGACGATCGCGTCGATATGATCGAGCGACATCCAGGGATCGCAGGCGTGAAGGTCGGCGATCACAGCAATGTTAAGTTCGAGATCGGCAGGCCATCGGGGCGGCCGCACGTCATAGGACGTGACGTCGAGCCGCAGCACCGGCTCGCTGAATCCATAGGCCGCGGTCGAGGCGGTCAACACGCCGAGACCACCAACGGACTGGAAGAATTGACGGCGTGAGATCATGAACGGGCCGGTTCTGCTCTGCGCGGCGTTCATGATAGCAGATTGAAGCGGAATTGCGGTAAGCGTTCGGCGAGTGGTTAACGTGACACCGCGTCGCGCTAGTCGTCGCTCTCGCCGCCAAACAGGCCGAATTGCGCCGGATCGCGCGAGGGTTCGGCCAGCCCCAGATGGCGGAAGGCATGCGAGGTCAGCAGGCGTCCGCGCGGGGTGCGCTGCAGATAGCCGCACTGGATCAGATAGGGCTCGATGATGTCCTCGATCGCGTCGCGCGGCTCCGACAGCGCCGCGGCAAGCGTCTCCACGCCGACCGGGCCGCCGCCGTAGTTCATAGCGATCGTGGTGAGGTAGCGGCGGTCCATCGCATCGAGGCCGGCAGCATCGACCTCGAGCGCGCCGAGCGCGTGATCGGCGATCTTGCGATCGATCGAGGCGGCATTCGCGGCGGACGCAAAGTCGCGCACCCGCCGGAGCAGACGGCCGGCGATGCGCGGCGTGCCGCGGGCACGGCGCGCGATCTCGTTGGCGCCGTCAGCGGTGATGCCGACATTAAGCACGCGCGCGCCGCGGCTGACGATCTTCTCCAGCTCCTCGACAGTATAGAAGTTCAGCCGGATCGGGATGCCGAAACGGTCGCGCAGCGGATTGGTCAAAAGCCCGGCGCGCGTGGTCGCGCCGACAAGCGTGAACTTCGCCAGCTCGATCTTCACCGAGCGCGCGGCCGGGCCCTCGCCGATGATGAGGTCGAGCTGAAAATCCTCCATCGCGGGATAGAGCACCTCTTCCACCGCCGGATTGAGGCGGTGGATCTCGTCGATGAACAGCACGTCGCGCTCTTCGAGATTGGTGAGGAGCGCCGCGAGATCGCCGGCCTTGGCGATGACAGGGCCGGAGGTGGCGCGAAAGCCGACGCCGAGCTCGCGCGCCACGATCTGCGCCAGCGTGGTCTTGCCGAGTCCCGGGGGACCGACGAACAGTACGTGGTCGAGCGCCTCATTGCGCTTGCGCGCGGCTTCGATGAAGACGGAGAGATTGGCGCGCGCCTGCTGCTGGCCGACGAATTCGGAGAGAATTTGCGGACGCAGCGCGGTGTCGCCGGCGTCCTCGTGGCGCCGCTCCGGCGTGACGATGCGAGTCGGCGGATTCATATCGGATACCTGCCGAACCAGTTGCCGGCCACACACGACAGCTGGATACCAACAAAAAGCACCAGACTTGCGGCACCGAGAACCGGAATATCCATAGAGTCGCCACTAAACGGTAAAAACACATCACTTGCTAACATCGACGCGGGCGCCACGAAGACAACATTCCACCAAGAGGTCGAACCACGAACCTGCACAACCGTCGCAATAAGTACGGCCGCGATAAAGGCCGGCAACGACCAGATTTTCAAGCCGCTCAATGCAACACCCGCGGCATCGCGCAATATCGAAAAGCAACGAATAGCGCGACTAAGCAGGCATCCCGAGGCCGAGAAAGCAACTGTCGCTAGAACTCCGGTAGTCAAGGTCCCTAAAAAGACAACAGTCAGAGCGTGGATGGAGCGCGTCACTTCGCAAGCTCCTTCAGACCGAGCCGGATGAGCTGCGCGGTCTCGGCCCCATCACCGGCGTTGCGCGCGGCAGCCGCGATCGCGGCCGCCGCCTGCGGCTGGCCATAGCCGAGATTGACCAGCGCCGAGATCGCGTCGCTGACCGGCCGCGGCGCACGATGCTCGTCGAGCGCGCCGGACAGATGGACCACGGCGGGATCGACATCGGCGAAGGCCGGCGCCTTGTCTTTCAATTCGGTGACGATGCGCTCGGCGACCTTCGGCCCGACGCCGGGCGTGCGCGAAACCGCCGCCTTGTCGCGCAGCGCGATCGCATTCGCAAGCTCGGCCGGCGGCAGCGTGCCGAGCACGGCCAGCGCCACCTTGGCGCCGACGCCCTGCACGGTCTGCAACAGGCGAAACCATTCGCGCTCGACGTCGCTCTTGAAACCGAACAGCTTGATCTGATCCTCGCGCACGTAGGTCTCGATCGACAGCACCGCGGCCTCGCCCGGCGCGGGCAGCCCCTGCAGCGTGCGCGCCGAGCAATGCACCTGGTAGCCGACGCCGCCGACATCGAGGATGACGAAGTCCTCGCCGTAGGCATCGATCAGGCCCTTCAGCTTGCCGATCATGCGCCCACCATCTTCTTCAGCAGCGCGGCGCTCTGGCGGTGATGCGCGTGCGTGATGGCGATCGCGAGCGCATCCGCCGCATCGCGCGACGGCGGCTCGGCCTTCGGCAGCAGGATCTTCAGCATCACCGCGATCTGGTGCTTGTCGGCATGGCCGGCGCCGACCACGGTCTTCTTCACCAGGTTCGGCGCATATTCCGACACCGCGATGCCGAACATTGCCGGCGCCAGCATGGCAACCCCGCGGGCCTGGCCGAGCTTGAGCGTCGCGACGCCGTCCTTGTTGACGAAGGTCTGCTCGACCGCGGCTTCTTCGGGCTTGAAGTTGCCGAGCACGGCGGCAAGTCCCTCATGGATCGCGAGCAGACGGCTCGCCAGCGGCCGGTCGTCCGGCGGTTCCACCGAGCCGCAGCCGACAAAGCCCAGGCGATTGCCCTCGACCTCGATCACGCCCCAGCCGGTGCGGCGCAGGCCGGGATCGATGCCGATGATGCGGAGGGACTTGCGAATCGGCTGGGGTGTCATGGGCTAGTGATACCGCCTGCGTACCGAGAACGAAACACAAACGGAGCGTCATCCCCCGCCCCGGTCGTCATACCCCGCGCAGGCGGGGTATCCAGTACGCGGCGGCCGTGCCGTTCAACACATTGGCCTCTGGAATACTGGATTGCCCGCCTTCGCGGGCAATGACAGCGCGAATCGGTAGAGCGAACTCAGCCGCCCATCTTGGCGACGAGCGCGTCGGAAATCTCGAAATTGGCGAACACGTTCTGCACGTCGTCGTGATCGTTGAGCATGTCCATCAGCTTCAACAGCTTCTCGCCGGTCTCGTCGTCGACCGCGACCGTGTTCTGCGGCTTCCAGGTCAGCGCCGCCTTGCGCGGCTCGCCGAATTTCGCCTCCAGCGCCTTCGCCACCTCGCGAAGGCTCTCCTGCGAGGCGTAGATCTCGTGGCCCGCTTCGCTCGAGATCACGTCGTCGGCGCCGGCATCGATCGCGGCATCCAGCATGGCGTCGGCGGAGGCGACGCCGGCGTCATATTCGATGATGCCGGTGCGGTCGAACATGAAGGAAACCGAGCCGGTTTCGCCGAGATTGCCGCCGGCCTTGGTGAAGAAGGAGCGGATATCGGAGGCGGCGCGGTTGCGGTTGTCGGTCAAGGCCTCGACGATGACGGCGACGCCGCCGGGGCCATAGCCCTCGTAACGGATCTCGTCATAGTTCTCGCCCTCACCGCCGAGCGCCTTCTTGATTGCGCGCTCGATATTGTCCTTCGGCATGTTCTCCTGCCTTGCGGCGACCACCGCCGCACGCAGGCGGGGATTCATCGCCGGATCGGGCGTCCCGAGCTTGGCAGCGACCGTGATTTCCCGCGCGAGCTTGCCGAAAAGCTTCGATTTCTGGGCATCCTGCCGCCCCTTGCGGTGCATGATGTTCTTGAATTGGGAATGGCCGGCCATGCGGGGTCTCTTGCGTCTCGTCCTGAAAAATGGAGGGGCTGGGCGGGGCCTTATAGGCCCCCACTGGCCTCAAATCAAAGATTTCGGGCTTTTTCTGGTACCAAAGTAGGGGACCGTGCGCCTGCTCGTGAGGCAGATCTTAACCATGACTTCATGCGGAGGTGCGAGGATGCCGCGTCCTTTGCTGCGCTCCGAGAGCCCCATGGCATTCGGCCTGTTTCGAAAACGGCTGCCCGAACCGCCCGCGCCTGCGCTTGCGCATGAGGCGGCAAAGCCCGTTGCCGTGGCCGAAGCCCCCGCGCCGGGCGACGCCGCCAGGGAGATCCTGGAACTCCTCGAACTCGAGCTCGGGGCGATGATCCGCCAGCTCGAGCGGGCCGCGAATTCCGTGGCGGGCGGGGCCGAGGCCACCGCCGCGACCCTTGCCACCATCCGCCAGCGCACCGACGCGCTCACCGGGCGCGCCAGCGATGCGCAAAGCACCGCCTCAAGCTTCTCGCAGGCCGCCGAGAAATTCACCCATTCGGCCGAGGGAATCGGGGCCCAGGTCCGCGACGCCGGCAAGCTCGCCGACCAGGCGAGCGCCGCCGCGCAGGAAGCCCGCCGCACCGTCGACCGCCTGCGCGAATCCTCGGCCGCGATCGGCAATGTCGTCAACCTGATCGCCCAGATCGCCAAGCAGACCACCCTGCTGGCGCTCAACTCCACCATCGAAGCCGCGCGCGCCGGCGAAGCGGGACGCGGCTTTGCCGTGGTCGCCTCCGAGGTCAAGGCGCTGGCGGTGCAGACCCGGAACGCGACCGAAGAGATCACCAGGAAGATCGACGCGCTGCAGAAGGATGCGGCGGGCTCGGCGGATGCCATGGACCGCATCTCGCAGGCGATCGAGGCGATCCGCCCGGTGTTCGCCAACGTCAACAGCGCCGTCGCCGAGCAGAACGCCACCACTGGCGAGATGTCGACCAATGCGGCCACCGCATCGAGCTTCATCGTTTCGGTCGGCACCAGTGCCGGCGAGATCGATTCCGCGACCAAGGAGGCCGAGGCGCATGGCGAGAGCGTCGCCAATGCCGGCAAGGCCGTCACCGGCTTTGCGCAGAAATTGAAGGCGCGCTGCGCGGTGCTGCTGCGCCGCGGCGAGGCCAACCACGGCCACAAGGAGCAGAAGCTGCCCTGCAGCCTCAAGATCGAGATCACGACTGCGCGCGGCATGATCAACGCGCCGGTCTACGAGATTTCGAGCACGGGCGTCCTGATCGGCGGCGCCGACGCCGACCGGCTCGTTTCAGGCGAACGCCTTGAGGCGAGCCTTGAGGGCGTCGGCGCCTGCCGCATCCGCATCGGCGAGCGGGCGAAAGCGGGCGCGCAGGCGTTCTTCGAGCGGCTCGATGCGGCCGCGCGCGAGAAGATCGAAGACAAATTGTGGGCGATCCACGACGAGAACGCCGAATTCGTCGCGCGCGCCATGGAAGCCGGCGTCGCGCTGACAAAACTGTTCGAGGACGCGGTCGCGCGCGGTGCGGTCTCGCTGGAAGACCTGTTCGACACCGACTATGTCGCGATCGAAGGCACCGACCCCGTGCAATACCGCACCGGGTTTCTCGACTGGGCCGACCGCGCGCTCCCGGCACTCCAGGAAGCCTTCCAGGCGAAAGATCCGCGCATGGCGTTCTGCGCGATGGTCGACCGCAACGGCTATCTGCCGGTGCACAACAAGATCTACTCGCATCCGCAGCGCCCGGGCGACGTCGCCTGGAACACCGCCAACAGCCGCAACCGCCGCATCTTCAACGATCCGGCCGGCCTTGCCGCCGCCACCAACCAGCGCACCTACCTGATCCAGAGCTACGCCCGCGACATGGGCGGCGGCAAGACGGTAATGATGCGCGAGATCGACGTCCCGATCCGCGTCCAGGGCCGGCACTGGGGCGGTTTCCGCACCGCCTACCGGCTGTGAACGCGCACCCCGCCGATTTCAAGCCGGTCGCCGTCGCGCCCACGGCGAGCGAGCAGCTCGTCTCCAAACTCTCCAACCAGATCGGCGGCCTCGGCGTCGAGCTCGCCGACGTCGCCGGCAATCTGCGGGACGTGGCGCAGCGCGTGGCCGACCAGTCGGAGCGCTTCAGCGATCTGCGCCGCACCGCCGAGACCATGGTCGCCGCCAACCGCGACATCGCCGGCGCCTCGCAGGCCGTGCAGGGCGCGACCTCGGCCGCGGTCGGCGAAATCACGCAATCGCGCGCGGTGGTGGACACTGCGGTCAAGCACATCGCCGAGCTCGTGGCCGCCGTCGGCCGCATCGAGCAGCGGCTGGGCGCGGTCGGCACAGCGCTCACCGAGGTCGCAAAAGTCTCCGGCTCGATCGAGGCGATCGCGAAACAGACCAACCTGCTCGCGCTCAACGCCACCATCGAGGCGGCGCGCGCGGGCGCGGCCGGACGGGGCTTTGCCGTCGTCGCCAACGAGGTGAAGGCGCTCGCCGAGGCGACGCGCCATGCCACGCAGCAGATCGGCAATACCGTGCGCGACCTCGACGGCCAGGTCGGCAGCCTGATCGGCGAGAGCAGCGACGCCGCGCAGCGCGCCAAGAACGCCGGCGAAGGCGCAGGCCAGATCCAGCGCATCATCGTCCACGTCGAGCAGGGCTTCGCCTCCGTGGGACGCGAGATCGACGGCGTCGCGAAGGCAGCGACCTCCAACCTCGCCCATTGCGACAGCGTGATCGAGGCGCTCGGCAATCTCGCCGCAGGCGTCGATCTCTCCTCGAGCGAGCTGAAAGCCGCCGACCAGCGGGTCGCCAGGCTGCTCGAAACCTCCGAAGCGCTGATCGCCGAGATCGCGGGCAGCGGCATCGAGACCGCGGACGCGCCGCTGATCCGCACCGTGATCGAGGCCGCCAAACGCATCTCGGCGCGCTTCGAGGAAGCGGTCGAGCGCGGCGAGATCAGCCTCGCGCAATTGATGGACGAGAACTACCGCGAGATATCAGGCACCAATCCCAAGCAATATCTCACCGACTACGTCGCCTTCACCGACCGCGTGCTGCCCGAGATCCAGGACCCGCTGCAGAAATCCGATCCGCGCATCGTGTTCTGCGTCGCCTGGGCCAAGGGCGGCTACCTCCCGACGCACAATCCGAACTACCGCCTGCCGCAGGGCCCCGACCCGGTCTGGAACAATGCCAACTGCCGCAACCGGCGGCTGTTCAATGATCGCGCGGTGAAGAAGGTCGCCGCCAGCACAAGGCCCTTCCTGCTGCAGACCTACCGGCGCGACATGGGCGGCGGCCAGTTCGTGCTGATGAAGGACCTTTCCTCGCCGATCACGGTCAAGGGCCGCCGCTGGGGCGCCTTCCGCATGGGCTTCCGGCAGGGCTGAAGCCCGACGGGCTTGTTTGAATCGCCCTCATCTATTTCAGCACCATTCGCGAATTCTGGACTAGAGTGGCGGGCCCCCACGCGTTCGGGCGAAAGCTCCCCGGTTTTGAAGGGACCACGCCATGCTTCGATTTCTCGTCATCGCACTCCTTCTCGTCACCTCGCCCGCGCTGGCACAGACCGCCTGGCCCAACCAGCGCGAGGGCGACGTCGTGCTGAAGGATTTCGGCTTCGCCTCGGGCGAGCGGCTTTCCGAGCTGAAGATGCATTACATGACGCTCGGCAGCGAAAGGCGCAACGCAGCCGGCGACATCGTCAACGGCGTGCTGCTGATCCACGGCACCGCCGGCACATCGAAAACCTGGCTGCAGCCGACGCTCGCCAACGAGCTGTTCGCGCGCGGGGCTCCGCTCGACGCCGAAAAGTTCTTCATCGTCATCCCCGACGGCGTCGGCCGCGGCGGGTCGTCGAAGCCGAGCGACGGCTTGCGGATGAAGTTTCCGCACTACCGCTACGTCGACATGGTCACCGCGACCCACCGCCTCCTGACCGAGAACCTCGGCGTCAAGCATCTGCGGCTCGTGCTCGGCACCTCGATGGGCGGGATGCAGACCTGGATGTGGGGCGAGATGCATCCCGATTTCATGGATGGCCTGGTGCCGATCGCGAGCCAGCCGATCGCGATCAGCGGCCGCAACTGGCTGTATCGGCGCATTGGCATCGAGGCGATCAGGAACGATCCCGACTGGAACAACGGCAATTACGACAAGAACCCGACGCATTACGTTTATGTCGCACCGCTCGGGACGCTGATGGCGGGAAGCGTGATCAACTTCCAGCAGGTCGCCCCCAGCCGCGAGGCCGCGGATGCGCTCTACCGGCAGATGGTCGAGCAGGCGACCAGGCTCGACGCCAACGACCAGCTTTACGGCGCCGAGGCCGTGATGGATTACGACCCCTCGAAGGATCTCGAGAAGATCAAGGCCAGGCTGCTCGCAATCAACTTCGCCGACGACGAGGTCAACCCGCCCGAGCTCGGCGTGACCGAGCGCGAGATCAGGCGCATTGCCGACGCGCGCCTCGTGCTCATTCCGGCAAACGAGAACACGCGCGGCCACTTCACCTATTTTCTCGCGACCTTGTGGAAGCAGCACCTCGCGGACTTCATGAACGAGCTGCCGCCGCCGATGTAGGCGCATCCCGGCTGTTCGCTTCCAGCCGGGCCGCCGCCTGCTAACCCGCCCAAAACCCCGGCAGCGCCGGCGCGAGCCTGCCGCCGACACGCACCGGCGCGACGCGCAGCGCAAGCCCGCTTCGATCATCGGTCTCGACCGCGACGCCCGAGAGCGTCGCCGGCCCCAGCGCCGGCTCCCAGCGGCCGGAGGGAATGCCGGTGATGAAGCGCCGCAGCGGTTCCTCCTTCTGCATGCCGATGATCGATTCATAATCGCCGGTCATGCCGGCGTCGGTCATGTAGGCGGTGCCGCCGGGCAGGATCTGGTGATCGGCGGTCGGCACGTGCGTATGCGTGCCGACCACCAGGCTGGCGCGGCCGTCGCAAAAAAAGCCAATCCCCTGCTTCTCGCTGGTCGCCTCGCAATGGAAGTCGACGACGATGGCGTCCGCAGCCTCGCGCAGCGGACAGGCGTCGAGCTCGTTGCCGACGGCGGCAAAGGGATCGTCGAACGGCGTCATGAACACGCGACCCATCGCGTTGACCACGAGCGCGCGCTGCCCCCTCTTGGCCTCGATCAGCGCCGCGCCGCGGCCCGGCGTGCCGCGCGGAAAATTCGCAGGGCGGATCAGCCTTGGCGCCCGCTCGATGAACACCAGCGCCTCGCGCTGGTCCCAGGCGTGGTTGCCGAGCGTGACGGCATCGGCGCCGGCATCGAGCAACTCCTGATAGACGGATTCCGTGATGCCGAAGCCGCCGGCCGCATTCTCGCCATTGACGACGACGAGATCGAGCGACCAGTCGCGGACCATGCCCGGCAGGTACTGGGAAATGGCGGTGCGGCCCGAGCGGCCGACGACATCGCCAACGAACAGAATACGCAAACCTAGTCCTTTCGGAAATCGAACACGCGCTTTTCCGTTAGCACATAATCCAGCGCCACGTCGTGCGGCAATGCCGGGATCGCCCTGATCTCCTGCGCGGCGAAGCCAAGCCCGATGCCCATCACGGCCTTGGCTTTCCGCAGATGCGCAAACGTATAGTCGTAATGGCCGGCGCCGTAGCCGATGCGGTGGCCGGCGCGGTCGAAGGCCGCGAGCGGCACCAGCATGATGTCGGGGATCACCTCGGCCGCCGCCGGCGACGGCTCCGGAATGCCGAGCGGGCCGAGCATCAGGCGGTCGTTCGGCGACCACAGACGAAACACCAGCGACTTGCCGCGCGCGGTGACCACCGGCAGCGCGAGCCTTGCACCTTGCCCGGCGAGCTTGCGCATCAGGGGCGTCGGATCGAACTCGCTGCGGATCGGCGAATAGCCGGAGATGATCGCGCCCGGCGTGATCGCAAACGGCAGGCCGCGGCTGGCGATCGCGGCAGCGGCCGCCACGCGCGCCTCCTCGCTCAACGCTTCGCGCGCCGCAAGCGCTGCCGCACGGAGCTCGGCCTTGGATTTGCTCGCGGACATCTCCCACCCCTGCTGCGCTGTCATCACTCGCAAAAAAGCGGGTGATCCAGTATTCCAGAGACGCTCGTCTTTGACGGCAAGGCCGCGGCCTACTGGATGCCCCGCTGGAGCCTGCCATCGAGCGAACCGACGGCGAGACACGTTGGCAGGGTATGACGTCGGTACTCGGGCCGATCGCCGCAGCGTGATGACCGAAACCAACAGCAACACGAAAAAGCAAAAGCGCGAAGCCGCATTCGCCGTTGGAACGCTCGATCCCGGAGTTCCCTACGAAAGTAGGTGGGCACCATATGTCCGGATCCACGGACCCGGCCAGGGACAGTTCCCTAAAGGATCGATAAGGCCCCGGGGATATATGGTTCCTGACGCACGAAGCAGCCTCGCAGAGACCAATCTAACAGTGATGCGGCCGGATCGCCAGCGGCGCTTCGGCCACCCTCCCCTGGAGGGGGTCGAGACGAGCGAAGCTCGCTCTGGGGTCGGCTCACATTGAGCGCCGCGAAATGTGAGCCGGGGTGGGGTGATCCCTCCACTCGGGTACCGATCGAGAGGAAAGACGGCGACCCCGCCCCGCCGCGCCCGAGGGCTGGACAGCATTTTGCGCGATTTGCCCGTCGGGCAAATCAGTCGCCGCAAAAATCATGGACCGGCGGGCAGCGACATCATCTTTGACTGGTTTTCGCGTGGGCCCGCGCTGTTTGTTACCGGCTGCCGCCGGGGCTTGACGCTGATCAGGTTCAACAGCGTTGCCGCCGCGACCATCGCCAGGATGCCACCGGTGCTCAGCGCGAGCTGCATCACGATCCCGCTCGAGATCGAGACCAGCGCCATGTGGCTGGCGCACGCCATGAGAACGCCGATGCAATAGATCGGCAGCGAGTTCTGGCCGCAGCGGATCGCGCCGCGCATCACTGGCGACTTCAGCCCCTGCCAATCCCGCGGCACCAAGGATTCCGCAAGCACCACGATCGCCAAAAAATGCAGCAACCGCCGGGGATCGAGGTTCGACTTGTCGAGGGGATGGAACAGACCCGCCAGCGGCTGCGGGATCAGCGCGTGCAGCGTTGCGACGCGCCACCCGAGGGCGATGACCAGACTGAAGAGCAGATAGAGGGCGGCAACAATGAGCACCGGGCGCGACGTCGCCCATGACCGGGCCTGCTTGCCCGTGACGATCCACCACGCGCCGAGCACCACCAGCAATTGCCAGGCGAGCGGGTTGAAGGCCCAGTGGTTGGCCGGCCATGCCGGCACCGCCCAGCCGAAAAGATGCACCAGGACATAAAGCGCGAAGGAGGCGCCAAGTGTCGCGTTCGGCCAGCGCAGCAGCAGCCACAACAGCGGCGCGAACAACAGATGAAGCAGCACGAAGATCGGCAGCACATCGGCGTTGACCGGGCGATAGAGCAGGATCGCCGCGCGCGCCAGCGTCGGGCCCGGCTGGTCGAAGAGGATGCGCGTGTTGCTCGCATCCGCATGATCGCCGCCGCCGGCGAGGTAAACCATGATGGCGCTGGCGATCGTGAGCAGCAGGAAGGCGACATAGATGTCCCAGCTTCGCCGCAGCGTCCGGCCGATCACGCCGGGCCAGCCCTCGCTGCACAAGGCCCCGCCATACGCCAGCGCGCAGGTGACGCCCGAGAGGAACATGAAGACCTCGGCGGCATCGGAAAAGCCGTAGTTGCGGAAGGTCAGCCAGCTCGCGACGTTGTGGGGGATGTGATCGAGGAAGATGCACCACAGCGCGATGCCGCGGCAGGCATCGATGCGGAGGTCGCGGCCCTGCGCCTTCAGCTCGGGCAGCGCGCCAACCAGTGAATTGGGAGTGGCGGTTCGATCGTGCATCGGGTTGCCCCACAGCAATCGGATGAACCTGTGCACGCACGATGGACCCGGCGCCGGCGCGCGTGGTGTGAGGCGGTTCACACCGCGCAAAGGTTATTTTGTCGCTGCGGCACAGGGGGAATCCGCACCCACGCGTTGAGCGCTTTTGCTTGCGCAGTCGCGCGTTGAACAACCTGCAAGAGCGAAAGCGTGTGCGGGTTTGGTCAGTGCGGATCGCTACGCAATCAGGCGGGCACGTGGAGCGGATGCGGTGGTGATGGCGCGATTGCTGCGCAGGTCGCGCCCCAAGGCCGAGCATCGACGCCCTTTCGACGCTCGCCTGTTGCTGGCTGAGGACGCGCGACACGAGAACAGGTGCCGCATTCCAAGCTTTTCAGCGCATCATTTTCATGCATACTTGCACAATCGAGAGAAGGGGGCATTCGAATGGCCATCACCCTTCAGACCGAGGGAATCCCGCGGCAGAGTCCCCGGAGGCAGTCCGCCCTTGTGCTTACCGCCCTCGGCGTCGTCTACGGCGATATCGGCACCAGCGCGCTCTATGGGCTGAAGCAGGCCGTCGACGCCAGCGGCGTGTCGACCCCCGAAGCGGTGACGGGCGTCGTGTCGCTGATCGTCTGGGCGCTCCTCCTGATCGTCGGACTCAAATACGCCATCCTGATCCTGCGAGCCGACAATCATGGCGAGGGCGGTATCGTCGCGCTGCTCGCGCTGCTCGACGCCAGGCATGCACCACGAGGGAGCGCGCGTGCCTCTCTGCTCATCGTCGGCCTGATCGGGGCCGCACTGCTCTATGGCGACGGCGTGATCACGCCGGCGATCTCGGTGCTTAGCGCCGTCGAGGGCCTGAAGATCGACGCGCCCGCGCTTGCGCCGATGGTCGTGCCCATCACCATCGTCATCCTCGTCTGTCTGTTCCTGGTCCAGCGCAAGGGAACGGAGTTCGTCGGCAATATCTTCGGGCCGCTGATGCTCGTGTGGTTCGTTGCGATCGGCTTGCTGGGCCTCAAGGGCATCGTGCAGAGCCCGGCCATCCTCGCCGCCATCAGCCCCCATCATGCCGTTCTCTACCTCAGCCATGCCGGACCGGGCATCGCGTTCGCCGTGCTCGGCGCCGCTTTTCTGGCGCTCACCGGCGCCGAAGCCATGTATGCCGATATGGGCCATTTTGGCCGGCTACCCATCCAGTTCGGATGGTTTGCCATCGTGTCGCCGGCGTTGATGCTCAACTATCTCGGCCAGGGAGGTCTGCTGCTGGCGGACCCGCAGGCGGTCGAGAACCCGTTCTACCTGCTGGTGCCGAGATGGGCGCATTACCCGATGGTCGCGTTCGCGACCATCGCCACCGTCATCGCCTCGCAATCCATCATCTCGGGTGCGTATTCCCTCACCCAGCAGGCCATGCAGCTCGGCTTCCTGCCTCGAATGCGCGTGCTGCACACGGCGAGCCACGAGAAGGGGCAGATTTACATTCCCGTCGTGAACTGGCTGCTGGCCGTCGGCACCCTCGGGGCCGTGCTGACCTTCCGCTCGTCCGACGCACTGGGCGGAGCCTATGGCATCGCCGTGTCGATGCTGATGGCGATCACGACCGTGCTCGCGGCTCTCGTGGCCCTCAAGTGGGGCTACAACCCGCTGCTGGTCGTGGCGGCGAACGGCTTCTTCCTCGTCATCGAACTGGTCTTCGTTACGGCGAACATGACGAAGCTGATCGAGGGAGGCTGGTTCCCCCTCCTGCTTGCCTGCATCATCGCGTTCCTGATGCTGACCTGGCGCACGGGATGGCTCCTGCTCGAGCAGGAGCGCGCCAAACTGCGCCAGCGCGAGGACGAGTTCATCGAATGGGTCATCAAGACGCCGCCGGTGCGGT
This sequence comes from Bradyrhizobium sp. NP1, assembly GCF_030378205.1. Lineage (NCBI taxonomy): Bacteria > Pseudomonadati > Pseudomonadota > Alphaproteobacteria > Hyphomicrobiales > Nitrobacteraceae > Bradyrhizobium > Bradyrhizobium sp. NP1. The sequence goes on from NZ_CP127385.1 coordinate 6,953,511, forward strand.
TGTCGGGCGCCGCTGCGATCTTCACGGCCGCGACCACGGGAATCCCGCTCGGCCTGACGCATCACCTGCGGCATAATCGCGTCCTGCACGAGCGCGTGCTGCTGATCGCCACGGTCATCGTGGACGCGCCGCGGGTCGATCCCGCCGAGCGCATCAAGCTCGTGCCCGTGGGTGCCGGCATCACGCGCGTTCTCTTCCATTTCGGTTTCATGGAGACACCGGATGTCATGGAAGGGCTGAGGCTCGCCTGTCAGCAGCCCGAGCTTCGCGGCATCGATCCCGAGAACATCACCTACTATTTCAGGCGTGTGATGGTGGTCCCTTGCGGCAGGGCGTCAGGCATGTCGTTCTGGAGAAAGGGCGTGTTCGCGACCATGCACCTCAATGCCAACCTGCCGGCGGCGTATTTCGGCGTGCCGCCCGCCCAGGTCGTGGAAGTCGGACTCGAAGTCGAAATATAGCGCCACCCACCCGTCCCGGATCACCGGCTTCGCGGCAGACTTCTGCTTGCGGTCACCCTGATTGATGATGCCCGCGGTCGGCGAAATCAGCCGGTCGCTCAAAAGAACGTGCCGAGGAAAGCCGCCACCTCATCGGAGACGCCGACGATCTTGTTGGTCGCCTGGCGATAGAACTTGAAATTGAGCTCGGTTTCGGGCCGGCCGTCTTTCCAGTCGGCGAAGGATTTAAGCTCGCGCCGGCCCAGCGCACGTTTCGCGAGCGCGGTGCGCTTGATCGTGACGCTGACGCGCGGCGTCTGCCGCGCGACGCCGCGCTTCTTCGGAACGGCCTTCGAGGCGGTGACAACGCCGCGCGCGATCAGGCCTTGCCCGCCTTCGTTCTCGCTCGCAAAGATGAAAACCGTATCGCCTTCGGCGATCTCTTTGCCGCCATACATCGTCTTCTGCGCCGGCAGCGCGAACGTCTTCGCCCTGGGGTCGGCGATCTCGGCCTTGATGGCGTAGGACATCGGTGTTCTCGCTGTTCTGCTGGACGCGCTGTCACCCACGGCTCTCGTCGGGCCATGCGCGCCACTTCCGGACCCGGACACGCGCGCGGTGAAGCAAGGCCGCCGTCGCTCCTCCTGCCGGCGCCGGTTCTCCGTCTGCCTTTTGCGGATAACGCACGACCCTAGCCGCCGCCCCATTCGGAGGCGCTCCGCCCGTTCCACATATATCCGCCCGCGGACACGCCAGTTGCACCGTCTGGATGGCCGTAGTTCGGATGCAAAGGACCTGATCTGACCAGCGGTATAGCCCTATGCAAGCCATAGGTCCTGATGTTCGACCTATGACGGACCGTGCCTGCAAGCGCGAACGTACTGGTGAGCGCGAACGCACAAGCCAATGCCATTGTCGTGAGCTTCCTGTCCTTCATCCTTGGGTTCCTCGTTGAGGGCATACGATCGCGACGACGACGCCCACAGTTCGGTTCAAGAACTATGTGTCTTCTTGATCCGCTCGGCGTTGAGCGCATTCGCCACCGCGACCTGCGTCATCTTGGCGCGGTCGGTCGCGGCGATGCGGACGTTGCGCGGCCCGCTGCAGGGATTTGCCCCGCGGGACAGGCGTCAGCATACCTCCGTATATCTCCGTTAATCCCTTCTGATGCCCCATGCCTGCGCACGTACAATTGAGCGGCGGGCCGATTCCCATATTTATGGGTTATCGCGGCCACTCCAAGCGGATGCACGAAGAGTTCACAACTCCCGGAAGCGCGGCGAACGATCACCGTTCCGAGGCGTTCATCTCAAGGCCGTCGCGACATACCCGCCCGCCGGGATGCGGGTTCTTCGAGGAACACTTTAAATGAACGTCATCATTCGGAAGCTCAATGGCCTGTGGCACCTCGTCGTCGGATCGTGCCAGATCCGAACTCCGTTCCTGGAGACGCAGGACCGGGAGCTCGTCGTCATGTACGCCCGGCGAATCTACCCTGGCGCCAAGATCTACGAACGCGACTGAATTGGGCAGTTGCGCCTCGCGGCTCGCGGGCGCACCTATTCGACCAGTTCGTCGGCAATGGAGATCAGCGCCTCCGGGACGGTCAAGCCGAGTGCTTTTGCCGTCTTCAGGTTGATGGCCAATTCGAACTTGGTCGGCTGCTCTACCGGGATGTCGGACGCCTTTGCCCCGCGCAGTATTCTGTCGACGATATCAGCGGCTCGTCGAAACAGAGCCTGGTAATTGGCCGCGTAGGACATCAGGCCGCCAGACCTGACGTACCCTGTCTCCGCATGCATCGTCGGCAATCGCGCGCCCAGCGCCAGAGCGTTGATGCGAGCATGGTTGGCATTGACGAGGGCATCGTTGCAAACAAAAGCCGCATCGATCCCCTGCCTCAACGTCTCAAAGGCAGGCTCAATATCGCCAGGCCGCAGAATTTCGACGAGGACGGCGTCGATGCCGAGCTTGCCGGCGACGGCCTGGACTTCCCGCGTTTCCGCCGCGGTGCTTGGATAGCTGACATTGCCGACGATCGCCAGGCGACGAAGATGGGGAACAACGTCCCGCAAAAAGTCCAGCCGCTTGCCGATGATATCCGGCGCCTGAAGCGACAATCCGGTCGCGTTACCGCCCGGCCGCGCGAGACTTGCAACGAGACCACCACCGACTGGATCATTTGCAACGGCAAAGACAATCGGAATGCTTCTTGTCACCTGCATGGTAGCGCGCACGGCGATTCCGCCGGTCACAATGACCGCGACGTTGAGACGGACAAATTCGGCCGCGATTTCGGAATAGCGCTCACTGCGTCCTTCGGCCTGACGACGTTCGATGATCAGGGTTCGGCCTTCGGTCCAGCCGAGCTCTCGCAGTCGCTGCGCAAATGCGTCGAAATAGTCGCTCCACCCGGAGCCTTTGCTCACGTCGAGGAAGCCAATGATCGGCGCCCCAACCTGCTGCTGGGCGCTCGCGCTGAGTGGCCAAGCCGTCAATCCGCCGACAAACGCGAGAAACTCCCGCCGTTTCATGAGCGTCGCCTCGGCTCAGGACTTCATCCCACCTGCAATATAGCGCCCTCGCGATTGTCGCGGTTGCGCCATGACCGGAAAATCGCTGCCTTCATGCGATCACCGCGTCGGCGCGACCAGGAACGTTGCGCGGGCTTGCGAGGCGCGGGAGCGCCAATCGCAGAAACGGCGCCGTTACCGGCGCCGTTCTGGTGCACCTTCCGCGTGGAATCGGCCCACTTTGACTGGCACTGACGGGAGCGACCCGCTCTGGCGCTGCTGGCGTGGGAGGCCTGCTCGCGATCCACTGACGAGGCTACGCCGCGCCGAAATAGAGTCAATCGCGATGACAATTGATTTTAGGCCAGCGGCCATGACCCATCGCCCGCTTCGGACACGAGAGCATCGGCCTGCGTGCATCTGAAAGGGTCGAAGATCGCGCCACGCGATCGCGCAGCCCGCGAGTCCTCACCCGATCGCGACGCCGCCGCCGACCGTGCGGTTCAAGACCTGCGTGGTCTTCTCGATCCGCTCGGCGGCGGCGTTGAGCGCGTTGGCCACCGCGACTTGCGTCGCGCGGGCGCGATCAGTCGCGGCGGTGCGGACGTCGCGCAGGCCGGCAAGCTCGCCCTCCAGCGCCTTGATGCGGGCGCCGGCATCGATCAGTTCGTCGCACACGGTGAGCGCCGCCATCACGACCAGCCGGGCGTCGCCGATCTCGCCGAACTTGCCGCGCAACAACCCGATGCGCGATTCCAGGTCGCTCGCGAGCCGCAGGAGCTGGCCCTCCTGCCCCGGCTCGCAGGCCATGCGGTATTGCCGGCCGTTGATGGTGACGTTGACGTGGCTGCTCATTCGTCCTCGGCCTCCGGCGCTTCAGCCTCTTCCGCCTCGTCCCCTTCGCCGCCTTCGAGCACGCTGCGGATGGTGTCGATCGCGGCATCGAGCTTTTCGGCGATCTCGCGGTTGGCGCGCTCGAGCCGGCGCGACTTGACCAGCGAGCCGTCGAGCTCGTCGGCCAGCCTGGAGCGGTCGGCGCCGAGCGCCTGGATCCGGCTCGCCAGCTCGTCCTCGTCGCGATCGGCCTCGCGCCGCCGCTCCACCGCGCTCTCCAGCGCGTCCAGCGCCGACATCAGACGCCGTGTCGCAGCCTCGAGCTCGGCCGAGACGGCCTCCGCTTGGGGGGGATGATGGGCAGGACGGTCGATCATGAGCCAAGCCGCTAGGCGCTCCTGACGGCAAAAATATGCCGCCTGAGCAAGCCTTTAGACGACGAACTTTACGTGGCAGGCGGCGCTTCCGCAACGCCGGTGCGAAGCTATGCACACAAAGCAACTTTTGGCAGCGTAACCACGTTGCATTGCCTTGGACTCGGCAAAACGAGGTGCTATCCAGCCTCAACCCCCGTGACCATAAGCCCTTCATGCCGCGGCGGTTCGCAGGTCTCGCGAACAGTCTTCAAGCATCTCATTTCAGACGGATTTTCAACATGACGCAGGTCGACCACACCCGCATGGCCAACGCGATCCGCGGGCTCGCGATGGACGCGGTGGAAAAGGCGAAATCCGGACACCCCGGCTTGCCGATGGGCGCGGCCGACATCGCGACCGTGCTGTTCACGCAGTTCCTGAAATACGACGCCGCCGATCCCGCCTGGCCGGACCGCGACCGCTTCGTGCTCTCGGCCGGCCACGGCTCGATGCTGCTCTATGCGCTGCTCTATCTCACCGGCAACAAGGACATGACGCTGGATGAGATCAAGCGCTTCCGCCAGGTGGATTCGCTCACCCCCGGCCACCCCGAGAACTTCCGCACCAAGGGGATCGAGACCACCACCGGGCCGCTCGGCCAGGGCATTGCGACTGCGGTCGGCATGGCGGTCGCGGAAAAGATGCTCGCCGCGGAATTTTCCAAGAAGATCGTCAGCCACCACACCTATGTGCTGTGCTCCGACGGCGACCTGATGGAAGGCGTCTCGCAGGAGGCGATCGCGCTCGCCGGCCACTGGCGGCTCAACAAGATGATCGTGCTGTACGACGACAACGGCATCTCGATCGACGGGCCGACCTCGCTCGCCGACTCGGTCGACCAGGTGAAGCGCTTCAAGTCGGCCGGCTGGGCCGCCGAGATGATCGACGGCCAGGACCAGACAGCGATCGCGGCCGCGATCACCCGCGCGCAGAAGTCGAACAAGCCGTCACTGATCGCCTGCCGCACCACGATCGGCTATGGCGCGCCGACCAAGGCCGGCACCGCGAAGGCGCATGGCGAGGCGCTGGGCGCCGAAGAACTCAAGGGCGCCAAGGAAAAGCTCGGTATATCGCTCGAGCCGTTCTCGGTGCCCGACGACGTGCTGAAGGCCTGGCGCGAGGCGGGCGCGCGGGGCGCGGAGGCACGCAAGGAATGGGAAGCGCGCTTCGACGCGCTCGGCAGCCGCAAGCGCGCCGAATTCGAGCGCAGGATTCGCCATGAGCGGCCGCAGGCGCTGGCCAAGGCGCTGCGCGCGCACAAGAAGGCGCTGCTCGCCAGCCCGCTCAACGTCGCGACCCGCAAATCCTCCGAAGCCGCGATCGAGGCGATCGCCGCGGCCATGCCGATGGAGTTCCTGGCCGGCTCCGCCGACCTCACCGGCTCCAACAACAACAAGGCGAAGACCGCGGTAAACTTCTCCGCCAAGACGCCGAAGGGCCGCTTCGTCCATTACGGCGTCCGCGAGCACGGCATGGCCGCCTGCATGAACGGCATCTTCCTGCATGGCGGCTTCGCGCCGAACGGCGCCACCTTCCTAGTGTTCACCGACTATGCGCGGCCGGCGATGCGGCTGTCCGCGCTGATGGGCAACGGCGTGGTCTATGTGATGACGCACGATTCCATAGGCCTCGGCGAAGACGGCCCGACCCACCAGCCGGTCGAGCATCTGGCCGCGCTGCGCGCCATGCCCAACATGCGCGTGTTCCGCCCCTGCGACGCGGTCGAGGTGGCGGAATGCTGGGAACTCGCGCTCAACCGCATCGACGGCCCGACCGTGCTGGCGCTGACCCGCCAGAACCTGCCGCAACTGCGCACCACCGCACCCAACGACAGCCCGTGCGCGCAGGGCGCCTATGAGCTGGTCGCGGCGGAAGGCGCGGCAAAAGTGTCGTTGTTCGCCTCGGGCTCCGAGGTCGAGATCGCGGTCAACGCACAGAAGCAGCTTGCGGAGCGCGGCATCGCGTCGCGGGTGGTCTCGGTGCCCTCGCTGGAGCTTTTGCTGGCCCAGCCGGAAGACCGCAAGAAGGCCATCATCGGCAATGCCCCGGTCAAGATCGCGATCGAGGCCGCGGTCCGCTTCGGCTGGGACGCCGTGATCGGCCCGGACGGCCTCTTCATCGGCATGCACGGCTTCGGCGAAAGCGGCCCGGCCAAGGACCTTTTCAAGCACTTCGGCATTACCGCTGAGGCTGCGGTTAACGCAGTGCTGCAGCGTTTAGGATAATGGGCTCAAGCTGTTGTGATCGACGGAAAAAGGGACTAACAAGCCCCCATATTTTTACGCATCCGCCCGGCTGAACCGGGCGAGCCGCCGTCCGCTTCTCCGCGAGGCTCCCCTCGCGGGGACGACACAGCTTTTAGAGGAGAAACGAGCATGGCAATCCGGGTCGCGATCAACGGGTTTGGCCGCATCGGCCGCAACGTGCTGCGGGCGATCGCCGAGTCCGGCCGCAAGGACATCGATGTGGTCGGCATCAACGATCTCGGTCCGGTCGAGACCAACGCCCACCTGCTCCGCTTCGACTCCGTGCATGGCCGCTTCCCCGGCACCGTGACGGTCGATGGCGACTCGATCAGCGTCGGCAACGGCAAGATCAAGGTTTCGGCCGAGCGCGATCCCACCAAGCTGCCGTGGAAGGCGCTCGGCGTCGACATCGCACTGGAGTGCACCGGCATCTTCACCGCAAAGGACAAGGCTGCCGCGCACCTGACCGCCGGCGCCAAGCGCGTGCTGGTCTCGGCGCCGGCCGACGGCGCCGATGCGACGATCGTCTACGGCGTCAACCACGACACGCTGACCAAGGATCACCTCGTCGTCTCCAACGGCTCCTGCACGACCAACTGCCTCGCGCCGGTCGCCAAGGTCTTGAACGACACTGTCGGCATCGAGACCGGCTTCATGACCACGATCCACGCCTATACCGGCGACCAGCCGACGCTGGACACGCTGCACAAGGACCTCTACCGCGGCCGTGCGGCAGCGCTGTCGATGATCCCGACCTCGACCGGCGCGGCCAAGGCGATCGGCCTCGTGCTCCCCGAGCTGAAGGGCAAGCTCGACGGCGTCGCGATCCGCGTGCCGACGCCGAACGTCTCCGTCATCGACCTCAAGATCGTCGCCAAGCGCGCAACCGACGTCAAGGAGATCAACGAGGCGATGAAGCGCGCCGCCGAGCAGCAGCTCAAGGGCGTTCTCGGCTACACCACCGCGCCCAACGTCTCGATCGACTTCAACCACGACCCGCACTCCTCGACCTTCCACATGGACCAGACCAAGGTGATGAACGGCAATCTGGTGCGCGTGCTGTCGTGGTACGACAACGAATGGGGCTTCTCCAACCGCATGGCCGACACCGCGGTCGCGATGGGGAAGGTGCTGTAAAGTATTCCGTCATGGCCGGGCCTGTCCCGGCCATCCACGTCCTGGGCGAACGAAAAGCCCCGAAGGAGGACGTGGATGCCCGCGACAAGCGCGGGCATGACGAGGGAAAACGTCCCGATGACAAAACAATTCCGCACCCTCGATGACGTCGACGTGAAGGGCAAACGCGTGCTGCTGCGCGTCGACCTCAACGTGCCCATGGAAGCCGGCCGCGTCACCGACGCGACCCGGCTCGAGCGCGTCGCCCCCACCATCACCGAAATTTCGACCAAGGGCGGCAAGGTGATCCTGCTGGCGCATTTCGGCCGGCCCAAGGGCCGCGACGCCAAGGACTCGCTGAAACCCGTGGCATCAGCGCTGTCCGGCGTGATCAAGCGGCCGGTCGCGTTCGCCGACGACTGCATCGGCGAAGTCGCGGAAACGGCCGTCGCCGCCATGAAGGACGGCGACATCCTGTGCCTGGAGAACACCCGCTTCCATAAGGAGGAAGAGAAGAACGATCCCGCCTTTGTCGCGGCGCTCGCAAAGCTCGGCGACATCTGGGTCAACGATGCGTTCTCGGCCGCGCACCGGGCGCATGCCTCGACCGAAGGCCTCGGCCACAAGCTGCCGGCCTATGCCGGGCGCACCATGCAGGCCGAACTCGAGGCGCTCTCCAAGGCGCTGGAAGCGCCGACCAAGCCCGTGATCGCGATCATCGGCGGCGCCAAGGTGTCGACCAAGATCGACCTCCTGGAGAACCTCGTCGCCAAGGTCGATGCGCTGGTGATCGGCGGCGGCATGGCCAACACCTTCCTGCATGCGCAGGGCGTCGCGATCGGCAAGTCGCTTGCGGAGAAGGATCTCGCGGCGACCGCGCTGCGCATCATGGACAAGGCGACCGCCGCCAACTGCGCCATCATCCTGCCGGTCGACGCCGTGGTCGCGTTCCATTTCGCGGCCAACTCGCCGTCGCACGCCTATGGGCTCGACGCGATCCCGCCCGAGGGCATGATCCTCGACGTCGGCCCGCAATCGACCGCGCGCATCCATGCCGCGATCGACGACGCGGCGACGCTGGTGTGGAACGGTCCGCTCGGCGCCTTCGAGATGGCGCCATTCGACCGCGGCACCGTGGTCGCGGCGCGGCACGCCGCCGAACGCACCAGGGCGAAGAAGCTGATCTCGGTCGCCGGCGGCGGCGACACTGTGGCGGCGCTGAACCAGGCCGGCGTGGCGGGCGATTTCACCTACGTCTCGACGGCGGGCGGCGCCTTCCTGGAATGGATGGAAGGGAAACCCCTGCCCGGCGTCGAAGTTTTAAAGAAGCGCTAATTCAAGGGGGCCGCGAGCCAAGCGCCCCCGAAAACATTGGAGAACGGGATGCCTCGCATCACCTTGCGTCAATTGCTCGACCACGCGGCGGAACACGATTACGGCGTGCCCGCCTTCAACATCAACAACATGGAGCAGGCGCTCTCGATCATGGACGCCGCCTCCGCGCTGGACGCGCCGGTCATCATCCAGGCCTCGCGCGGCGCGCGCGCCTATGCCAACGACGTGATGCTGCGCCACATGATGGACGCGGTCACCGAGATCTATCCGCAGATCCCGGTCTGCGTGCATCTCGACCACGGCAACGAGCCCGCGACCTGCATGACCGCGATCCAGTCCGGCTTCACCTCTGTCATGATGGACGGCTCGCTGAAGGCCGACGGCAAGACGCCCGGCGACTGGGATTACAATGTCGGCGTCACCCGCAAGGTCACCGAGATCGCGCATCTCGGCGGCATCTCGGTGGAGGGCGAGCTGGGCGTGCTCGGCTCGCTGGAAACCGGCATGGGCGACAAGGAGGACGGCCACGGCGCCGAAGGCAAGCTGTCGCACGACCAGCTCCTCACCAATCCCGACGAGGCGGTGAAGTTCGTCAAGGAGACCCAGGTCGACGCGCTCGCGATCGCGATGGGCACTTCCCACGGCGCCTACAAGTTCACCCGCAAGCCCGACGGCGACATCCTCGCCATGCATGTGATCGAGGAGATCCACCGCAAGCTGCCGAACACGCATCTGGTGATGCACGGCTCGTCCTCGGTGCCGCAGGACCTGCAGGACATCATCAACGCAAATGGCGGCAAGATGAAGCCGACCTGGGGCGTCCCGGTCAAGGAGATCCAGCGCGGCATCAAGAACGGCGTGCGCAAGATCAACATCGACACCGACAACCGCATGGCGATGACCGGCCAGATCCGCAAGGTGCTGAAGGATCATCCGGACGAATTCGATCCGCGCAAATACCTCAAGCCCGCGATGGAGGCGATGACGAAGCTCTGCAAGCAGCGCCTGCAGGAGTTCAATACCGCAGGGCAAGCCAGCAAGATCAGACGCGTGCTGACGACCGCCGAGATGGCCAAGCGTTACGCCAAGGGCGAACTTGATCCGAAGGTCGCGTAAAAGAGCCTGGCCGCCCCGCCCTGCGACGAAAGTACCTCGGCATTTGCCCGAGAACCGTCTATTTTGAGCGGCAAGGAGCGTTTTCGAGCGACGGGGGTATTTCGGGTTCACGCGCCGGAAACGCGTTGGAACAACGCCCGTCAGTTGGAGGACGCCGCCATGAATCTCGCCGATCTCAACAAAGTTGCGCTCGCCATGGTCACGCCGGGCCAGGGCATCCTTGCCGCCGACGAATCCTCAGGGACCATCAAGAAGCGCTTCGACGCCATCAAGGTGGAGTCCACCGAAGACAACCGGCGCGACTATCGCGAGCTGCTGTTCCGCTCGCAGGAGGCGATGCGCCAATATATCTCCGGCGTCATCCTCTATGACGAGACGATCTGGCAGAACGCGAAAGACGGCACGCCGCTGGTCAGGCTGATCGAGCAGGCCGGCAGCATTCCCGGCATCAAGGTCGACGAGGGCACGCAACCGCTGCCCGCCTGCCCGGGGGAGTTGATCACCGTCGGCCTCGACAAGCTCGCCGATCGCCTGAAGAAATATTACGAGCGCGGCGCGCGCTTCGCCAAATGGCGCGCGGTGATCGACATCGGCGCCGACATTCCCTCGATGACCGCGATCCACGCCAATGCGCATGCCCTGGCGCGCTATGCGGCGCTGTGCCAGGCCGCGCAAATCGTGCCGATCGTCGAGCCTGAAGTGCTGATGGACGGCGACCACGACATCGACCGCTGCGTCGAGGTGACGAGCCGCGTGCTCAACAAGACCTTCCAGGAGCTGCGCATCCAGCGCGTCGCGCTGGAAGGCATGGTGCTGAAGCCCAACATGGCCGTGTCTGGCAAGAAATGCGCACGGCAGGCCCCGGTCGCGGAGGTCGCGGAAAAGACCGTGCAGATGCTCAAGCGCTGCGTGCCCGCAGCGGTGCCCGGCATCGCCTTCCTGTCCGGCGGGCAGTCGGACGAGGAAGCGACCGCGCATCTCGACGCCATGAACCGGCTCGGGCCGCTGCCGTGGCGGCTCACCTTCTCCTATGGCCGCGCGCTGCAGGCGGCGCCGCAGAAGGCCTGGGGCGGCAGATCCGAGAACGTCGCCGCCGCGCAGGCTGCCTTCGCCCACCGCGCGCGCATGAACGCGCTGGCGAGCAAGGGCCAGTGGGAAAGCGGCCTGGAAAAGAAGGCGGCCTAGTTCCGCCGGTTTGAAGTTCGCAAATGAGGTGCGGCCGTGACTGACGAACTTCGGAAAGCGGGGTACTAGGATTGGCAAGCAAATCTGCTCCGCCGCGGCCCGTGCCGCGGCTCTATCTCGCGACGCCTGCGGTCGACGATCCCGCTCCGCTGCGCGCGAGCCTGCCTTCGATGCTGGCGGCGGCCGATGTCGCCGCGGTGCTGCTGCGGCTGAAAGAAACCGACCATCGCGGCATGATCGCCTGCGCCAAGGCGCTCGCGCCTTCGGTGCAGGAGGCGGGCGCCGCGCTCCTGATCGACGGCCATGCCGAGCTCGTGGCGCGCTCCGGCGCTGATGGCGCCCATCTCACCGGCATCGCCGCGCTCGAGGACGCGCTGCCGAGCCTGAAGCCCGACCGCATCGCCGGTGTCGGCGGGCTTGCGACGCGGCACGATTCCATGACCGCGGGCGAACGCGGCGCCGATTACGTGCTGTTCGGCGAACCGGATGCAAGCGGCAGGCGGCCGTCGCAAGAAGCCGTGATCGAGCGCCTTGGATGGTGGGCCGAATTGTTCGAGCCGCCCTGCGTCGCCTTTGCCGCCTCGCTCGACGAGGCGCAGGCCTTTGCCGCCGCCGGCGCCGATTTCGTGCTGGTCTCCGATTTCATCTGGGCCGATTCGCGCGGCGCGGCCACCGCGATTGCGCAGGCCCAGGACGCGATCCGGCAGGGCTACGAGGCCGCGAGACTGGCCGCGGCCGCCGACGCGCAGAGCCGGCCATGAAACCGGCACGGCCGATCATCGTGCTGGCGGGTGCGCTGCTGCTTGCCGCGAGCGCGCAGGCGCAGACGGCGATCACACCGCCGGCGGCCGAGAAGCCTGCGGAAAGCAAGCCGACCAAGACGGAAACCCGGCACAAGCCGTTCGCGACGAAGAAGACCGCCGGCCCGGCGGCTCCGGCCGCGCCCAAGCCTTCGCCCTCTCCGGCTTCGCCCACGCCGCCCGCATCGCCTGTGCCCGACAATCCCAATGTCGATCTGGTCTACGGCGCCTATCAGCGCGGCCAGTACAAGACCGCGCTCGATCTCGCCGCCGCGCGCGCGCAGACAGGCGACACCAAGGCGATGACCATGCTGGGCGAGCTCTACGCCAACGCGCTGGGCGTCAAGCGCGACTATGCCAAGGCGATCGACTGGTACAAGCGCGCATCCGACGGCGGCGACCGCGAGGCGATGTTCGCGCTCGCCATGATGCGCCTCGCCGGCCGCGGCGGCCCTGTCGACCGCGACGCCGCGGTCAGGCTGCTCGCTTCCGCGGCCAAGCTCGGCGAGCCCAAGGCCGCCTATAACCTCGCGCTGCTCTATATCGACGGGCAGACGCTGCCGCAGGATCTCAAGCGCGCGGCGGAACTGCTCCGCGTCGCCGCCGACGCCGGCAACCCGGAGGCGCAATATGCGCTGGCGACCTTCTACAAGGAAGGCACTGGCGTCGAGAAGGACCCCGAAAAGGCGGTGCGGCTGTTGCAGGCGGCTTCCCTCGCCGACAATGTCGATGCCGAGGTCGAATATGCCATCGCGCTGTTCAACGGCACCGGCACGCCGAAGAACCAGGCGGCCGCCGTGGCGCTGTTGCGCAAGGCCGCCCGCCAGAACTCGCCAATCGCGCAAAACCGCCTCGCCCGCGTGCTGATCTACGGCATGGGAGCGCCGGTCGACAAGATCGAGGGCCTGAAATGGCATCTGGTCGCCAAGACCGCCGGCAAAGGCGACCCGGAGCTTGACGAGGAGTTCGCAAAACTCACGCCGGCCGAACGCGCCAAGGTCGACGAGAGCGCCCGGCACTGGCTGGGGACGAAATGAGCGTAGCGGCTTTCCGATGTCCGGGAGCCACCGCTCTCGAACTTCGGAAAGCGACCGAGCCTCTCGGCGACTGTGCAGATCCAATTCGCGGCACATCCGCGATCGACACAGCCGCGCAGCCTCCAATCTTCAGATCAGACATCCGGTTTCCTTGGCGACACGACGTTCGCGGGCGTGGCCTCGCGCGCGGGGTCCGGGCCAGCCTGGACCATGCCGTCGTCTCTTACGAAGAGTTCGGTGCGTGGGTCGATGGCGAGGCGCTCAAACAGCGCCTGCAGCTCGGGCCGAAGTCCGTCGCCGCACAGCGCGGCGATCGAGTGGAATTTTCGCATGATGTGCTCCCTCGTGTTCGAAGCACGGTAAGAGCTTCGCGCCAGCGAGCCACCCGGTTTCCGGGGCAACCATAGCTCGAGCAGAATCCGGCACCGACGGAAAGCGGGTGGCGCAAAGCATGTCGCGCTTGTTTGCTGCGCGCATCGTGACGCGACTGGTTCTGCCTCTCGCGAAATTCGGCAACAAGCCAACGGAGACGATCTGATGTCACAGGACAACAAGGATGTCGTAAGGCGGTGGTTCAAGGATTTCTGGGGAAACCCGTGGAATCCGAGAATCGTGAACGAGCTCGCGACGTCGGACATACTCATGCACTACCCGATGCATGAACCAAAGAAAGGGCGCGCGGCCGTCACTAATTTCATGACGGAGTTTCGCAACGCCTTTCCCGATCTGAATTTCCGGGCTGTCGGCGATCTCATCGCGGAAGGCGACTATGTGGTAGGCCGCTGGGAAGGTGGCGGCACCCACACCGGTCCGGCCTTCAGTGACTTCCGCATGGGCTCGATCCCCGCTGCATCGGGTCGAAAGATGATATTTGCGGGAACAACCGTTCTGCGCGTGGAGCAAGGGCGGATTGCCGAGGAGTTGGGACAAGAGGATGCGTTGAGCGCCATGCTGCAGCTCGGCCTCATTCGCCTGCCCGAATCGGACGTGCCTGCGGCGAGGCCCGGCGGAGAGCTGCCTTCTGGATGGAATAATATGTCGGGATTTCCGAAGGCTGGCCGCTGAAACGCGCGGCCTGCATTCGTCCCCGCGGAATGGGGCACTTTGCAAATGTCCGGATCGAGGACCACGCCAACAGAGGTTGCCGGTTGAGCCAGACATTCGCTCCGCCGGGGCCTTGACGTGGCGGTCGCCACAGGGCACCCGTGACCCCTCGCCCCGCCCCCGCCTCTCCGAGGAAGGGGGTCCATCCTTGGTCAAAAGCAGATTTGCCGAGCCCATGCTGCACTCAGCCCTCATCAACGTCATGGTCAAGGCCGCGCGCCGCGCCGGCCGCGGCCTCAAGCGCGACCTCGGCGAGATCGAGCATTTGCAGGTGTCGCTGAAGGGACCGGCCAATTTCGTCTCGCTCGCCGACAAGCGCGCCGAGGAGATGCTCTATGAGGATCTCGCCAAGGCACGGCCCGGCTATGGTTTCATCGGCGAGGAAGGCGGCACGCGCGAGGGTTCCGACAAGTCGCACACCTGGATCGTCGATCCGCTCGACGGCACCACCAACTTCCTGCACGGCATTCCGCAATTTGCGATCTCGATTGCGCTCAAGCGCGACGACACCGTCATCGCGGGCGTGATCTACAATCCCGCCAATGACGAGCTCTACATCGCCGAGCGCGGCAAGGGCGCGTTCCTCAACGACCAGCGGCTGCGGGTCGCCGGCCGCCGCCAGCTCAATGAATGCGTGGTCGCCTGTGGCCTGCCGCATATCGGCCGCGGCGACCATGCGCTGTTCCGCACCGAGATGACCGAGATCCAGAACCGCGTCGCGGGCCTGCGCCGGTTCGGCGCCGCCTCGCTCGATCTCGCCTTCGTCGCCGCAGGCCGGCTCGACGGCTATTGGGAGCGCAATCTGCAGGCCTGGGACATCGCGGCGGGCCAGATCATGGTGCGCGAATCCGGCGGCATCGTTTCAGGCCTCGAGGGCCACGACAACGCGCTGACCACGGGCAACGTCGTTTGCGGCAACGAATATGTCCACGGCGAACTGCTGAAGATCTTGAAGGCGGTCGGCTAGGCTGAGCGCATGCGCTCGATCAGGCCGTGGATGTCTCCGAGCACGTAGAGATCGCGCACCTTGCCGCCGTCGAACGTGAAGATCGGCATGCCGGTCCACCAGACGTGACGGCCGCTCGGCGCGACCCCGAACATCTCCTGACGATGGTAGCCGTGAAAGCGCATCTTTCCGCTGACGCGATTGCCTTCCTCGATCAGCACCAGCATGTCCGTGGTGTAGGTGCCAAAGGTGGTTGTGACCAGGTCCACGTAGCCGGCGAACTGGCTGTGCCCGACCAGCGAAGGACCCAGCGAGCCGCGAAAGGTGAAGTCGGCGTGGAAAATGGAGGGAATCAGGCTTTTGTCCGCATGGTCCCACATCTCCTTGTAGAACACGCGCACGAGCTCCTTTTGGGGCGAAAGGACGACGCCGTCCAGATTCAGTGCGGGCTCATCCATCGGGAGCGTTCCTTGCGTGGAGATCGAGTCGCATTGAAAGCCGAAGCCTGACGCGCCGGCAAGCCCGGGGACGACAGGTACCGTGGTTGGCGGGCTCTTTCATTTCTCCGTGTCACCTTTTGACCCATAAGACATGCCGCAATGCGCTGCGACGGCGACACACGGCTCAGGTGCGAAGCCTTGATCTAGATCAACATGATTGCCGTTGGCGGAAAGTTCTTTTCGCTCAGTGACACCGCTCGCGCCCTATTCCCACTTGGCGGCGGCGAATCGTCAACGTCAGGAGTAGCGGTACATGCTTGACCGCCGCCGGGGTCGGCATAGCTCGGTCGGATCATCACGCCAGTTAGTTCAGCATGCCCAAGCAAGTGGGAGAGTTGTGCCATGCCGAAGCGCTCCTCCATAGGCAAGCGTCGGAGCAAAGCCTTACCCGCCTTAGGGTTTGCTGGCATGTCTCTCTCGATGGCAAGCGGTGCTTGCGCCTCAACCAGCGAAGCGTCGGCGAATACATCACCGCCCTCGCAGAAGCACGAAATCCTTCTTGGTGAGGAGGAAATCTCCGACGTCAGCTTGGCGACGTTCTATGTCTTCGACAAGGAAAATGCTGGACCACCACCGCTCTTCCGAAAACCAAGGCTGGCCGTCGGAGGCGGCGCCGGCTGTGCCTGTAGCTTCGCCTGTGCCTACTGGCCGCAACCTCCGCAGCCTCCGAAGGCAACGCAGCCGACACAGCATCGAAAGAAGAAGCCTCCGCACCGCACGAACTAAATGGCGTCCGGCACAGCCGCCTCAGCCAAGCTTTACGCGACAGGCTTACAACGTCCTAGAGCCCTCACCGTCTTGCCGACCCGCCGGGAGGATTTGCCGGAGGGTTCATCCGCAAACCCCGCCCTGCAAGTGGAAGAAGCACCAGAAAAAAGTCTGAATTGCTTCGTCGCTTTCGCTCCTCGCAATGACGGCCGAGTCAGTGATCGCACCTAAATCATCATGCCTTAGGGCGATCCGGTCGCGCTACCCCGGCCGTCGCAGCGGTCGCGGCAACAGCGGCTGCCCGATCGGGCATTCGAGCGCCGCGCGATCCCACCTGCCGAGGTCGGCCGCGGCCTGGTAGGTGCTTTGCAGGAAAGCCATCAGCGTCGATTCCGGTTCGCCTGATGTCCGCACCACGTCATACGGCAGCAGGAACTCGCCGAGCTTCTGATCGAAATGTGCGCCCGCGGGCGCGATCTTCGCGTCGGCAAAACCCTGAGGGCTGGGATAGGCGTAGGAATAGAACGCCGGAAAGTCGGTCCCGCCGCCGCCGGGCCAGAAGCCGGCCGACGACACCTCGTCACTATAGGCTTCGCGCGTCACGTCGTCAGGCAGACCCGGAACGCCACCCGCGTGAAGCGGGGCCGGACGCCCCGAGAAGCGCGTCACCGCGAGATCGAAGCTGCCCCAGAACAGATGGACGGGACTGACCTTTCCGGTGAAGCCGGTCCGAAACCGATAGAAGACGCGGTCGATCAAGACGAGCGCTTCAAAGAAACGCGTCACGGCCGCGGCATCGTAGGGCCTCGTCTGCCGATCGTCCGCAAACGGAATCGGGTCGGCGACCTCGTTGGGCCGGCCGTCGAATTCCGGCGTGCCGCCGAGCCGTCCGACCAGTTCACGGAACCGGGTGTAAAACTCCGCGACCGACATCGGCCCGAGCGGGATTTCAGCCCTGCGCCCTCCGGCTGTCTCTCCGATCACCAAATGGTTGATCAGATCGAAAATGATCTCGATCCCTGGCCCGTCCGGAATCAGCGAGGTCGTCAGTCCGCGTGCATTGACGTAGAAGGTCGCGTGCCACGAATGATTGACCCACGGCGTTCGCGCCAGCCGGTACTTGCCGACGATCTGACAATACAGATGAAGCGCGGAACAGGTTTCGCGCCATGGCGTGTACGGGATGTCGGGCCAGATCGCGCTCATTGCCAAACTCCCTGAGGCTACGGAGGCGCCATCCTACAATGGCCCGCCCATTGACGTAAGCCGTGGTTGGCGCAGCATACCGCCGCACGATGTCTCATTCGATCACCTCGTCGGCGCGCCCGAGCAGCGGAAGCGGCACGGACAGACCGAGCGCCTTTGCGCTCTTCAAATTCACAAATAGCTCTACTCTCGTCGAGAGCTGCACCGGCAAGTCGCCGGGCTTCTCACCCCTGAGAATCCGGCCGACATAGACTCCGGCGTGACGGTAGGAGTCGAGAATGCTCCCGCCATAGCTCATCACGCCGCCAGCCGCGGTGAATTCGCGATACTGATAGATCGCAGGCATTTTCAGGCGAAGTGACATCGCGCCCAGTTTTTCTGCTCGGCTGGTGAAGAGTGGATCGGTGCCGATGACCAGGGCGCCAACCCCCAATCCGCGCAGACTGGCGAACGTGGCATCCAGCTCTTCGTCGCTGCGCGCGTGCGCCACCTGCAGCGCCAGCCCCAGTGAGCCGGCCGCGGCAAGAACGGCCGATTCTACAGATTTGGCCAATGGGTTGGTCGGGTTGACGAGAAGACCGGCGATCTTCACATCGGGCATCAATTCATGCATCAGTTCGAGGCGCTTTGGCGCGGTCTCCACATTGATGTGGGCCGCGCCCGTAATGTTGCCGCCGGGATGGCTGAGGCTGTCGACGAGCCCCGTCCGCACGGGATCACCGCCAATCGCAAAGACAATCGGTATGGTCGTCGTGGCCGGTTTCAGCGCGAGCGCGGCCGGGGTACTGGCCGCAACAATCACGCTCACCTGATGACTAACCAGGTTGGCCGCGAGCGTCGGCAGGCGGTCATACTGCTCGTCGGCCCAGACATACTCGATCTTCACATTCCTGCCCTCGACGAAACCGGCCTCGCCGAGGCTTTTCCGGAACGCTGCGATCATGGGCACATAGTCGCGCGACGAGGCACTGCTGAGCAGACCGACGACCGGCATCGCCTGCTGCGCACCTGCGGCAAGCGGCCAGACCACCGCTGCCGCACTCAGCGCCGCTATGAACTCGCGCCGTCGCATGTGCCCTCCGCAGAACACACCCTTGTGCGGGTAAAAGCTTAGCACTTTGCGGTCGGGCAGCGAGCCGCAAGTTATGCGCTTGGGCGTGGTCAATCCCGGGATGGGTCGCTCACCACGGGACCTTTGCCGCCAAACCGGACTCGAAGCCCGAGCTGGTTCGAAAGGGCAAGCGGCGTAGCGGTCATCGTCGGCTGAACCGGCGCCGGCGGCCGTAGACTTCAGCCCGCTCCGTCACCTTCTCCCGGTCGCCCGCGAGCACGCGCTGCACGACCACGAAGAACACCGGCACCATCAGAAGCGCGAGAGGCCGAAACCTCGTGGTTGATGGCCGCGACTGCAATAGCTCCGATCAGGCCGGCGACCGCGATCGCGTCGAAGGCCTGCCGGGGTGGAAGACTGAGCGCCACCAGCCAACCGATGAGAACCGGCGCGATAATCGATCCGACCCGCCCGGCCGAGAAATTGAGACCGATCGCCGTGGAACGGATCGCAGTCGGATAGAACATCCCGCCGTATGCGTTGGTGAGGATCTGAGTGCCAAGCGTCACGGCACCAAGCGTAAAGACGATGACCAGTGTCAAACTGGATGCGACGCCAAATCCCATGGCGACCAGTGACGCAGCCGACAGCACGTAGAACGAGACCAGCACCCATTTGGGGTGGAGCTTGTCGAGCAGCCAGCAGCCACCAAAGGCACCGATCATCGCGCCGAGATTGTAGGCGATGACAAAGGTCAAGGCCGAACTCAGATTATAGCCCAGCTCCACCATCAACTTCGTGAGCCACGTGTTCAATCCGTAGAGCATGAACAGACAAGAAAAATTGGTCACCCAGAACATCAGCGTGCTCAGGGCCCGCCCTTCCTGGAAGACCTGCGCGATCGGCGCGGCTTTGACCTCAACCTCGGGCGGCCGCACGAACCGCTGTTCCGCCCGTAGCGGATAGTCGGGCGCAATCCTCCTGACCATCTCCCTCAACTCGGCATCGCGGTTTTGTTTCACGAGGACCGGCAGCGATTCCGGAATCGATTTCAGAAGAAGCGGCACCAGTATAACGGGCACACCGGCGACCAGGAATATCGCCTGCCAGCCATAGGATTCAATCAGGCCCTTGCCTATCAGCGCCACGACGATGCCGCCTACGGCATAGCCGCATCCGGCAAGTGAAATGATTCGCGCGCGGTATTTGATCGGCCCATATTCCGTCGCTATGGCGATCAGGATCGGTATCACGCCGCCAAGGCCGAGCCCTGCGGAAAAACGCAGAGCGCCGAACGCAACCGGACTTGTGACCAGTCCCGCCGCCGCCGTGAACAGGCTGAACATCGCGACTGCAAGCGCCACCGAAATCTTCCGACCGAATCTGTCGGCCATCACGCCGAAAAGCGTGGAGCCAATTGCCATTCCGACAAGGCTAACACTGGCTATCGCGCCACCAACGGTGGCGTCGATCTTGAGATCGGCCATGATTGCCGGCATCGCGGCGCCGGTCACCCCGATATCGTAACCGTCGAGCATCGCGATCGCCATGACCCAGGCGATCGCAAGATAATGAAAGCGGTTGAGTTCGGCCTCGTCCGCCAGCTTCTGTACATCGATTTCAGACATTTCCCCACCCACGATCGGCCTTGCCGGCCGTATCTTCCGTCCCGCGATGTTAGACTCAATTGACCGGACAAATCAATCCGGGTGCCGGAGATCGTGCGCTGGTACCAGGGAACCGAACCCGAAGCCGGTCGTGGCGACACTCGGCATGCATCCGGGCGACATCGTCCTGCCGAGAGCGACGCGCCGCGCGGTCATTCGACTGACGCGGTCTTGCGAGCAAGCCGGCACCCGCGGCCTCCGCAATGTGGCAACCATCCGATCGCGCGCGTCATGACGCCCTTGAGGATCGTGATGGCCGCTGCGGCCTTGACGCACGACAATCACGATGGGAGAAATGACCGGTCAATTACGCAGTCCGCAACTGGAAAGGCCGTTTCGCCGCCGGCGCGGACGCGGGAGAACACTCAATGCCCCGTCACATCGCTTGTCTCAGCTTCGACTTCGATGCCTGGTCAGCTCTCGTTGCGCGCGGTCTCACGAGCCCAACGCCGATCTCGCGCGGCGAATTCGGCGCCAACGTCGGCGTGCCGAGGATCCTGCGGCTGATGAGGAAGCACGCGATCGAAGCGACATTTTTTGTTCCCGGAGTGGTCATCGAATCCTATCCGGACCGGTGTCGCGAAATCCACGACGCGGGTCATGAAATCGGCAACCACGGCTACACGCACGTGTCGCCCGTGGATCTCTCTCCCGAGCAGGAGGAGATCGATCTTCTGAAGACAAGCGAGCTGATCCTGAAGCTGACGGGACGAAAGCCGCGCGGCTATCGGTCGGCCGCTTTCGACCTGAGCCCGGCCACGGCCGGGCTGCTGCTGAAACACGGATTCGAATACGACAGCAGCATGATGGCTGACGACCATAGTCCCTACAAGGTCAGGCTTGGCGACAAGGTCGACCCAAAGGGGCCGATGACCTTCGGAAAGGAGTCCGCGCTGATCGAGATGCCGGTAAGCTGGAGTCTCGACGACTTTCTGCATTTCGAGTTTCTGCGCACGTCGACCCATCTCATGCCGGGGCTGATGTCGGCCGAAGGCGTCTTGAAAAACTGGACCAATGATTTTCGCTACATGGTCGAGACCGAGGAATGGGGCGTCCTGAGCTTCGTGTTCCACCCTCTCGTCATAGGCCGTGGCCACCGCATGATCTTCCTGGAGAAGCTCATCATTGCGCTCAAGGAAATGGGCGCCATCTTCATGAAGATAGAAGACGCTGCCGCGGAATTTAAGAAACGGCCTGTCCGACGGTAGCCTTTCTGGAAAAGGGGTGCGCGCCCAGTCCCGTCAGGACTTCACCGGCGCCGGCGGGCCGTAGGCTTCAGCCTGCTCCGTCACCTTCTGCCGGTCGCCCGCGAGCACGCGCTGCACGACCACGAAGAACACCGGCACCATCAGAAGCGCGAGAATGACGACGGCGATCATGCCGCCCATCACGCCGGTGCCGAGCGCCTGCTGGCTGGCGCCGCCGGCGCCGCTCGCGATCGCCATCGGCAGCACGCCGCAGACGAAGGCGAAGCCGGTCATCAGGATCGGGCGGAAGCGCAATGAACACGCCTCGATCGTGGCATCCACCAGCGGCCGCCCCTGCGCGCGCAGATCCTTGGCGAACTCGATGATCAGGATGGCGTCCTTGGCGGCGAGCCCGATGATGGTGATGAGGCCGACCGTGAAATAGACGTCGTTCGACAGGCCGCGCAGCATCGCAGCCGCCACCGCGCCAGTGATGCCGAGCGGCACGGTGAGCAGCACGGCGAGCGGAATGCTCCAGCTCTCGTAGAGCGCGGCCAGCAGCAGGAACACGACGAGCGCCGAGAGCGCGAGCAGGAACGGCGCCTGCGAGCCGGATTCCTTTTCCTGGAGCGACTGGCCGGTCCATTCATAGCCGAAGCCGCGCGGCAGCTTGTTCGCGAGCCGTTCCATTTCCGCGATCGCATCGCCCGACGAGAAGCCTGACCTTGCCTCGCCGCTGATGCGCACCGCGGGGTAGTAGTTGAAGCCGGCAATCTGGCTCGGCCCCTTCGACCATTCGATTGACGCGAAGGACGAGAACGGCACCAGCGCGCCGCGGCTGTTCTTCACATTATAATTGAGGATGTCCTCGGCATTCATGCGGCTGTTCTGGTCGGCCTGCACGATCACGCGCTGCATGCGGCCGCGATTGGGGAAGTCGTTGATGTAATTCGAGCCGAGATTGGTCGAGATGGTGTTGTTGATGTCCTCGAAGGTGACGCCGAAGGCGCCGGCCTTCTCGCGGTCGATCACGAGGTTGACCTGCGGCGCCGCCGGCAGACCCTCGATATAGACCTTCTGCAGCACGGGACTGGCATTGGCTTCCGCGATCAGCCGTTCTGCCGCAGTGGCCAGCGCCGCATGGCCCTTCTGGCCGCGGTCCTGCAGGCGGAAGCTGAAGCCGGAGGAATTGCCGAGATTGTCGATCGGCGGCGGCTGCAGCGCCGAGATCTTGGCGTCGCGGATGTTGGCGAGGTCGCGATTGATGTCGGCGACGATCGCGGCCGCGGAATCCTTCTGTCCGCGCTCCGACCAGTCCTTCAGCGAGACAAAGGCCTGCGCCGTGTTCATGCCCTGGCCCAGGAAGCTGAAGCCGGTCAGGAAGGTGACGTTCTCGATACCGGGGCGCTGCGCCAGATATTTTTCGACGCGCTCGACCACGCCTTGCGTGCGCGCGTAGGAGGAATCCGACGGCGTCTGCACGTCGGTCGTGATGAAGCCCTGGTCGTCGACCGGCAGGAAACCGCCGGGCAGCCGGATGAACGCGAAAGTGAGGCCGACCAGCAGCGCCGCATAGATCAGCATCAGCCGCCCGGTGCGCTTCACGCTGCCCTTCACGACGCGGACATAGCCAAGGCGGCTCGAATCGAGCACGCGGTTGAACCAGCCGAACACGCCCTTGCGCGCATGACCGTGACCGGCGGTCACCGGCTTGAGCAAGGTCGCGCACAGAGCGGGCGTCAGCGACAGCGCCATCAGCGCCGAGAAGCCGATCGCAGCCACCATCGTGACCGAGAACTGGCGGTAGATGATGCCGACCGAGCCCGGAAAGAACGCCATCGGCACGAACACGGCGACCAGCACCAGCGTGATGCCGATGATGGCGCCCGAGATCTGCGACATCGCCTTGCGCGTCGCCTCCTTCGGCGGCAGGCCCTCTTCGGCCATGATGCGCTCGACGTTCTCCACCACGACGATGGCGTCGTCGACCAGGATGCCGACCGCGAGCACCATGCCGAACATGGTCAGCATGTTGATGGAATAGCCTAATAACATCAGCGTGGCGCAGGCGCCCAATAGCGCGACCGGAACCACGATGGTCGGGATGATGGTGTAGCGGATGTTCTGCAGGAACAGGAACATCACCACGAACACCAGCACGACCGCCTCGACCAGGGTCGAGAGCACCTTCTCGATCGAGGCCTTCACCACCGGCGTGATGTTGTAGGGAATCTCGTAGGCAATATTGGCGGGAAAGAACCGCGACAGCTCCTTCATCTTGGCTTCCACCGCGCTTGCGGTGGCGAGCGCGTTGCCGGTCGGCGACATCAGCACCGAGAGACCCGCGGTCGGCTGGCCGTTGAGGCGCGTGCCGAACTGGTAGCTGAGCCCGCCGATCTCGAGCCGTGCGACGTCGCGCAGCCGCACGGTCGAGCCGTCGGCATTGGCGCGCAGGATGATGGCGCCGAACTCGTCGGGCGAGGCGAGCTGGCCCTTGACCAGCACCATCGCCGAAATCTTCTGCCCGGCCGCGCTCGGCTCGGCGCCGATGCTGCCCGAGGCGACTTGCGCGTTCTGCGCCGATATCGCCTTGCTGACGTCGTCGACGGTCAGGCCATAGCCGACCAGCCGCGCCGGATCGATCCAGATCCGCAAGCTGCGTTCGGTGGAGTAGAGCGTGGCGCGGCCGACGCCGGGAATGCGCCTGATCTCGCCCAGGATGTTGCGGATCATGAAGTCGCCGAGGCCGACCTCGTCGAGGCTGCCGTCGGTCGAACGCAGCGTGATGATCTGCAGCACGGCGCTGGAGGCTTCCTCGACCAGGATGCCCTGCTGGATCACCGCGCGCGGCAGCCGCGCCTCGACGCGCTTCAGGCGGTTCTGCACCTCGACGGAGGCCGCGCCGGTGTCGGTGCCGGGCTTGAAGTTGGCGATGATCTCGACCTGGCCCAGCGAGTCGCTGGTGGATTCGAAATTCAGGATGTTGGCGGCGCCGTTCAGCTCCTCCTCGATCAGCCGCGTGACGCTGTTGTAGAGGTTTTCCGGCGAGGCACCGGGATAGCTGGTCGAGATCGAGATCGAGGGCGGCGCGATGATCGGATATTGCGCGACCGACAGGAACGGAATCGAGATGGCGCCGATCAGACAGATGAACAGCGCGACGACCCAGGCGAAGATCGGCCTGTCGATGAAGAAGCTCGGCATCGGGCGCTTACCTGCTGACCGACGCGGCCTGCTTCGTCACCGAGGCGTCGGCTTCTTCCCACGCATGCGGCCTCACCCTGTCTCCGGCGGCGAATTTCTGAAAGCCTTCGACCACGACGCGGTCGCCGGCCTTCAGGCCGTCGGTGACGAACCATTCGCCGCCCTGCAACAGGCCAACCCGCACCGGCTGGACCAGCACACGGTTGTCGTCGGTGACCACAAACACCTCGCTGCCGCCGCCGCCATTGCGCTGGATCGCCTGCTGCGGCACCGCGATGGCGTCGGAATCGATGCCCTGCTCGATCTGCACGCGGACATACATGCCCGGCAGGAGCTCGCGCTTCGGATTGGGAAACTCGCCGCGCAGCGTCACCTGGCCGGTATAGGCGTCGACCTTGGCCTCGGAGAACAGGAGTTTCCCCGGGATCGGATAGCCGACGTTGTCGTCGAGCACGAGACGGACCTTGACCGCGTCGGGCGCGATGCGGTCGAGCTCGCCGGATTCGAGGGCGCGGCGCAGATGATAGAGCTCGCTGGCCGATTGCGTGAAGTCGGCATAGATCGGATCGAGCTGCTGGATGGTGGCGAGGCTCGCGGCGTCGTTCTGCACCACCAGCGCGCCCTCGCTGACCAGCGCCGCGCCGATGATGCCGTCGATCGGCGCGCGAACGGTGGCGAATTCGAGGTTGAGCCTGGCCCGCGCGACGTCGGCCTTGCGCGCCTCGACGTCGGCCGCGGCCTGACGCTCGGCGGCGATCGCCTTTTCGTTCTCGACCTCGGGACTGGCGCGCTGGGTGGTCAGGAGCGCAATGCGCCGCGCATATTGCGAGGCCTGATCGAGCACCGCCCTGGCGCGCGCCAGCGCCGCCTCGTTGGCCTGCACCTCGACCTCGAACGGACGGGGATCGATCCGGTAGAGCGGATCGCCGGCCTTGACCTCGCTGCCCTGGTGGAACAGCCGCTCGACCACGATGCCCGACACGCGCGGCCGCACCTCGGAGACGCGGGTCGGCGCGATGCGGCCCGGCAGCTCGCGCACCATCGCGCGCGGCTGCGCCGTCACGGTGACGACACTCACATCGGGCTCGGCCGGCGCAGAGGCGGCAGCCGCATTCGGTTCGTTGCAGCCGGCCAGGAGCGGCGCCATCGCCGCAAGCATCATCGCGATGCCGGCCGAGTGCGCGCGAAAGGAAGTCATGGAGGAAATAGCCCCGGGTTTTCTGTTCTGGATGCGGAAATGTTCGGCGAGCCTGCTGCTTCGCCGGAATCGCGCGACGCCCGCGATGGGTGCAACATAAAAACTGCGCGCTGCGACGCAACCGCGAGCGGTGGCGGCGCAATGTCACACGCTCCTATCGTGCTGAGGTCATGTGCATTTTAGCAGCGTCACCGGATTGTGAATCGCGCGGTTCCAAGCGGCTGCGCGGGTGTATTGAGCCCTGCTCGGCCTGCGACAAATCGCGCCGCGGCGGTTCGGCGCAGCAAAGGCACGTCGCCCAGCAGCACCAACAACGGAATGAGAAGCGATCGATCAGGTCGGCGCTGGCGGCGCTGGTCATGCCGGCTCGCGCCTGCCTGCGCTGACAATGCGTCGGACGGCTTGGCCAAGAGGACTTGGCCATGAGGACTTGGCCATGAAGACAATGAATGTCTGACGGTCGGACCGGATGGTGGCTCGCGTCGCAGTGAAGACATGCCGGGCTCTCGCACCACAGCCATCGCCATCACACGCACGGCCATCGCCACCGGAATCGACAAGCCGCCTTCGGTCGAGGCCAGCGCCACGACTCGCAAAATCGTCATGGCAGGCCCGGGACAATGCTGTGGACAATCGCTCGGCCCAATAAGCCTGCTTCGGGCCCCCTTTCGGCCCATGCGCGGTCATACTTTGCCGGTTCCTGAGGGTTGATCGGGATAGCGGTGATCTCTGCTTTTTTCCCTCCGCCGCTGTGCCATAGTGCGGCTTCAAGCTCTGCCCGCCGAATGGATGACATCGGATATGCCATCAGGCCCCTCTGCCCGCTCCGCGATGGAGATCGAACTGACCAAACTGTCCTCGCCCCGGATCTTCCTGGTGCGGATGGTGGTGTTTCTGGTGCTGTGCGCGCTGATCGCGGTCGTGCTGTACAAGCAGATCATCGCCGCCTTCTTCGCCAATCCGGGGCTGAACGCGCTGATCGGGCTGGTGCTTCTGATCGGCATCATCCTGGCGTTCCGCCAGGTGATCCGGCTCTATCCGGAGGTCGCCTGGGTCAACAATTTCCGCATTGCCGATCCGGGCCTTGCGGTCGAGCGGCACCCCACCTTGCTGGCGCCGATGGCGGCGATCCTCGGCGGCGAGCGCACCGGTCGGATGACGATCTCGCAGCAGACCATGCGGCATCTGCTCGATTCGATCGCGACCCGGCTGGATGAGGCGCGCGACATCTCCCGCTACATGACCGGGCTTCTGGTCTTCCTCGGCCTGCTCGGCACCTTCTGGGGCCTGATCGAGACCGTGGGCTCGGTCGGCAAGGTGATCGACGGGCTGAAGGTCGGCGGCGACGCCGGCGCGCTGTTCGATACGCTGAAGGAGGGGCTGGCCGCGCCGCTTGGCGGCATGGGCATCTCGTTCTCGTCCTCGCTGTTCGGCCTCGCCGGCTCGTTGATCCTCGGCTTCCTCGACCTGCAATCGAGCCAGGCGCAGAACCGCTTCTATACCGATCTGGAGGACTGGCTTGCTTCCACCGTGCGCGAATATGGCGGCGATGCCGCAAGCGGCGACGTCGCGGGGGCGCTGGAGCGGCTGCGCGCCTCGGTAGAGGAAGGCGGGACCAGCCGCGGCACCACCGCCGCGATGGCCAATCTTGCGGAAGCAATCCAGGGTCTGGTCGCGCATATGCGCACCGAGCAGCAGATGATCCGCGAATGGGCGGATGGCCAGGGCGAGCAGAATCGCGAGATCAAGCGCCTGCTGGAGCGGCTCGCCCGGCAACCCGAGAAGAGCTGAAGGGTGGATTAGATGGCCCTTGCGCGAGCCCGCCGCGGCGAAACCCCGTTCAACTACTGGCCCGGCTTCGTCGACGCGCTGTCGACGCTGGTGCTCTCGGTGGTGTTCCTGCTCACCGTGTTCCTGGTGGTGCAGTTCTTCCTGTCGCAGGAGGTGACCGGCAAGGACAAGGCGCTGGAGCAGCTCAACGCCAAGATCGCGCAGCTCAACGACATGCTGTCGCTGGAAAAGCTCGGCAAGCTCTCGCTCGACGACCAGGTCTCCCAGCTTCGCGCAGGCCTTGCCTCGGCGGAGGCCGAGCGCGACCGCGTCAAGGGCCTCTATGAAGGCCTCGCCGGCGCCGGCAGCGACGCGCAGGGCCGCGCCAACGAGCTCAACAAGGCGCTGGATTCGGAAAAAGCAGTCTCGGCGCGAGCGCTGGCCCAGATCGAGGTGTTGAACCAGCAGATCAGCGCGCTGCGCCGTCAGCTCGCGGCGCTGGAAGAGGCGCTCGACGCGTCCGAGAAGCGCGACAAGGAATCGCAGAGCCGGATCGCCGATCTCGGCCAGCGGCTGAACGTGGCGCTGGCGCAGCGGGTGCAGGAATTGTCGCGCTACCGCTCGGAATTCTTCGGCCGCCTGCGCACGATCCTCGGCAACCGTCCCGACATCCGCATCGTCGGCGACCGCTTCGTGTTCCAGTCCGAGGTGTTCTTCGACACCGGACAGGCGACGCTGTTGCCGGAAGGGCGCGCCGAGCTCGACAAGCTCGCCACCGCCTTGATCGATCTCGACAAGCAGATCCCGAGCGAGATCGCCTGGGTGCTGCGGGTCGACGGCCATACCGACGTGCGGCCGATCAACAGCCCGGTGTTCAAGTCGAACTGGGACCTGTCGGCGGCGCGCGCCATCTCCGTGGTGCAGTATCTGGTCTCGCTCGGCGTGCCGCCGCAGCGGCTGGTCGCCGCCGGTTTCGGCGAATTCCAGCCGCTCGACACCGCACCGACCGAGGAAGCCTACAAGCGCAACCGCCGCATCGAGCTCAAGCTGACGGAGCGGTAGGCATGATCCCGAAAAGCGGGCACCGGTTTTCGGATCAGATCAGGCCGAAACAAGAACCGGCGTGATGACCGCGTTTCACCTCCGGCCCTATCGCGACACGGACGAGGAGGCCGCGATCGAATTGTGGCGGCGGACCTGGCAGCAGGCCTATCCCGCGATCGATTTTGCCGCGCGGGTCGCCTGGTGGCGCGAGCGCTGGCGCAACGAGCTGGTGCCGAACGCGGCCGTAGTGGTCGCCGAAGACAACGGCGCGCTGGTCGGCTTCGTCACGATCGATAGCGCAGGCTATCTCGACCAGCTCGTGGCCGCGCCCGAGCGCTGGGGCTCAAAACTGGCCGAAGCGCTGGTCGACGAGGCGAAGCGCCGCTCGCCCGCGGGCATCACGCTGCTGGTCAACAAGGATAACGCCCGCGCCATCCGCTTCTACGAGAGAAGCGGCTTCGTCGATGCCGGCGATGACGTCAATCCGACCTCGGGCCGGCCGGTCGCGAAGATGCAGTGGCGGCGATGAGCAATATGAAGCCCGCGCTCGGCCAATTGACGATCTCTTTTCTGGAAGCCGCGCGCTACAAGGCGGACGAGATCGCACGGATGAGCCCGGCGACCGGGCTGCAAAGCGATCTCAAGCTGGACGGCGATGACCTGATCGAGGTGCTGGAACTGCTCGCCTCAAAGTTCGGCATCGACATGTCGCGCTTCAGACTGGAAGATTATGGTCACGACGAAGGCTTCTACCTGTCACCCCTGCGCCTTCTCGATCGGCTTCGCGGCACCGATGTGCTGGCCGGCAAGAAGGTCATCACGCTGGCGATGATCGAAGAGAGCCTGAAGCTCGGCCGCTGGCCGGCCCCTTGAGCGCATCAATGCCGCAACCGGCCCGACCTCACGCGCCCTCGAATTGCAGCCGGGCGAGCCGCGCATAGAGCCCGCCTTCGGCGACCAGGGAGGCATGCGTGCCTTCCTCGACGATGCGGCCCTGGTCCATGACCAGGATGCGGTCGCAGGACAGCACGGTCGCAAGCCGATGCGCGATCACGAGCGTGGTGCGGTGGCGCATCAACTCCTCCAGCGCAGTCTGCACCAAGGTCTCGCTCTCGGCATCGAGCGAGGAGGTCGCCTCGTCGAGCAGCAAGAGCGGCGCATCGCGCAGGACCGCGCGCGCGATCGCGATGCGCTGGCGCTGGCCGCCCGACAGCGTGACGCCGCGTTCGCCGAGCGGGGTCTCGAAGCCGTCGGGCAGGCGACGGATGAATTCGGTGGCATGCGCCAGCTCGGCGGCGCGCTCGACCTCGGCATCGCTGGCGTCGGGCCGGCCGAAGCGGATATTTTCGCGTGCGCTCGCTGCGAACACCGCCGATTCCTGCGGCACCAGCGCGATTCTCGCACGCAGCGCCTTGGGATCGACCGAGCGGATCGGCACGCCGTCGAACGAGATCGTGCCCGACGACGGATCGTAGAAGCGCAGGATCAAATGGAACAGCGTGCTCTTGCCGGCGCCGGAGGGACCGACGATCGCGACCTTCTCGCCTGAACGCACCGAGAGCGAGACGCGATCGATCGCGGCGGTCTCCCGCCGCGCCGGATAGACGAAGCTGACCTGGTCGAAGCCGATGTCGCCGCGGGACGGCACCGGCAGCGCCCGCGGGGCGGCCGGCGCGCTGATCTCCGGCTTCACATGCAACAGCTCGAACAGCCGCTCCGCCGCACCCGACGCGGCGGACACCTCGCCCCAGACCTCGCTGAGCTGGCCGAGGCCTGCCGCCGCGAACGCGGTATAGAGCACGAACTGGCCGAGCCGGCCGGGCGTGATGTTGCCCGCGAGCACGTCGCGCGAGCCGACCCACAGGATCAGCACGACGCTGGCGAACACGATGAAGATGATGATCGCGGTCAACAGCGCCCGCGCCTTGGTCGAGGCGCGGGCCGCCTCATAGGCCTGCTCGACATCGCCGCCGAACCGCGCATTCGCCAGCCGCTCGCCGGTATAGGCCTGCACGGTGCGGACCGCGCCGACCAGTTCCGCCGCATAGGCGGAGGCATCCGCCAGCGTATCCTGCGCGTTGCGCGACAGCCGCCGCACCCAGCGCCCGAACGCGACCAGCGGCAGCACCACCAGCGGGATCGCCAGCAGCACGAAGCCCGACAGCCGCGGGCTCGTGATCACCATCATGGCGGCCGCGCCGATGAACAGGAGAAGATTGCGCAGCGCGATCGAGACGGAGGCGCCGACCGCGGACTTGATCTGGGTGGTGTCGGCCGTGAGCCGCGAGATCAATTCGCCTGAACGTGCGGAATCGAAGAAGGCGGGCGACAGCGAGATCAGGTGCGCGAACACGTCGCGGCGCAGATCCGCGACGATGCGCTCGCCGATCGTCATCACGAGGTAGTAGCGGGCGGCGCTGGCCAGCGCGAGCACGGCGACGACCGCGATCATCACGCTGAAATAGCTGTTGATCAGCGCGACGCCCTTCGGCGTCAGGCCGAAGTCGATCATGCGGCGCACCGCGACCGGCACCAGCAGCGTCGTCACCGCGGCGATCGTGAGCGAGATCAGCGCCAGGATGGCCCGGCCCCGATAGCGCGCCACATAGGGCGCGAGCGCGAGCAGCGGGCGCAGCCGTCGCCGGCTCTGGGCGGGCGATTCCACGATATCGGCAACGGCCTCGGCCGCCGCGCCCGGCTCCGCAGGGTGCCGTGGCGTCGTGCCGTCCTCTTCAAGCCGTTCCACGGCGCTCATGGGTCCTCGAAAAGCTCGCTTCCTCACCCCCAGATAGGCCGCTGCCGCAAGCCTGGCAATTGCGGGCAGTTACCGCGCCACCTCGGCTTGTTTTGAGGGGTGGCTTGGGTTATAGAGCCGGCCAAATCCGTCACCGCACGAGCACATCATCAGGGCGCCGGCGCGCCATCCAGGGACATTGTCATGAAAGCCGAAATTCATCCGAATTATCATACGATTACGGTCGTCATGACCGACGGGACGGAGTACCAGACCCGCTCCACCTGGGGTAAGGAAGGCGACAAGCTGAACCTTGATATCGACCCGAAATCGCACCCGGCCTGGACCGGCGGCACCCAGCAGCTGATGGATCGCGGCGGCCGCGTCTCGCGGTTCCAGAAGAAGTTTTCGGGCTTCCTCAAGAAGGAATAAGCCGGGCGCGACCAGCCCCTCACCCGGCGCCAGACAGCAAAACGCCCCCGATCGGGGGCGTTTTTGTTTTGGGGTCATTCCGGAGGACGCGAAACGTCAACCTCTGATGCGCAGTTGCGCACCGTGGTCTGGTGCTGGCGCACCATCCCGGAATGACGGCCTCGACCAATTACTGCTCGAAAGCGGCCTTCAGGCGGTTGAGCTGCGGCACCAGCGGATTGCCGATGCTGGTGGGCTCGGTCGAGGGCGTATGGATCGAGATATCGAGCCGACGCACCCTCGCCTGCAAATTCATCGAGCGGGCGATCAGGTCCTGCAACTGCTGCGGCAGTTTCGAGAGCATGTCGTCGGGACCGGGATCGGCCGCCGACAGCTTGACCTTGGTCTTCTCGCGGTTGGCCTGGCTCAGCGTCATCTCGCCTTCCTTCACCGCACGGTGCAGGAGCAGCCAGGACGCGAGCTGCATCAGGCGGGTGGTCAGCCGCATGCTCTCGGTCGCGTAGGTGAGGCTGGAGGCACGGTCGAGCGCCTTGGCCTCGATGCGACCGGCGCCGTCGAGATAGGCCGCGGTCTCCTCGACCAGGTCCATGCCTTCGCGGAACAGGCTGCCGAAAGCCGCGGAATTGGTAAGCCGCTCACTGAAATGGACAAGGGCCCCATCGCCCTGCGAACGGTCCGACATGGTTAACGCCTCTTACGCAACTGTTTACTTGGTCGCCGGCCCGCCGCCCGGCTTATGATGAACAAATCATTGCGCGGGCGAGGCCGAGAGTCCAGCCACAAGACTTTTTATGGTTTCCGCAAGGTGGGGTGATTGCTCGAACCGTCAGCTCTGCAGTACGGTTTCGGGACAGCGCCGCGGTCAGGGAACAGCGCAAAAAAGAGCCGCCGTTACCGGCGGCTTTTGAAGTTGATAACAGGGAGGCGTCAAACAGAGTGGACAGGAGCCACTCGGTGTCCAAACGAGGACGCTCCCAGTCATAAAGGCGAAAGCTTAATTGATCGTAAACGAGCGGATTTTTTTAGAGCTTGTTAGCCATGTCGGCCATTGGCCTAGTGTTGTTGTCCGCTACGACTTGAAAAACGTATTTGCCGCGTCCTTCGACGCGCGCTTCTTGCCGGCGGCCTCTTTCAGCCGCTCGATCTCAGCCGTCAGGAGCGCAATGCGCTCGGTCAATTCCTCGAGTGACAGCAGCGAGAGGTCCTGTCCGATCTCGTGCGTGACTTTCTTGCGCGGCCGGTCGTCGTCTTCGATGGGCATGTCCTTCCTCCCGACAGCTCGCGATCCAGCGCCGGTCTGGCGCTTCCGGCCCGACGCCGGTATATTGGATCGACGCAAGGAGAATTTTGCAGTGACTTTCGCGCGCGCGCAACGCCAGACACGAATGCCCCGGCCCGACCGCAAGGAGTCTGACCGGATGGGATAGTGCGCGTCCTTGCGCGCCAGGCGTGAGCCGAACCGAAGCCCTTCCGGATGCGGAAGGGCTTTTTCGTTTGTGCAGGGTTCGGCGCCCCCAACGCGAAGGATCGCTCCATGGCCAAAATTCTCATTACCAGCGCGCTGCCCTATGTGAACGGCGTCAAACATCTCGGCAATCTGGTCGGCTCGCTGCTGCCGGCCGATGTTCATGCCCGCTTCCACCGGCAGATCGGCAACGAGGTGCTGTTCATCTGCGGCACCGACGAACATGGCACGCCGGCCGAACTCGGCGCTCTGCAGGCCCGCCAGGACATTCTGCGACGCGCAGCACGGCATTCAGGCCGGCATCTACGCGCGCTTCGGCCTGTCGTTCGACCATTTCGGGCGGACGAGCGCGCCGGAAAACCACGCCCTGACGCAGCACTTCTATCGAAGGCTTGACGCCGCGGGGCTGATCGAGGAGCGCACGCTGCCGCAGTTCGGGCGAGCCCTGGAAGACCGTGGATGTCATCAAGGGCTTTCACTGGCTCACCTATGAAGGCGGCAAGTTCAGCACCAGCGCAAGACGCGGCATCTTCACCGACCAGGCGCTGGAGGAATTGCCTGCTGACTATTGGCGCTGGTGGCTGATCGCGAACGCGCCCGAAAGCGCCGACACCGATTTCAACGTCGAGAGGTTCGTCGCCGAGACCAACAAGGACCTCGCCGACATCTTCGGCAATCTGGCGAACCGCATCATCAGCTTCGCGCACCGCGCCTTCGACGGCCGCATTCCCTCGGGCGGCGTCCCCGACGAAACCGAGCGCTCGCTGGCGGTCGAACTGGACCAGCGCATTGCCGCGCTTCGCGCGCATCATGAGGCGCTGGAATTTCGCGCCGCAGCCGCGGCCACGCGGGCGATCTGGGCGGCCGCGAACGCCTACGTGCAGCGCGCGGCGCCGTGGACGGC
Organism: Bradyrhizobium sp. NP1; assembly: GCF_030378205.1. Lineage (NCBI taxonomy): Bacteria > Pseudomonadati > Pseudomonadota > Alphaproteobacteria > Hyphomicrobiales > Nitrobacteraceae > Bradyrhizobium > Bradyrhizobium sp. NP1. The sequence goes on from NZ_CP127385.1 coordinate 6,987,669, forward strand.
GATCAGGTCCGACCGCGCCCGCGCCGCAGTCGTCACCCGAACGGGATTGAACCTCGTGCGCCTTGCGGCCGTGCTGGCGTGGAGCATCGTTCCAGCTCTTTCCGAGGACGTGCTTGGCGCGTTTGGCCACACGGAGAGCGTGCCGCGCTGGCCCACTGGCCTATCCGCTCCCTTGCTCGACGCCGGCGCTGGAACGCAGGTGCTGCACTTGCAGCCGCTCGTTGCAAAAATCACCGCAGAGAAAGCCGTCCATCTCGCAGCGCGGTTCGGCGGCTGACGGCGTTTCACTTCGGCTGAAAAGGCGATATGCCATGCATCGACCGAACCAGCTGCCCGAGGGACAAATCATGGAAAAGCTGCCCGCGCAAATGACCGTGGTCGCCATCAGCAAACCGGGCGGCCCCGAGGTGCTCAAGCCGGAAACCCGCAGCCTTCCGGTTCCCGGACCCGACGAGATCCTCGTCAAGGTCGAGGCTGCCGGCGTCAACCGGCCCGACGTGTCACAGCGCTCCGGCAGCTACCCGCCGCCGCCCGGCGCGAGCGACCTGCCCGGCCTCGAGATAGCGGGCGAAGTGGTCGCCATCGGTGCGGACGCGAAGAAGCACAAGGTCGGCGACAAGGTGATGTCGCTGGTCGCCGGCGGCGGCTATGCGCAATATTGCATCGCGCAGGACGCGCAGGCGATGACCGTGCCCCCGGCGCTTTCGATGCAGGAAGCAGGCGCCCTGCCGGAAACGCTGATGACGGTCTGGCACAATGTGTTCGAGCGCGGCGGCCTGAAGCCCGGCGAGACGCTGCTGGTCCATGGCGGCTCCTCGGGGATCGGCACCATGGCGATCCAGCTTGCAACCGCGCTCGGCTCCAAGGTGATCGTCACCGTCGGCTCACAGGACAAGGCCGAAGCCTGCCTCAAGCTCGGCGCCATCAAGGCGATCAACTACAAGACCGAGGATTTCGTCACCGAGAGCAAGGCGGCGACATCGGGCGCCGGCGTCGACGTCATTCTCGACATGGTCGGCGGTGACTATATCGACCGCAACTACGAGGCAGCCGCCGTCGATGGCCGAATCGTGCAGATCGCGTTTTTGAGCGGCAAGCCCAAGGCCACCGTCAATTTTACGCGGCTGATGATCAAGCGCCTCACCCACACCGGCTCGACCTTGCGCCCCCGTAGTAACGCGGACAAGGCGGCGATGGTGGCCGCGATCGAGGACAAGGTGATGCCGCTGTTGCGTCAGGGGCGGATAAAACCCCTGCTCGACAGCTCATTTCCGCTGGAAAAGGCTGCCGACGCGCACCGGCGGATGGAAAGCAGCGAACATATTGGCAAAATTGTGTTGCTGGCTTAACGCTGACGCGACGAGTGTCGCCGGAAACCCTTTGATTTCCTTCGCTTTCATGTCATTTATCGCGCCACGACCAACGCATGTGGTGGGGGCACCATGCGGCACGGGGTTTTACGGCGACCGCCTTGGCGTCGAATGCGGAGAACTGACATTGCGTCTGATCAGGCGGCTTGCGTGGGCAAGTGCCCGCTTTCCGACGTTCGCCGTGCGTCGCTGCACCTTCATTTCGCGAACGTCGGAAAGCCATACGTCGGAAAGCCAAACCTCGGAAAGACATGGGCACTAGCAAACACATGACTGGAGTGCCGCTTTTCGGTTTGAGGTCCCTGGTTCGAATGTGCCGCTTGCGGTGCAGGGGCTTCCAATCGGCGGCACTCGTGCTGGGCCTCATGATCGTCGTTGCCGCCTCGCCGGCGCATGCGATCGACGCCGTCAGCGTCCGCAGCGACGCACCTGCGATCGACCTCACCGGCGTGCTGGAACATCAGCGCAGCGACTCCGATCGCATCCAAGTTTCGACCGCGCCCGGCACCGACGGCATCGTTCGCCGCATCGAAGTCCGCGCCCGCGAAGGCGGACAATACTGGGTGGTGTTCGCGCTCGCCAACAACACCGACGACCAGCTCGACCGCCTGATCGTCGCGCCGCACTACCGCATCGTGTCCTCGGGCCTGTTGTGGCCCGACCTCGGGCTGTCGCGCATCGCCACCATCACGCCGTCGACCGGCGACCGGCCCGAGCGGCAGGAGAGCCCGACCGCGGACGTGTTCCGCATCACGCTCGATCCCGGCGCGGTCATCACCTTCGTCGCCGAATTGCGCACCGACAAGCTGCCGCAGCTCTATTTGTGGGAGCCGGAAGCCTACAAGGACAAGGTCAACTCGTTCACGCTGTACCAGGGCATCGTGATCGGCATTTCCGGCCTGCTCGCGCTCGTGCTGACCATCCTCTTCGTGGTCAAGGGCTCGATCATGTTCCCGGCCGCCGCCGCGCTCGCCTGGGCGGTGCTGGTCTATATCGGCGTCGACTTCGGCTTCTGGGGCAAGGTGCTCGACATGTCGAACAACGCCGAGCGCATCTGGCGCGCGGCGGGCGAGGCGATCCTGGCGGCGACGCTTCTGGTGTTCCTGTTCGCCTATCTCAATCTCTCGCGCTGGCACGTGCGCTATTCCCACATCACCGTGGGCTGGCTCGCCTTCCTGGGCTCGCTGGTGGCACTCGCCTTGTTCGATCCCGCGGTCGCCTCCGGCATCGCGCGCATGTCGCTCGTGATGATCGCCTTCGCCGGCTTTGCGCTGATCGTCTATCTCTCCACCCACGGCTTCGACCGCGCAGTGCTGCTGATCCCGACCTGGTTCCTGCTGCTGGTCTGGGTGGTCGCAGCCGGCATGACGGTGGCAGGTTCCGTCACCAACGACATCGTGGGCCCCGCGCTGCTCGGCGGCCTCGTGCTGATCGTGATGCTGATCGGCTTCACCGTGATGCAGCACGCCTTTGCCGGCGGCGGCGCCACCACGGGCATCGTCTCCGATGTCGAGCGGCGGGCGCTGGCGCTGACCGGGTCGGGCGATTTGATCTGGGACTGGGACGTCTCCGCCGACAAGGTGTTCACCAGCCCCGAGACCGAGAGCCTTCTCGGCCTCAAGCGCGGCACGCTGGAAGGCCCGGCGGCAAAATGGCTCGAAGTGCTGCACCCGCTCGACCAGGACCGCTTCCGCGCCGCGCTCGACAGCGTGCTCGACCAGCGCCGTGGCCGCCTGGTGCAGGATTTCCGCCTGCGCACGCCGGACGGCCATTTCATGTGGTTCGCGCTGAAAGCGCGCCCCGTGGTCGGCTCCGACGGCGAGGTGTCGCGCGTGGTCGGCACGCTGACCGACGTCACCGAGATCAAGAACGCCGAGGAGCGCATGCTGCACGACTCGGTGCATGACAACCTGACGGGCCTGCCCAACCGCAAGCTGTTCATCGACCGCCTCAACGCGGTCGCCAATTTCGCGAAGACCGTGCCGACGCTGCGGCCGACCCTGATGGTGATCGATCTCGACCGCTTCAAGCAGGTCAACGATTCCGTCGGGATTGCGGTCGGCGATTCCATCCTGCTGACGCTGGCGCGCCGGCTGACCCGCATCCTCAAGCCGCAGGACACGCTGGCGCGGCTGGCCGGCGACCAGTTCGGCCTGATCCTGCTGTCCGAGCAGGACCCGGCGCGCATCACCGCCTTTGCCGAGACCATCCGCAAGACCATCCGCGCGCCGATCGCCTTCAACGACCGCGAGATCTTCCTCACCGCCTCGATCGGGCTCGCGCTCTCCGACCCCCAGACACAACTGTCCGACGAGATCATCAAGGACGCCGAGCTTGCGATGTACCACTCCAAGCGCATCGGCGGCGACCGCATCGACGTCTACAAGCCGGCGATGCGGGCGCGAAAGACCGACCGCCTGACGCTGGAATCGGAGCTTCGGCGCGCCATCGAGCGTCAGGAGATCACGATCCTCTACCAGCCGATCGTGCGGCTCGAAGACCGCTCGATCGCCGGCTTCGAGGCGCTGGCGCGCTGGGACCATCCCAAGCTCGGCCGCATGTCGCCGTCCGAGTTCATCTCGATCGCGGAAGAGATCGGCCTGATCGTCGACCTCGGCATGTTCGTGCTCGACCAGACCGCGAGGCAGCTCGCGGTGTGGCAGCGCGCGATGCGCGCCCGCGAGCCGATCTTCGCCTCCGTCAACGTCTCCTCGCGGCAATTGCTGCGGCACGACCTGATCCACGACATCCGCACCGTGCTGTCGCGCTCGTCGGTGGCGCGCGGCACGCTCAAGCTCGAATTGACCGAGTCGCTGGTGATGGAGAATCCGGAGCACGCCGCGCAGATGCTGACGCGCATCCGCGAGCTCGGCACCGGGCTGTCGCTCGACGATTTCGGCACCGGCCATTCCTCGCTCGCCTATTTGCAGCGCTTCCCGTTCGACACCATCAAGATCGACCAGTCGTTCGTACGCACCACCAGCCGCGGCACGCGACCGGTGATCCTGAAATCGATCATTGCGCTGGCGCACGATCTCGGCATGCACGTGGTCGCCGAGGGCGCCGAGACCGATTCCGACGCGGTCGAGCTCTACCAGCTGGGCTGCGAGTACGCGCAGGGCTTCGCGTTCGGCGAGCCGATGGATGCCGACGCCGCGATGCGGCTGCTCACCGAGGTACGGCTGGAAGCCGCGAGCTAGCTTTGCAGATCACCGGTTACGCGCGCGATGACATCGCGCAGCCAGGCATGTGCAGGCTGGTTGTCGAGCCGTCGCAGCCAGATCATTGCCGCTTCGATCGGCTTGGGTGAACGCGACAGCCGGCGGAACACCAGATCGTGTGACCGCATCAGACTTCTGGCGACGTTCAGCGGGAGCACCGACACCAGATCGGACGTGGCGAGAATCCTCCCTGCCGACAGGAATGGCGCGCGCATGGCCGGCCTCGCCCCGGGCCTGGCTTTCCCGGACTCGCTCTCCGCAAAATCCGGCCCGACCAGCGCCGACGAGATTTCCAGTTGCGGCAGGTTTGCGAGTTGCTCCGTCGAGATTTCCTTTGCCTTCGCCGCCGGATGCGCCTTGCGATGCACCACGACGAACTGATCCTGCAGGAGCCGCCGCCGCGAGAACCGCTCGCCCTGGACGGCTGAAGGACCAATCGCCAGATGCAGTTCGCTGCGATCGAGTTGCTCCGGCACATCGAGGGTGCCGCTTGGCCGGAAATCCAGCCTTACGCCGGCGGCAAGCCTCGCGACATGCGCCGCAATCGGCGCGACCAGCACGATCGCCGCATAATTGTCGACGGCAATGCGAAAGGTCGTCGTCGCCCGCGCTGGATCGAAGTGATCCGGCTCCAGCGACTGCTGCAACCCGTCAAGCGCAACCCTGATCGGCGTTGCAAGCTGTTCGGCCCGCGGCGTCGGCATCATGCCGTGCGGGCTGCGGACAAACAGCTCGTCCTTCAGCATGTGCCGTAGCCGGGTCAGGGCATGGCTCATCGCCGGCTGGCTGAGCCCGAGCCGCTGCCCGGCCCGCGTGACCGACCGCTCCCGCATGATGGCGTCGAACACCACCAGCAGATTGAGGTCCATCGCACCGAGCCTGGGAGCCGCCCTGACCAACGACTGGAACCCGCCTTAATTCAAGATGTGCATGTCGAGATGAGAAGAATGCATTTTTCGAATGCAAAACTCAACGCTAGATTCACCCTGCCGCGTGAAGGAGGGCCCGGCGCGGCGGACATGCCCCGCGGTCATGCGCGCGAAGCGTCCCATAGGGGCGACGGCCGGCGCCGATAGCGCATCGTTTCACGCGGAGAGAACGTCATGATTGGAATCGTTCGGCTCGCCCTGCGGCGGCCCTATACCTTCATCGTCATGGCGTTGCTGATCCTGATCTTCGGCACCGTATCGGCGCTACGGACGCCGACCGACATCTTCCCGAACATCAACATCCCCGTCATCAGCGTGGTGTTCAGCTACACCGGCCTGCCGGCCGACGATATGGCCGGCCGCATCGTCACCTTCTATGAGCGCTCGCTGCCCAACAGCGTCAACGACATCGAGCACATCGAATCGCAGTCGATCGTCAACTACGGCATCATCAAGATTTTCTTTCAGCCCACCGTGAACATCAATGCCGCGCTGGCGCAGGTCAACGGCATGTCGCAGACCGTGCTGAAGCAGATGCCGCCCGGCATCACGCCGCCGTTGATCCTGAGCTTCAACGCTTCCAGCGTTCCGATCTTCCAGCTTGCGCTCTCGAGCGACCAGATGTCGGAAACGCAGATCTTCGACTCGGCGCTCAATTTCATCCGCCCGGCGCTAGCTCCGGTTCCCGGGGCCGCGCTACCGCTGCCTTTCGGCGGCAAGGTGCGGCAGGTCCAGGCCGACCTCAACCAGCGCGCGCTGCATCAATACGGCGTTTCCGCCAACGACGTCATCAACGCGCTGTCGCTGCAGAACCTCATCACGCCGGTCGGAACGCAGAAGATCGGCAGCTACGAATATACGATCAACCTGAACGATTCACCGAAGGCGATCGACGCCTTCAACAACCTGCCGATCAAGACCGTCAACGGCACCGTGATCTACATGCGCGACGTCGCCTTCGTCCATGACGGCAGTCCACCGCAGACCAATGCCGTTCACGTCAACGGGGCGAGCGCCGTGCTGCTGACCATCATGAAGGCGGGCGCGAGCTCGACGCTCGACATCATCAACGGTGTCAAGAGCCTGCTGCCCTCGGTGTCGCAAACGCTTCCGAACAGCCTGAAGCTGACGGCCGTCGGCGACCAGTCGGTGTTCGTCACCGACGCGGTGTCGAGCGTGGTCCGGGAGGGCGTGATTGCGGCGGTGCTGACCGGGATCATGATCCTGCTGTTTCTCGGCAGCTGGCGCTCGACCCTGATCATCACGCTCTCGATCCCGCTGGCGGTTCTGGCCGCGCTGAGCGGCCTTTCGCTGCTCGGCGAAACCATCAACGTCATGACGCTCGGTGGACTGGCGCTCGCCGTCGGCATCCTGGTCGACGACGCCACCGTCACGATCGAGAACATCAACTGGCATCTCGAGCAGGGCAAGCCGATCGAGCCCGCGATCCTCGACGGTGCGCAGCAGATCGTCGTGCCGGCCACGGTGTCGCTGCTCTGCATCTGCATCGCTTTCGTGCCGATGTTCGGGCTCGGCGGCGTTGCCGGCTATCTGTTCCGGCCGCTCGCCGAGGCGGTGATGCTGGCGCTCGCCGCCTCCTACGTGCTGTCGCGCACGCTGGTGCCGACGCTCGCGAACTATCTGTTGCGCCATCAGCACCGGCACGGGGCGGCCGATGCGGCCGCAACCGTGAGCCGCAATCCGCTGGCGCGATTCCAGCGCGGCTTCGAGCGCCTGTTCGACCAGGTGCACAGCACCTATCTCGGCCTGCTGCAGCTTTGCCTGCACAACCGGATCAAGGTGATCGCGGGCTTCCTGGCCTTCAGCCTCCTGTCGTTCGGCCTTGCGCCCTATCTCGGGCAGGACTTCTTCCCCACGGTCGACGGCGGCCAGATCAAGCTGCATGTCCGCGCCCCCACGGGGACGCGGATCGAGGAGACGACGCGCCTGACCGACCGGATCGCCGCCTCCATTCACGGCATCATTCCCCCGCGCGAGCTGGACGGCATCGTGAGCAATATCGGGCTCACCATCAGCGGCATCAACATGGCCTACAACAACTCCGGCACCATCGGTGTCGGCGACGCCGACATCCTGATCAACCTCAAGCCCGATCACGCGCCGACCGACAGCTACATCAAGGCGATGCGGCAGAAGCTGCCGCGGCAGTTTCCCGGCACCAGCTTCGCGTTCCTGCCGGCGGATATCGTCGGCCAGGTGTTGAATTTCGGCGTGCCCGCTCCGATCGACCTGCAGGTGGCCGGCCAGGATCTCGCGGCAGACCGCCACTACGCCAATGCCCTGCTGACGAAGGTCAGAGCCATTCCGGGCATTGCCGATGCGCGCATCCAGCAGGCGTTCGAGCAACCGACCCTCGACGTCAACGTCGACCGCTCGCTGACCTCGCTGGTGGGCCTCTCCGAAAAGGATGTCGCCACCGCCATGCTGACGACGCTGTCGGGAAGCTCGCAGTCCGCGCCGACCTACTGGCTGAACCCGGCCAACGGCGTGTCCTACGCGGTCTCGGTGCAGACGCCGCAACGCGACATCAACAGCATGACCGGCCTGAAGAACATTCCGGTGACTTCTCCGGCCGGGACCAATCCGCAGCTGCTCGGCGGTCTCGCGCAGGTCGAGCGGACCCACAGCAATGCCGTGGTGTCGCATTACAACGTCCGCCCGGTGGTCGACATCTATGCGACGCCGCAAGGCCGCGATCTCGGCGCGCTGGCATCCGACATCCAGCAGGTGCTCCATGACACGGCAAAGGACCTGCCGAAGGGCGCGAGCGTCGCGCTGCGCGGCCAGGTCAGCACGATGACGAGCGCCTACCAGCAGCTCTTCGTCGGCCTCGCAGCCGCGATCGTGCTGATCTATCTGCTGATCGTCATCAACTTCCAGTCCTGGGTCGATCCCCTCGTCATCGTCATGGCGCTGCCGACCGCACTCGCCGGCATCGTCTGGATGCTGTTCGCGACCGAAACGACGCTATCCGTTCCCGCGCTCACCGGCGCGATAATGTGCATGGGCGTCGCGACCGCCAACAGCATCCTGGTGATCAGCTTTGCCCGCGAGCGGATGGCCGCCGGCGCGAACGCCATGCAGGCCGCGTTCGAGGCCGGCGGCGCCCGGTTCCGGCCCGTGCTGATGACGGCGCTCGCGATGGTGATCGGGATGCTGCCGATGGCGATCGAACCCGGACAGAACACGCCGTTGGGGCGCGCGGTGATCGGCGGGCTGATCTTCGCGACCTGCGCCACCCTGTTTCTGGTGCCGACGATCTTCGGCCTGGTGCATCGCCGGCGGCATACGACCGCCCATCACGCCGACGGCGTTCCCTCGCCGTCGCATTGAGGAAAAGAGCAAGAGACCATGTCCACGGAAGACGTCAAGACCCCGAGCCGGCGCAGCCTCCTGACCGTCGCCGCAGCCGCGCTCCTGCTCGCGGCAGGCGTGGTCGGCTATGGCTTCATCAGCCGCGCGCAAAGCAAGCAGGAAGTCGTGGACTGGACCGCGGCGCAGGCGGTCCCGACCGTGGCGCTGGCGCCGCTCGTGGCCGGCGCTCCGAACCAGGTGCTGACCCTGCCGGGCAACATCCAGCCCCTCAATCGCGCCGCGGTGTTCGCGCGGGTCAACGGCTATGTGAAAAGCTGGGACCATGACATCGGCTCACCGGTCAAGGCCGGACAGGCGCTCGCCAGCATCGATGCTCCCGATCTCGACCAGCAGCTCAGCCAGGCCGAGGCGACGCTGGCAAGCGTGCGGGCCAACCTGCAACTTGCAAATCTCACCGCCGGCCGCAACGCCGTCCTGCTGCAAAAGCAGATCGTCGCCCAGCAGCTTGCCGACCAGACCGCCGCCGACGCCAAGGCGAAGGAGGCGGTGGTCGACGCCAATGAGGCCAATGTCCGCCAGCTCCAGGCGATGCAGTCGTTCAAGACGCTCGCCGCGCCGTTCGACGGCGTCGTGACGGCCCGCAACATCGAGATCGGAATGCTGATTAATTCCGGCGGCTCCGGCCAGCCGCTGTTCGAGGTGTCGGACCTGCACCGGGTTCGCATCTACGTGCAGGTGCCGCAAGCCTTCTCGGCCGGCCTTGCCCCCGGCATGAAGGCGAAGTTCGACATGCCGCAATATCCGGGCGTGCAGTTCGACGCGACGGTCTCCCATGTCGCCAAGGCCATCAACCCGAACTCACACAGCATGCAGGTTGAGCTCCAGGCCGACAACAGCGCCGGAAAATTCTACGGCGGCAGCTACTGCAACGTGCATTTCGAAATTCCGACCGACGGCAACCTGGTGAAGATCCCCTCGACCGCGCTGATCATGGGCAATCAGGGCACGCAGGTTGCAGCCCTCGACGGTCAGGACAAGGTCGTGCTCAAGAACGTGCAGCTGGGCCGCGATCTCGGCGACAGTGTCGAGGTCGTCAGCGGCCTTGCGCCGTCCGACCGGATCATCAACAACCCGCCGGAGACGCTCGTGAGCGGCGACACGGTTCGCCTCGCTGCTACATCATCGCAGGGCAGCGCTGTGACCGCGGCATCGGCTTCGTCCGCGTCCGCGCGGTGAGCGCTGCTGCGACGCGCTGCTGCCGGGCGGCGCGTCGCGGTCATTTGCAAGCAGCCAGCTGCCTCCGGCTTCGCCGTCATTCAGAACAGACATGGCTGGTATTTCCCGCGGCGCGGACAGCAGCAGATCAATTGAAGATCTGCCTGCTTCGCGCGCGTGCGCATCATTTGCGGCGAAATTTTTCATACAAGTGTCATCGCTTCAACAATGATTGAAAGCGCTGGCGCATCGCGTGTGCTTAACCCATCTCGGGCGCGGGGCTGATCAATCAAACATCAACAACGAGAGACGAAGATGAAAGCATTCCTGAAACTTGGTGTGCCGGCTGCGGCGTTCGTGGTCGCAGCCTCTTTTGGCGCACTGACATCGACCAGCGCGAGTGCCGGCGACTATTGCCGCCAGGACGTCACCGGTCACATGACCGGCTGCGGCTTCTCCTCCATGGAGCAATGTCAGTCGGCCTCGGCCGGGATCGGCGGCGACTGCTTCCGCGATCCGAATCTGCCCGCCGCCACCGCTAACGCTACCAGCAACATCGACCGCAACGCCTACGCCTATCAGCCGAACGGCCGCGTGACCAAGCGCAGCCGCGCGCACGGCAGCGAGGCCAACACCAACCAGTAAGATCCTGGCATTCAGGGACAACAGAGAAAAGCCCGCACGGATTTGCCGTGCGGGCCGACTGCTTTCGAACACGACCTAGCTTTCGCGGCTGTACTGCTCGTAGAGCTTCGCGGCGTTCTCCCAGCGTATGGCTTCCATATACACGTCGACATATTTCGCGGCCGCCGCGCCGTAGTCCATGTGATAGGCGTGCTCGTACATGTCGAGCACCAGCACCGGCCGTCCTCCCGCGAGCGTCGTGGTGTGATCGGCCGCCCATTGATTGACGAGGCGCTTGTCGCGCGGCGAATAGGCGAGGATCACCCAGCCCGAGCCGCCGCCTTCGGCCTTGCCCATGGCGGCGAATTCCGCGCGCCAGCGATCGACGCTGCCAAAATCGCGTGCGATGGCATCGGCGAGCGCGCCGCTCGCCTTCGCGCCGCCGCCGAGGCCGTCGAAGTAGATCTCGTGCAGGATCATCGAGTTGGCCGCGATCAGCTCCTCGCGCTTCAATCCGTTGAGGACGAAATTCGGCGCCTTCGCGAAATCGAGCTCGGCGAGCTGCGTCCCGATGGCGTTGAGACGTTTCACCGCACCGACATAGTTGTTCTCGTAATGGCTGACCAGCACCTTCTCCGACATGCCGCTGATCGCTTTCGGATCGAATGGCAATGGCTTGGCCTGATAGGCCGGCGCCTTGCTTGCAGTGGGCTGATTGCCTTGCGCAAGCGCGCTCGAGCCCGCCACCGTCACGGCGGTGGCGGCCAGGCCGACACCTTTGATGAAGTCCCGGCGTTCGCTGGTGATCGTCATTGGCTTCTCCATGGTTTTGCAGCCCCCAAATTCGCAAGCCCCGAAAGGGGACGCTCGTTTGCTCGGGTGGATCGACGCGGGCGTTGCCGGTCGCGCAGCAACGCGGTCAGGCCCGCGTGGAAGACACGCCACGCCAACGCGCGGTCGACACACCAAATCACGGTTGCATGGTTCGGATTGAGAACCGGCCTGCTTTCGTCCACGCGCAATCCCTCGACCAATCGAGCATTGCGCAGAACTTGGACGGCGAGCCGCCTGGCGGGGAGCCTGCGTATCCCCGAACCCCAAAACTAGAGCGCGGACGACATGGACGCAAGGCGATCCCGGCCGATCACGGGCATTTCACCGGCGCCCCTGCAGCGCCGGCCGTTTGAACCTCACGCTCTTGCCGTCCGGCAGCCGCGTGGCGACATAGCCGCCGGCAAGGCAGGCCTCACGCTGCGGCATCCTCTCCTGCGGGCTGCGCAGGCTGTCCCACCAGGAGGCGCGCTGCGCGGCCCGCGGCAGCGCGCCGCCGATGATCGCCTCGATCTCCTCGAAGCTCAGCACGAATTCGGGCAGCGTCTGCCGCCTCAGATGATCGCGCAGGGCGTCGTAGTCCGTCATGCCTTTTACCCGTGTCATTTCTCAACCAATCGTTAACCGATTGGGGGAACCCTGTCGCCCTACTTAAGGCCACGGCAATCATTGGAGCGCATCGAAAAGGATCGGGAGCGATCCATGTTGTTGGGAAGGCGCATCGGTTCGGCGAGGCAGCCATGGCGGCTATCGGCAAAACTGCTGATCGCCTCGTCCGTGGTGACCGTGATCGGCTTCTCCGCCATCTGCGCCAACGTCATGCTCAACATGCGCCATGGCGAGGAGGAGCTGGCGCGCCAGACGCTGGAGAACCTCGCATCCAGCATCGACGCCGACATCAGCCGCAACGTCGAGATCTATGATCTTTCGCTGCGCGCCGTCGCCAGCAGCATGGTGATGCCGGAGATCGCAAGCGTCAGCAAGCCGGTCCGGCAGCTGATCCTGTTCGACCACGCCGCCACCGCCAAGCATTTCGGGGCGATCCAGGTGTTCGATGCCGAAGGGCGCCTGGCCATCGATGCCTCCACGCTCGACCCCCTGCCCGAGAATCGCGGCGACGAGGAGTATTTCAAGGTCCATCGCGACCATCCCGACGTCGGGCTCTATGTCAGCCGCCCGATGCTGCATCGGGGCGCCTACGCCATCGTGCTCAGCCGGCGCATCACCGGCGCCGACGGACGCTTCCTCGGCGTCGTCGCCGGCTCGATCCGCTTCAGCTATTTTCACGACCTGTTCGGGCGGCTGCAGCTTGGCCCCGACGACGTGATCTGCGTGCTTCGCCGCGACGGCATGGTGATCATGCGCACCCCGTTCGATCTCGACGAGATCGGCAGGAATATCGGCCAGGCGCCGATCGTGATGCGCGTGCTGTCGGAGCCGAGCGGATCGTTCTCCGGGACCACCGCCTTCGACAGCGTGCCGCGGCTTCTGGTCTGGCGCGACGGCACAAGGCCGCTGGTCGTGCTGGTCGGCAAGCCCTGGGCCAGCATCTTCGAACTTTGGCGCACCGAGGCGCTGCGGATCGCCGCGATCATGACGGCGCTGATCCTGTTCGTGCTCGGCGTCACGCTGTTCCTCGCGCGCGAGATCAGCCGCCGCGCCAACGCCGAGGAGAAGCTCGAGGAGCTCGCCACCACCGATGCACTCACCGGCCTGAAGAACCGCCGCAAGTTCGACGCGGTGATCGACACCGAATGGCGGCGGGCGGTCCGAAACAGGGCGCCGCTCGCGCTCCTGATGATCGATGCCGACCATTTCAAGACCTACAACGACACCTTTGGCCACCAGGCCGGCGACCAGGTGCTGGTCGGAATCGCGATCTGCATCTCGGATTCGGTGCGGCGCGCCGGCGACTGCGCCGCGCGCTATGGCGGCGAGGAATTCGCGGTGCTGCTGCCGGGGCTTGCGCCGATGGACGCGCTGACGGTTGCCGAAACCATCCGCCTGAAGGTCGAAGGCTGGTCCGCCGGCGAGAGCGCCTCCACTGTCAGCATCGGCGTGGCAAGCCTCGTGCCGACGGCTGCGACGGACTGGAGCGTGCTGATCAACGCCGCCGACAAGGCGCTCTACGCGGCCAAGGCGAACGGCCGCAACCAGTCGGTGCTGGCCAGTTTGCCGCGGCTGTCGCTGGTGGCCTAGATCGTCATTGCCGAATGGTGCGTCAGCACCAGACCGCAGGTGCGCAATTGCGCACCGGGGAATCTGGAGATTTCGATGCTTCGCATCGCCCGGGAATGACGGCAAAAATGCCAGCATTCCTGCCTTCACTCTTCGAGATATTTCCTCATCTCCGCGCGCAGGCCGTCGGCGAGATCGGGGCGCTGCAGGCCGTAGGCGATGTTGGCGCGCAGGAAGCCGGCTTTCGAGCCGCAATCGTGCCGCTCGCCCTCGAACTCGACGCCATAGAATTTTTGCGACTTGGAGAGCCCGATCATGGCGTCGGTGAGCTGGATCTCGCCGCCGGCGCCGCGCTCCTGCCGCTCCAGGATCTTGAAGATTTCCGGCTGCAGGATGTAGCGGCCGGTGATCGAGAGGTTGGAGGGCGCAGTGCCCTTCGCCGGTTTCTCCACCATGCCTGAAACCTCGAACATCCTGCCGTCGGCGTGACGCTTGCCGACGCCGCAGATGCCGTATTGATGCGTGGTATCCTCCGGCACGGCCTGCACCGCGATCAGGTTGGATTTTGGCCCGAGCTTGGCGGCGGCCGCGATCATCTGACCAAGACAGCCCGGGGTGTGCAGCACAAGCTCGTCCGGCAGCACCACCGCGAAGGGCTCGTCGCCGACGATGTCGCGCGCGCACCAAACCGCGTGACCGAGGCCGAGTGGCGCCTGCTGGCGCGTGAAGCTCATCGCGCCGGCTTCCGGCTGGCTCTGCGCCAGGATGTCCTGCTCGGCCTTTTTGCCGCGTGCGGCCAGCGTGGTGTCGAGCTCGAACATGCGGTCGAAATGATCCTCGATCACGCCCTTGTTGCGACCGGTGACGAAGACGAAGTGCTCGATCCCGGCCTCCTTCGCCTCGTCGACCACGTATTGGATCAGCGGCCTGTCGACGATGGTCAGCATTTCCTTCGGCATCGCCTTGGTGGCGGGCAGGACGCGGGTGCCGAGGCCGGCGACCGGGAAAACGGCTTTGCGGATTTTCATGGGAAGCAGGACATCCTGAAGGTTCGGTTCACCCCGTGAGTAACCCGGTTTGCGGCGCTCGGCCAAGGCGGTTAACCCACCCCTGACGCGAAAACTTCGCTTTTGTTAAACTATTGGAAACCGCGACAGGGCCTCCTGAAAGCCCGAATTCGACGGCAGGGGATGTCGAACATGTCAGGACCGATGGAACCCCGGATCAAGTGGCTGGCGGCGGCTGCCGTCTGCGCCTTGCTGGCGCTGCCTGGGGCCACGGCCTCTGCGCAATCGCCCGGCAATGGCCTTTCCAACCTGTTCGGCAACATCTTCGGCACCAGCGCCGCGCCTCAGCCGCAAGGGGCGCCCGCGACCACCGGCTCGATTCCATGGAGCGGCGAGGACGGCGCATCCGGCAACCCCCTGATGACGGCAGGGGCGATCCGCCAGGCGGCCGCCAATTTCGACAATTGCGTCGCCGCGATGTGGCCAGATGCCGCACGGCGCGGCGTGTCGGAAGAAAACTTCCAGCGCTTCACCGCCGGGCTTTCGCCCGACCTGCGCATCATGGACCTGATGGATTCGCAGCCCGAATTCACCAAGTCGGTCTGGGACTATCTCGACATCCTGGTGAACGACGCGAGACTCGCCAAGGGCAAGGAGATCCTCGCCAAATACAAGGCGCAGTTCGACGCGACCGAGCGCGCCTATGGCGTCGACCGCTACGCGATCGCGGCGATCTGGGGCATCGAGTCCAACTACTCGACACAGATCGGCGACCGCAGCGTGCTGCAGTCGACCGCAACGCTCGCCTGCATCGGCCGCCGCCAGACCTATTTCAAGGACGAGTTTCTCTCCGCGCTGGAAATTCTCAATCGCGGCGACCTCAGGCCAGAGCAGATGCGCGGCTCCTGGGCCGGCGCGTTCGGCCCGACGCAATTCATGCCGACCGCCTTCAAGCGCTACGCGGTCGATGGCGACGGCGACGGCCGCCGCGACGTCGTCGACAACCCCGCCGATTTGATTGCGTCCACCGCCAACAACCTGAAGAAGGACGGCTGGCAGACCGGCCAGAGCTGGGGCTACGAGGTGGTCGTGCCCAAAGACTTCAACTACATGCTGGCGGATCGCGCCAAGAGCATGACGCTTGTGCAGTGGGAGCATCTGGGCATCAAGCGCGCGGGCGGCCAGCCATTTCCGCATGGCAGCGACAAGGCCTATCTGCTCGCGCCCGCCGGTGCCGAGGGCCCGGGCTTCCTGATGATGCAGAACTTCCGCGTCATCATGAAATACAACCCCGCCGAGGCCTATGCGCTGGCCATCGGCCATTTCGCCGACCGCTTGCGCGGCGGGGCGCCCTTCGTCCAGGCCTGGCCGCGCCAGGAACGCGAGCTGTCGCGCGCCGAGCGGCTGGAACTTCAGCAATTGCTCGCCCAGCGCGGTTTCTACCGGGGCACGCCGGATGGCCAGTTCGGCGGCGAGACGCGGGCGGCGCTGCGCGGCTTCCAGGCCTCGATCGGAGCGCCGGCCGACGGATTTGCCTCCTCCGACATGCTGGAGCGGCTGCGGGGGCGCTGAAACGGGCAAAGTAACCCTCAAACGGCCCATTCCGGCGGCGGTCTTGACGGTGGCCGCCATGACCGGTCTATGGTCTGGAAACCGAAAGAGAATCTGCCCGCTTGCGGCCCGATTCCGCTATTATGTTGTCAGCTGATTTCATCGCGAGCGGGCGTCAGGCCGCATGTCCAAACCGAAGTCATTCCTGAGCGTGTTGATCGAGCCCGGCCCGTTGGCCGCGCTGGCGATCGCCATTGCGCTCCTGGTCGGCGTGGTCGGACCGGCTTCAGCGCAGTTCTTCAATTTCGGCGGCCCGCCGCAGCGGCCCGCCCCGCGCTCCGGCGGCTGGGGTGGCGGCGGCGGCTTTGGCGGTGGTGGCGGCTGGTTCGGCGGCGACTTCTTCGCGCCCTTCCAGCAGCAGCAGCCCAAGCGCCCGCGCGAAGATTTTTCCAGGGCCCCGCCGCCGGAGAAGCGCGACACCACGCCTGAGCGCAACGTGCTGGTGCTCGGCGACGGCATGGCCGACTGGCTCGCCTACGGCCTCGAGGACGCCTATGCCGAGCAGCCCGACATGGGCGTGATCCGCAAGGCCAAGAACACCTCGGGCCTGATCAAGTATCAGCCCAAGGGCGAGCCCGCCGACTGGGCCGCGGCTGCGCGAGGTATCCTCGCCACCGAGAAGCCCGACGTCATCGTGGTGATGCTCGGGCTGAACGACCGCATCGCGATGCGCGAGCCGGCCGTGGAGAAGTCGGACAAATCCGCCGACAAGAAGGGCGACAAGAAGGACGCGGGCGTCAAGGACAAGAAGGACGCAAAGCCTGCCGACGCCAAGCCGGGCGCAAAGCCGGAAGGCGCGGTCGACGGCGCCAAGGACAACAGCAAGGCGGACGACAAGGTGGTCGACACCGAGCTGCCGCCGGACGAGGCCGACAACGACGCACCGCCTGCCGCGGCGCCGGAGAAGAGCACGCGCACGCCCAACGGACTCTACGAGTTTCGCGACGAGCGCTGGGTCGAGCTCTATGCCAAGAAGATCGAGGAGCTGAACGGCATCCTGAAGTCCAAGGGCGTGCCGGTGCTCTGGGTCGGCCTGCCCGCGGTGCGCGGACCGAAGGGCACCGCTGACACGCTGTTTCTGGATTCGCTCTATCGCGACGGCGCCGGCAAGGCCGGCATCACCTATGTCGACGTCTGGGACGGCTTCGTCGACGAGGCCGGCCGCTTCCTGCAGAAGGGCCCCGACTTCGAGGGCCAGATCCGCCAGCTCCGTTCCTATGACGGCGTCTATTTCACCAAGCCCGGCGCGCGCAAGCTTGCCCACTATGTCGAACGCGAGATCACGCGCCTGCTCGCCAACCGCTCGGCGCCGATCGCGCTGCCGAGCGAGCCCGCGACGCCCGACGCCAACGCGGTGCCCGGCCAGCCCGCCCCGCGCCCGCTGGCGGGGCCGATCGTGCCGCTGGTCGCCTCCTCCGTCGGCACCGATCAACTGCTCGGCGGCCCCGGTTCACGGCCGGCCGCCGTCGACGCGCTCGCCGCGCGCACGCTGGTCAAGGGCGAGGCACTGACGCCGCCGCCGGGCCGCGCCGACGATTTCAACTGGCCGCGCCGGGAGGTCGGCACCGAGCAGGCCAAGGGCGATAGCCCGGTCGCCTCCAACGCGCCCGATGGCGGCGCCGCGCCGGCCAATGCGCCGCCGAAGCCGCAGGTGAAGAAGCTGAGGCCGGCGTCGGGACAGCCATTGCGCGATTTCTTCGGGTTCGGCAATCCGCCGCCGCGCCAGTTCGCGCCGCCGCCGCGGGCGCCGGGACCTCCAGGCGTGCCGCGGCCACCGGGCAATGTCGGGCGCGCAGCCTCGGCGCCCTCGGATAACTTCTGGCGCTGGTAGTTCACGCGCAAGCGCGACGGCTTCAGCATGAAGCCATCGCGCCCTTCAAGGATGATGCGTCAGCTAGCGCCAGCGCGGCGGTGGACGGCGCGCCGGCCGGCTCATCAGCAGCGCCAGCGCAAAGCCGATGCCGCCCGCGATCAGGAGCGCGCCGATCGGATTGTCCTGCACCTTCCGGGCAAGCGCCTGCGATCCGTCGCGCAGCGTCTCGCCGCCGCTGGCATAGGCGTCCCTGGCAATTCCCGTGGCCACATCGGCAGCATCCTGCGCCGCGTCCTTGGCCTGACCGTAGAGATTTTGCACCGTGCCCGCCGCTTCGCGCGCGCGGCCGGAAGCCTGGGTCTTGGCATCCTGGGCCATGTCGCCGACGGTCCCTTCCACCCGGCCGGCGAACTCCTTGGCCGAGCCGGCAATCCGATCCTTGTCCATCGCGCTTCCCTTCCTCGGTTTGATGATGAGCTAACCGGCGACCGCGGCTTCCGTTCCTCGGTGGTGCCGGTCGCCCCGCCGGCGGCGCGTTGACAGCTGATGATGCGGGAGTAGCCTTTCCTCGAGGAGCAAGAGGGAGGCGCCCGTGGCGATCGCGATCCGTCAGTTGCACCCGCATTTCGTCGGCGAGGTCAGCGGCCTCGATCTGCGACAGCCGCTGACCACGGACCAGGCGCGCGAAGTCGAAGCGGCGATGGATCGCTATGCCGTACTCGTCTTCCACGACCAGGACATCACCGACGAGCAGCAGCTCGCCTTCGCGCTGAATTTCGGGCCGCGCGAGGACGCACGTGGCGGCACGGTGACGAAAAAAGCGGACTACCGGCTCGATTCCGGGCTGAACGACGTGTCCAATCTCGGCAAGGACGGCAAGCCGCTGCCGAAGGATCATCGCACCCATCTGTTCAACCTCGGCAACTGCCTGTGGCATTCCGACTCGTCGTTCCGCCCGATCCCGGCAAAATTCTCGTTGCTGTCGGCGCGCGTCGTGAACCCGAAGGGCGGCAATACCGAATTCGCCGACATGCGCGCCGCCTATGACGCGCTCGACGATGAGACCAGGGCCGAGATCGAGAATATGATCTGCGAACATTCGCTGATGTATTCGCGCGGCGCGCTCGGCTTCCTCGACTACAGCGATGAAGAGAAGAAGATGTTCAAGCCGGTGCTGCAGCGTCTTGTGCGCACGCATCCCGCGCACGGCCGCAAATCGCTGTACCTGTCCTCGCACGCCGGCGCGATCAGGGGGATGAGCGTCCCGGAAGGACGGGTGCTCCTGCGCGACCTCACCGAGCACGCCACGCAGCCGCAGTTCGTCTACGTCCACACATGGAAGCTGCATGACCTCGTGATGTGGGACAACCGGCAGACCATGCACCGGGTGCGCCGCTACGACCAGTCGCAGCCGCGCGACATGCGGCGGGCCACGGTGGCCGGCAGCGAGCCGACGGTGGCGCAGCAGGCAGCGGAATAGCGCAATCAAAGGTCGTCATGCGCGAACCGCGCATCCATCAACCTTCACTGGAAACGCTTTTTGCGATGGATTGCCGGGTCAAGCCCGGCAATGACAGGCACCCATTACGCGTGGCCGGCGTCGTTCGACAGCATGCCGGGATCGATACCGATCTTGCGCAGCGCGCGGGCGTATTTCTCCTCGACGTCGTCGCCGAAGATCAGCTCGGCATCGGCGTCGCAATGCAGCCAGCCATTGCCCTGGATCTCGCTCTCGAGCTGGCCCGGCGCCCAGCCGGCATAGCCGAGCGCGAGGATCGCGTGCCGCGGTCCCTCGCCTTGTGCGATCGCCTTCAGGATGTCGACGGTCGCGGTCAGGCAGACGTCGTCGTCGATCCGCAGCGTCGCCTTCTCGATGAAGAAGTCGCTCGAGTGCAGCACGAAGCCGCGGCCGGTGTCGACCGGACCGCCCTGCAGCACCTGCAGTGTCTCGGCATTCTCCGGCAGCTTGATCTGATCGCCCTTCTTGATGATGTCGAGCTGCACCAGAAGTTCCGGAAAGTCGATGCTGCCGGCCGGGCGGTTGACCATGATGCCCATCGCGCCTTCCGATGAATGCGCGCACAGGTAGATCACCGAGCGCTCGAACCGCGGGTCGCCCATCAGCGGCATCGCGACCAGGAGCTGGCCGTCGAGATAACCCTGTTCGGGCGCATGCTGGCTGGCGCCGGCGGGGCGGCGCTCGCGGCCCGGTTTCTTGCCTTCAGGATTCATCCGCAAAGGCCTCTCCTCTGAGCTTCCATCCTGATATTGGGTGAGGGTCCTGTCAATCAAGCGCGGCGGGCGGCACCGGACGCCATCACAAGCAATTCAATGGTTCGCCGGCCGCCTTGCCTGTTAAAGACGCTTCATGAACGCCATGGTTCCCATCCGCGCAATCGGTCTTGCCTCGACCCTGATATTTTCGCTGGCTTCGCTCGCCCACGCCCAGGATGCGTCGCCGTGGCAGCGCGACGGCCATTCCGCGGTGCGGCTGATGGCGGGATCGCGCAGCGGCGCGGTCCTGCTCGGCGGTATCGGTTTTCAGCTCGAGGCAGGCTGGAAGACGTATTGGCGTACCCCCGGCGATTCCGGCGTACCCCCACGTTTCGATTTCTCGAAATCGGATAATGTCGAAGCGGTGACAGTCCTGTGGCCGGCGCCGATGAAATTTGACGACGGCGCCGGCGGCGTCTCGCTCGGCTACAAGAATCAGGTGACGCTGCCGTTGCGGATCGTCGCCAAGAATCCCGACAAGCCGGTGACGCTGCGCGCCAACATCAACTATGCCGTGTGCGAGAAACTCTGCATCCCGGTCGAGGCCAATACCGAGCTGTCCATCAACAGCGTGGCGAGCACCGAGGACAGCGCGCTGTTCGCCGCGCTCGATACCGTGCCGAAGCCCGCCAATATCGGCGACCCCAATCCGCTCACGATCCGCGACGTCAAGCGCGACGGCAAGACCAAGGTGGTGGTCGACATCGTGTCGCCCGACGGGCGCGACGTCAGCCTGTTCGTCGAAGGGCCGACGCCGGACTGGAACCTGCCCGTTCCAAAGCCGGTCGAGCACGGCCCGCCCGGCGTGAAGCGCTTCGCCTTCGAGCTCGACGGCTTGCCATCGGGCGTGAATCCGGACGGCGCAGCGCTGAAGTTCACGCTGGTCGGTCCCGACCGCGCCTACGAATTCAACACCAATCTGGATTGACGCCGGCTTTCCCCGCTGGCCGGCAGTGTCCAGCGGCGGCGCCGGCCAGGCCGTCCAACCGAATCTTAACGAATCCTTGCTAGCCGAGTAATCGCCGCGCTTTGATGCGGCCCTTCCAGGATTCCCGCCGTGGCCGTGATGGACACCCAATCCGCCAGCGCTTCGTCCGGTCCCCTCGCGCGGCTGCGATCGATGCTCGCGGGCGGCAGCCACGAGGCATCGCTGACCCGGCGCCTTGCCGGCACCATCTTCGTCATCCGGGTTGCGAGCGCGGCGCTCGCCTATCTCTCGCAGATCCTGCTGGCGCGCTGGATGGGCGGCTCGGATTACGGCGTCTATGTCTATGTCTGGACCTGGGTGCTGCTGCTCGGCAGCATGATGGATTTCGGCATCGCGGCGTCCGCGCAGAAGATCATTCCGGAATACCGCACCCGCGGCGAGCACGCGCTGCTGCGCGGCTTCCTCGCCGGCAGCCGCTGGATGACGTTCGCGGTATCCACCGCGATCGCGCTGCTGCTCGCCGGCCTCGTGAAGCTCGCCTCGCCCCTGCTTCAGCCGAACGAGATAACCCCGCTCTACCTTGGCTGCGCCACGCTGTCCGCCTTCGTCGTCGCCAACACCCAGGACGGCATCGCCCGCTCACACGACTGGATGCGGCTCGGCCTGATGCCGCAATTCATCGTGCGCCAGGCGCTGATCATCGGCATCACCGCCGGTCTGCTCGCGCTTGGCCTCGACCTCGGCGCGTCAGCCGCGATGGCCGCGAGCGCGGCCGCAGTGTGGATCGCGATGCTGGGCCAGATGGTGGCGTTGAACCGCCGCCTCAAGGGCCACATCACGCCAGGCGCAAGCTGCTATGATTTCCGCGGCTGGCTCGCGGTCTCGCTGCCGATCCTGCTGGTCGAAAGCTTTTACCTGCTGCTCTCCTACACCGACGTGCTGGTGCTGCAACAGTTCCGCTCCTCCGAGGAGGTCGGCGTCTATTTCGCCGTGATCAAGACGCTCGCGCTGGTCTCCTTCATCCACTACGCGATGTCGGCGACCACGGCGCATCGCTTCGCCGAATACAACGCGCTCGGCGACAAGGACCGGCTGTCGGCCTATGTCGCGGATGCGATCCACTGGACGTTCTGGCCGTCGCTGGCCGCGACCATCGTGCTGCTCGCGCTCGGCAAGCCGCTGCTGTGGCTGTTCGGCGCGCAATTCGTCGGCGGCTACGACATCATGTTCGTCGCCGCGATCGGGCTCGTGGTGCGCGCCGCGATCGGCCCGGTCGAGCGGCTCCTCAACATGCTCGGCCACCAGCGCATCTGCGCACTCGCCTACGCGCTCGCCTTCGTCATGAACCTCGTGCTCTGCGTCGCGCTGATCCCGCGCTTCGGCGGCCATGGCGCGGCGGCCGCGACCTCGATCTCGCTCACCTTCGAGACGGTGCTGCTGTTCTGGATCGTCCGCCGCAGGCTCGGCCTGCACGTGCTGGCGTTCGGCAAGCGTCGCGACTAGAGCATGTTCGGTTCTGATGGAATCAGAACCGAATGCTTTAGATTCTCGTTTTGACGCGTTTTCTTCACGCGAACCGGTGTCCACTTCGCTCGAAAACGCTCTGATCAGACCGCGTAGCGCAAGATTGCCGCGAGCGATTTCCCGCCGGGAATATCGGCCTTTCGCACACCGAGAATCCGGCCACCCGAGCGGATGACACGGCTGGCGATTTCATCGACCACGCCGTAATTGCCGGCGCCCGCGGCCTTGGCAAAGGTTACGGCACCGTCCTTCTCGTCGACCGCGCCTGGAATAACCTCGTCGATATCGACCAGCATCGAGTCGACCGCGCCAAAGGTCGCCGCGCGGGCAGCCTGCGCGATGTCGGCAGTGGCCCGCCCCTCGCTCTCGCGCACCGCGAACAGCTTCTTCCATTGGCCGATCTCATCCCGATAGAGGCCGTCCAGCAGGGCGCGCGCCCGGTCCGCGAGCTGGGCATCGGTTGAGTATACCGGGCTGCCGTCGATCCCCGCGGCAATCAAATGAGCATAGGTGTTGACCGACCGGTAGATGGAGAGCAGGGGCTCGACGGCGGCCAGCACCAGCGGGATGTCGCTGCCGGTCAAAAGCCCGCGCAGCGCATGATCGACCTTGCGCGCGAACTGGCGCAGCAAGACCTTCTGACCCTCCGATCCCTGTATACGGCCGCTCGGCGATCGATCATTGACCGTGGAGCGGCCGACTGCGCTGGCGGCATCCTTCGGCAGGCCGTCGACCTTGACGACGGCCGGCGGCAGGTCGGCTGAGACCTCAATGACGCGGACCGCGCCTTCCGCCAGCGCCAGCACAAGGCAGGTGTTGGGGAATGCGATGGCGCGCAACAGCGGCTTGAGATGAAATCGGTCCGATACCTCCACCATTGCGACCAGCGCGTTGGGCACGCGGAACGTCCGCACATTATCCGGGGTCGCCAGCACCGCGAGGCTGCGCGCCTGGAACCGCCAGAACTCGTCATCATCGACGAGGTCGTCGAGATGCTCCATCAGCGCGGCGACACGGCGCGGGTCGGCCTTGGCCGCATCGAGCTGGCGCAGGGCCTCCTTTGCGAGATTCTTCAATTCAATCCGGTCGCCCGCCACTTCGCGGGTGACCGGGGTGGTGGGCAGATAAAGAGAGGCGCAGATGTCGCCGCGATGCGCCGCCAGCGACTTCACATCCGCCAGGCTCGGAATGTCGACATAGAGCATGATGATGATACTCCCGTATCCGGCTCAGTCGTATCGGGCATAGTCGAATCGGCTCGGTTCGTTCGGCGGCAATTCGGCGGCAGGCCCCAGCGGTCCCGCCATGCCGCGACAACAACGACGCGACAACGTGTCTCGAATGTTCGCAACCGCCGCGGCCCTGGATCCATGCGCGCACATTGTGTCGCGCATAGGTCCAAGCCAGGCCGCCCTCTGCGTCACGCTGATCCCGCGCTTCGCCGGCCACGCCGCGGGCGGCCGCGACCTCGATCTCGCTCACCTTCGAGACGGTGCTGCTGTTCTGGATCGTCCGCCGCCAGGCTGACCTGCACGTGCTGGCGTTCGGGAACAGATAGTCAGGCCATTTGCCCAAGCTGGCATGCCACGCGCCGCTTGCTTTTGCCTAAAAAACATCTTGGGAACCTCCGACGCGTCTAACCGTTAAACCACTCGGGCGGCGGAATGTCGCTTTCAACGCGTGGCTGCAAACGGGGGAAAATCACCACGGAAGACCTCTGCGCGCACGAAATATTCTTATTTCGGCCGATCCATTGCGATCGGCCGAAAGTCCAGTCTAAGCGTCACGATGGGAAGTATAACCTCACGCTGCGTGGAAATGATCGATCCGCTATACGTGGCCTCGGGATTCGGCGTCGGCTTTCTTGTCGGCATGACAGGTGTGGGCGGCGGCTCCTTGATGACGCCGCTCCTGATCCTCCTTTTTGGCATTCATCCCTCGACCGCGGTCGGCACCGACCTGTGTTACGCTGCCGCCACCAAAACCGGCGGCAGTCTGGTGCACGGCTTTGCACGCAGCATTCATTGGCCGGCCGTGATCCGGCTTGCCTGCGGCAGCATCCCCGCCAGCATCCTGACCATGGTCGCGATATGGCAACTTGAGCTCGACGCGGCGTCCCAGCGCAGCCTGATCAACCTCGTTCTGTGCTTTGCGCTGCTGCTTACCGCGGTGTCGCTGATCTTCCGCAAGTCAATCCTCGACCGTTATCGGCAGCGCATTGAGCGCGTCCGGGAGCGAACGACGATGGCGGGAACGGTGGTGACCGGAGCGCTGCTTGGCGTGCTGGTCTCGATTTCGTCGGTGGGTGCCGGCGCAGTCGGCGTGACCGCGCTGCTGTTGCTCTATCCGCGCCTGCCGATGGCGCGCATCGTGGGCTCCGACATCGCGCATGCCGTGCCACTGACGCTGGTCGCCGGCGCAGGGCATTGGGCGCTCGGTGCGGTCGACTGGTACCTGATGGGCGTGCTGCTGATGGGCTCGCTGCCGGGCATTATGATCGGCAGCTACAGCGCTGTGCGCGTGCCCCAGGCGGTGCTGCGCGTCACGCTCGCGGCCATCCTGCTCGTGGTCGCCGCCAAGCTCGCGTCCGAAGAGCTGCATTTGTCGACGTCGATGGTCGCAGCCTTGGTCGGGAGCGTGCCGCACTAGGCGGCGTGACACGCGTCATCACCCGCGAAAAGCTGGCAATCCGGTCCACGCAAATACCAGCGCCAGATCGATCAGCCTGCGTGTACTGGATGCCCCGCCGGAGCCTGTCATCGGGCGGCGCTTCGCGCCGACCGGGGGGCGGGGCATGACAGCACGATACGGATGCAACTACTCCGCGGTCCAGCCGCCGTCGATCGAGAGGTTGGCGCCGGTGATTTGCGCGGCATCATCGCCGCACAGGAACAGCGCGAGCGCGGCGACCTGCTCCACCGTCACGAACTGCTTGGTCGGCTGCGCATCGAGCAGCACGTCATTGATGACCTGCTCCTTGGTCATGTTGCGCGCCTTCATGGTCTCCGGAATCTGATGCTCGACCAGCGGCGTCCAGACATAGCCCGGCGAAATGCAGTTGCAGGTGACCTTGAAGGTCGCAAGCTCCAGCGCCACCGTCTTGGTGAGGCCGGCGATGCCGTGCTTGGCCGAGACATAGGCCGACTTGAACGGCGAGGCCACCAGCGAGTGCGCCGAAGCGGTGTTGATGATGCGGCCCCAGCCGCGCTTCTTCATGCCGGGCACCGCGGCGCGGATGCTGTAAAATGCCGACGACAGGTTGATCGCGATGATCGCTTCCCACTTCTCCGGCGGGAATTCCTCGATCGGGGAGACGAACTGGATGCCGGCATTGTTGACGAGGACGTCGACCGAGCCGAACGTCTTCTCGCCGAGCGCGATCATCTCGGCGATCTCCGCCGGCTTGGTCATGTCGGCCGGCGAATGCACCGCCTTGACCTTGAAATCGGTTTCGATGCCGGAGCGCTCGCGCTCGATGTCGGCGGGCGCGCCCATGCCGTTGAGCACGATATTGGCGCCGGCGCTCGCAAAGGCGCGCGCATAAGCGAGCCCAATGCCGCTGGTCGAGCCGGTCACTACCGCGGTCTTGCCTGTCAACGTACCCATTTCTTCACTCCTGTTCGCCTTTTGGACGTTCGGTACCTTCTTCGCCCGTGAGGTCGTAGGTCACCATGGTCTCGTCGGATTGCGGCCGTTCTAGCCACTCTTTGTGACGCATCGACAAATGGACGTCCCGCACACCGGCATTCCAGTGCTCGACCATGCCGATGTGGGAGAAATCATAATCCTTGGAATTGGATTCGTGGTTCTTGCTCTTGTAGATCAGGTGAACCACGGTGACCGTGTTTTCCTTCGCCGCTTCGCTCAGGAATTTCGCCGACGGATCGTTCTTCAGCTCATCCGGCAGCTTGGCGATCAGGTCGCGCACCGCCCTGCGCGCTGCGTGGATCTGCCGGTTCTTGTCGGTGTTCATGCGGGTGCGGCTGGAATAGCGGATGTCCTTCTCGCGCTCGGCGGCCTGCAGCAGCGTCTGCGGCAGCGGGCCCCGCGCGCTGAACAGGTCGACCTGGAAGATCAGCAGGTCACGCCTTGTTTCCTCCTCCAGCACGTAATCGAGCGGCGTGTTGGAGGCGATGCCGCCGTCCCAGTAATGCTCGCCCTCGATGACGACGGACGGAAAGCCCGGCGGCAGCGCGCCCGAGGCCATGATGTGCTCGGGGCCGATCTGCTTGCCCAGCCGCTTGAACTCGATGTTGTCGAAATAGCGGAAGTTGCCCGTGGAGATATTGACGGCGCCGACGCTGAGCCGGCATTTCAGGTCGTTGATGAGATCGAAATCGACCAGCCGCTCCAGCGTCCTCTTCAGCGGCCCGGTGTCGTAATAGCTCAGCGCCTGTTCGGTGCCCTTGGGCCACAGCGGCGCCGGCGGAATCCGCGGCACGAAAAAGCCGGGCACGCCGAAGGTCGCGATCAGCGCCGCGCTGGTCTCGTTGAACACCGAGCGCCCGCGGTCGGTGACGACGGGCGGATTCCAGGGCACCGGCGCCGACACCATCTCCCAGAATTCCTTCAGGCGGGGCAGGCGCTTGTCGGGCTCGTTGCCGGCGATGATCGCGGCGTTGATGGCGCCGATCGAAATGCCGGCGATCCATTCCGGCTCGAAGCCGGCGCGGCACAGCGCCTGGAAGGCGCCGGCCTGGTAAGATCCCAGCGCCCCGCCGCCCTGCAGCACCAGGACACGTTGCGCGTTCATAGGACAGGTGGGTGGCGAAGCGTTATCCATCATGACCTTCCAGCCAATGACAAAAGCAATCGCACGCGTCAGTTCACGATGACGTCAATCGGCCGATCGCACGGCGTCCGATTCCGCCCCCCCGGCCTACCGGCCACCCCCGGGCCATGAGAGCTTTGCGCAGGTATCACGTCCGCGGCAACGCGGGAAGCGCAACGTCGCCTAGCCGGCCTCGCGCGTCGCCATAATAAGCGTCCAGAACACCTTGTATTTGGTATTCGGAGCATAGCTCGCCGCAATCCCTAATTTTGTGACACCATTTTTTAGCATATTCGCCCGGTGCGGGGGCGAGTCGCGCCAGCCGGAAAACGCTTCCGCCAGCGTGTGATAGCCGGCCGACACGTTCTCGACCGCAAGCGTGGCCGGATAGCCCGAACCGTTCAGCCGCTTCGCCAGCGGCGCCTTGACGTCGTGGTCCATCTTGTTGGCTGCCGCCATGGCCTGCGACTGGGTTTCCGCAAGCCGCATCAGGTCCGGATCGACCTCGACAGCCGCGAGTCCGTTGTTCTGCCGGTATTGCGAGATCATCGAGGCGGCTGCGGCAGCATCCAGCCGCGCGCCCGGGGCAGCCATGTTGACATACATAGCCGGCGTCTCCACCGGAGCCTCGGACGCGCAGCCCGCAAGCAACAAAATTACAAGGAAAGCACCCGCCGTGCGCATGAATCAGCCAAGCCCCCGAAATGACGGCGCGTTGTTGCATACCAACCGTGGCTGAATGGTGAAGACAGGCTCAATTTGATGGCGGGCACGGCGCAGCCTGTACCCCTGGCCATCGCATTGGAAATCCGGCTCGCAACCGCCGGCAGCGAACGGATCAATCCGCCGCGGCAAAGATCCGGTAGCGGCGTGGCGCGAGCCCGACCGTTTCACCTGACCGCAACGTGCGGTCGCGCGGCGCGTCGATCTCGATCCGCTCGCCGCCGGAAAGCGCGACTTCGGCGCGCTGCACGGGGCCGAAGGTGCGCACATGGGCGACCCTGCCCTCGAACGCGCCGCTGCCGGCCGGGCCGATCTGCATGTCGTGGCGGCGGACGAACAGGCGCGAGGCGCCCGGCGCCAGATTGTCGGCCGCGATCGGCAGCGTCCTGTCGCCGAGTCTGACGCGACCGTCGGCGACATCGACCGGCAGCACGATCGATTCGCCGATGAAGCCGTGCACGAAGGCGGTGGCGGGATTGTCGTAGACGTCGTCGGGGGTGCCGACCTGCTCGATGCGGCCGCGGTCCATCACCACCACGCGGTTGGCGACCTCGAGTGCCTCCTCCTGGTCATGGGTGACGAAGATCGAGGTGACGTGGATCTCCTGGTGCAGCGTGCGCAGCCATTGCCGCAATTCCTTGCGCACC
Source organism: Bradyrhizobium sp. NP1 (assembly GCF_030378205.1). Classification (NCBI taxonomy): domain Bacteria; kingdom Pseudomonadati; phylum Pseudomonadota; class Alphaproteobacteria; order Hyphomicrobiales; family Nitrobacteraceae; genus Bradyrhizobium; species Bradyrhizobium sp. NP1. The sequence goes on from NZ_CP127385.1 coordinate 7,016,671, forward strand.
TTGGCGTCGAGCGCGCCAAAGGGCTCGTCGAGCAGGAGGATGCGCGGCTCGATCGCGAGCGCGCGCGCAAGCGCGATGCGCTGACGCTGGCCGCCGGACAACTGGCTCGGATAGCGGTTGGCAAGCCAGTCGAGCTGCACCAGATCGAGCAGTTCCTTGACGCGGGCGCGGATGTCGGCCTCGTTCTTGCGCACGCTGCGCGGCTGCACGCGCAGCCCGAAGGCGACGTTCTCGAACACGGTCATGTGGCGGAACAAAGCGTAGTGCTGGAACACGAAGCCGACGTTGCGCTCGCCGGCCCGCCGCGCCAGCGCGTTCTCGCCGTCGAACGACACCTCGCCGGAATCCGGCCAGTCGAGGCCGGCGATGATGCGCAGCAGCGTGGTCTTGCCCGACCCCGACGGGCCGAGCAGCGCCAGGAGCTCGCCGTCGGCCACCCGGAGGTCGACGCCGTCGAGCGCCGTGAAGCTGCCGAACCTCTTGACCAGATTCCTGACTTCAATCGTCATGCGGCACTTCCTCTTCGTCGAGATGACGCTCGAGAACGGTCTTGGCGACCAGCGTGACCAACGCCAGCATGGCAAGCAGCGAGGCGATCGCAAACGACGCCACGAACTGGTACTCGTTGTAGAGGATCTCGACCAGCAGCGGCATGGTGTTGGTCTGCCCGCGGATGTGGCCCGAAACCACCGACACCGCGCCGAACTCGCCCATTGCACGTGCGTTGCAGAGCAGGACGCCGTAGAGCACGCCCCATTTGATGTTGGGCAGCGTGACGCGGAAGAAGGTCTGCAGTCCCGAGGCGCCGAGCGAGATCGCGGCCTCCTCCTCCTGCGTGCCCTGTTCCTGCATCAGGGGGATCAGCGCGCGCGCCACGAAGGGAAACGTCACGAAGCTTGTCGCAAGCGCAATGCCGGGCACGGCGAACAGCACGTGGATGTCGTGCGCCTGGAGCCATGGGCCGAAAAACCCCTGCGCGCCGAACAGCAGCACGAAGACGAGGCCGGAGATCACGGGGCTCACCGAGAACGGCAGGTCGATCAGCGTGATCAGGATGGTCTTGCCGGGGAACTCGAACTTGGCGATCGCCCAGGCGGCGATCACGCCGAACACCAGGTTGAGGCCGACCGAGATCGCCGCGACCACGAGCGTCAGCCGGATCGCGGAGAGCGCCTCGGGGTCGGCCAACGCGGCCAAATAGGCGGTGATGCCTTTGGAGAAGGCAACCGCGAACACCGAGACCAGCGGCAGCACGACGAAGACGCCGAGAAAGATCACGGCGGTCGCGATGATGGCGATGCGGACGAAGCGCGGCTCGCCATGCACGGCGTCCTGCGCCGCCGCGGCGTGCGGCTGCGCCTCTTGCCTGGGCGACGCCATCGACAGGGTATGCTGCAACTCCATCGTCATCGCTCACACCTCAATGCGCGGGGATGCGCGTCTGCGCCCAGCGCTGCAAGCGGTTGACGAGGAAGATGATGAGGAAGGCCGCGACCAGCATCACCACCGCGATCGCGGTGGCGTCGGCATAGCGGAATTCGGAAAGCCGGATCACGATCAACAGCGGCGCGATCTCGGAGACGTTCGGCAGATTGCCGGCGATGAAGATCACCGAGCCATATTCGCCGACCGCGCGCGCAAAGGCGAGCGCAAGGCCGGTGAGCAGCGCCGGCATCAGGCTCGGCAGGATCACCCGCGACACCGTATGCCAGCGGTTGGCGCCGAGGCTTGCAGCCGCCTCCTCGATCTCCGGGTCGAGGTCGATCAACACCGGCTGCACGGTGCGCACCACGAAGGGAATGCCGATGAAGACCATGGCGACGAAAATGCCGATCGGCGTGAACGCGACCTTGATGCCGAGCGCGGCAAGCGGCGCGCCGAGCCAACCTTTCTCGGCAAACAGCGCGGTCAGCGCGACGCCGGCCACCGCGGTCGGCAGCGCAAAGGGGATGTCGACGACGGCGTCGAACAGCCGCCGGCCCGGAAAGCGGTAGCGCACCAGCGCCCAGACGATGATCGTCCCCATCACCAGGTTGACCAGGGCGGCCGCAGCGGCGAGGCCGAACGAGATCTTCAGCGCGTTGAGCGTGCGGCGGCTCGAGATGATCGCCCAGAACTGATCGGGCGAAAGCTCAAAGGTCTTGAGGAAGAGGCCGGCGAGCGGGATCAGGACGATCACCGACAGCCAGGTCAAGGTCAGTCCCATCGAAAGACCGAAGCCCGGCAATGTACTGCGTCGTGATGCGCCTGTGCTCACAAAGCCCCCTGTTCGACTCCCGGAAGCCGTTACCGATCAGTTCTTGTAAATCTGGTCGAAAATGCCACCTTCGCCGAAGTGGTCCTTCTGTGCCTTGGCCCAACCACCGAAAACGTCGTCGATCGTAAAAAGTTCGACCTTGGCGAAAGACTTTTCGTATTCCTTGGCGATCTCCGCGTCGCGCGGGCGGTAGGAATTGCGTGCGGCAATTTCCTGACCTTCCTTTGTATACCAGTACTTCAGATAGGCTTCGGCCACGGCGCGCGTGCCTTTTTTGTTGGCAACGCTGTCGACCACGGCGACCGGCGGCTCGGCCAGGATCGACAGCGGCGGCGAGACGATCTCGAACTTCTCCTTGCCGAACTCGCGCAGCGCCAGGAACGCCTCGTTTTCCCAGGCAATCAGCACGTCGCCGACACCGCGCTCGACGAAGGTGACGGTCGAGCCGCGCGCGCCGGTGTCGAGTACCGGGACGTTGCCGTACAGCGCGCTGACGAACTGCCTCGCCTTCTCGGCCGAGCCGAGCTTCTTCTCCGCATAGCCCCACGCCGCGAGATAGTTCCAGCGCGCGCCGCCCGACGTCTTCGGGTTCGGCGTGATGACGGCGACGCCTGGCTTGATCAGATCGTCCCAGTCCTTGATGGCCTTGGGATTGCCCTTGCGGACCAGGAACACGATGGTGGAGGTGTAAGGCGCGGCGTTGAGCGGCAGGCGCTTCTGCCAATCGGCCGCGATCAGGCCCTTGGCCGCTATCGCATCGGTGTCATAGGCAAGCGCCAGCGTCACCACATCGGCCTGCAGGCCGTCGATCACTGCGCGCGCCTGCGAGCCCGAGCCGCCATGCGACTGCTTGATCTCGACGCTCTTGCCGGTGTCTTTCTGGTAGGCGGCCGCAAACGCCTTGTTGAAATCGGCATAGAGCTCGCGCGTCGGATCGTAGGACACGTTGAGCAGGGTCACGTCGGCGGCGAAGGCGGAGCCCGCCCACAACAGTCCCGCGACAACCGGCAACAGGCGACGGATCATCTCATCCTCCATTGGCCTTGCGACGCAAATGGCGCTCAAGGCGGAACGGCATAACTCGCGATGAAACGCGCGCAAGTCAACGAAACCGGTTTTTCTTGTTCGGCGCGCGGCAGCCAGCTTGTGCTACGAAGCCGCGATCGTATGGATGCCGCATTCTGTCTTGCCCCGGCCGCGCCAGCGGCCGGCCCGCGCATCCTCGCCGGATGCGGCGCGGCTTGAGCAAGGCATACACCCGACCGAGAGATAGCCGGATGCGACAAGAGGATGCGGCGGCAGCTTTGCGGACTTGAAGATCGTCTCGATCTCCTCCCGCGAAACATTGGCGAACGGATTGAACTTCAGCCGCGCGCCGTCCTGCTCGACGACCGCAATGTCGCTGCGCAGGCCGCCCTGGAAGCGCTTGCGGCCGTTGATCCAGGCCGCGAACGGCTTCAGCGCCCGTGCCAGCGGTTCCACCTTCCGGATACGACAGCAGGCGTCGGGGTCGGAGAACCACAACTCGCGGTTGGGGTCCTCGCGCGACAGCGTCTCCTCGAGCGGCTTGATCGACCGGACGTCGGTGAGCCCCAGGATTTCGGTCAGCGCGTCGCGATAGGAGAGCGTCTCCGCGAACAGCCAGCCGGTATCGAGGAAGACCACTGGAATTGCCGGATCGACATCGGCCATCACCTTGAGCAGCGCGGCCGATTCCGTGCCGAAGGACGATACCAGCGCAAGCCTGTCGCGCCCGACAGTCTTCAACGCGGTCGCGATCACTTCCGCCGGCGACGCATCGCGCAGGCTGCGGTCGAGCGCGTCGGCCGACGGCAGGTCGGCCGCGATTGCATCATGTTGCGCGAATGCGCTCATAGGCTCGCGCTTTCCGAGTGACGGAACTGCATCCGCCGGTTCAGCGCGGTGATGCGGCCGTCGCCGGTCGGCTGATAGAACACCGAGTAGCGCTTCGAGGTCAGGACGAAGGCTTCCGCGTCGGCCGGCTTCTTCACCGCGAAGGCATCGAAGCCGGCGCGCTGCATAAACACGAACTGGTCGCGCAGCACCTGGCCGGTGGCGCGCAGCTCGCCGCGATAGAGGAAGCGCTCGCGCAGCAGGCGCGCCTGGCTGTAGGCGCGGCCGTCGCGGAAGCTCGGAAACACCAGCGCCACCGTCGCGAGCCGGTCGAGATAGGGCACGAGGTCGTCGACGTCGCGGTTGTTCGGCCAGATCACGCCCGTCTTGCCGCGCCGTCGCGCGACGCCTTCCGGATCGGCGAGCAGGCGCGTCGCCGAGATCAGCACCGCGCCGTCGTCGGGCAGCTCGGCGTCATCGGCCAAAGGGACGAAGGCATCCTCGACGATCTTTCCGTTCTTAACGAGTGGCATAGACACGCTCCCTGAATGGTTCGACGCCGAGCCGCTGCACCGTGTCGACGAACAGCTCGTCGGGGTTTGCACGCAGCGCCAGATAGGCTTCGACAATGTCCTCGACCACGTCAGCGACTTCCGCGTACGGCACCGCCGGCCCGATCAGGGTGCCGAGCTGTGCGTTCTCGTCGGCGCGGCCGCCGATCGTGATCTGGTAAAACTCCTCGCCGTTCTTCTCGACGCCGAGAATGCCGATATGTCCGACATGATGGTGGCCGCAGGCATTGATGCAGCCGGAGATGTTGATGTGCAGCCGGCCGATCAGGTTGGCGGTCTCGTGGTTGGCGAAACGCTGCGTCAATTCCTGCGCGATCGGGATCGAACGCGCATTCGCCAGCGAGCAGTAGTCGAGCCCGGGGCAGGCGATGATGTCCGACACCAGATTGACGTTCGGGATGGCGAGCCCGATTTTCTCGAGCGCCGTCCACAGCGCCGGCAGGTCGCGACGCGCGACATGCGGCAGCGCGAGATTCTGCTCATGGCCGACGCGGATTTCGCCGAAGGAATATTTGTCGGCGAGGTCGGCAAGCGCGTCCATCTGCTCGGCGGTGGCATCGCCCGGCGGACCGCCGACCGGCTTCAACGAGATCGTCACGATCGCATAGCCGGTCGCCTTGTGCGGGAACACCGAATTGCGCCGCCAGGCCTCGAACTTCGGATCGTGCGCCGCCTTGCGCAGCTCGTCCGGCATGTGCGGCAGCTTCTCGTAGGCCGGATAGGAAAAGCGCGAACGGATCTCCTCGATCACGGCGTCGTCGATCTTGAGCGCGCCGTCCCTGATCTGCTGCCACTCCTCGTCGACCTCCTGCGCAAAGCGCTCGATGCCGAGCTCGTGCACCAGGATCTTGATGCGCGCCTTGTAGATGTTGTCGCGGCGTCCATACTGGTTGTAGACGCGCATGATCGCTTCGAGATAGCTGAGGATATCGCGGCCGGAGACGAACGGCTTGATGGTCTTGGCGATGAACGGCGTGCGGCCGAGCCCGCCGCCGACCATGACCTCGAAGCCGGTTTCGCCTTGCGCGCTCTTGTGCAGGCGCAAGCCGACATCGTGGATCTTGATCGCGGCGCGGTCGTGCGCGGAAGCCGTGATCGCGATCTTGAACTTGCGCGGCAGGAACGAGAATTCCGGATGCAGCGTCGTGAACTGGCGCAGGATTTCCGACCAGATGCGGGGATCCTCGACCTCGCCGGGGGCGACGCCCGCCCACTGGTCCGAGGTAACGTTGCGCGTGTTGTTGCCCGAAGTCTGCATGGCATGGATGCCGACCTCGGCGAGATCGGCGAGCGCGTCCGGCAGCTCGGCGAGCTTGATCCAGTTGAACTGGATGTTCTGCCGCGTGGTGAAGTGACCGTAGCCGCGGTCATAGCGCCGCGCGACATGCGCGAGCTGCCGCAGCTGCTTCGACGACAGCGTGCCGTAGGGAATGGCGACGCGGAACATGTAAGCGTGGAGCTGCAGATAGACGCCGTTCTGCAGCCGCAGCATCTTGAATTCGTCCTCGGTGAGCTCGCCGGAAAGGCGGCGCTTCACCTGATCGCGGAATTCGGAGACACGCTCGTTGATCAGCGTGCGGTCGAGTTCGTCATAGGCGTACATGAGCGATCCCTCACACCTGGACCGGCAGGCCGATGGTGACGCCGGAGGCGCGGATCAGTTCGCGCAGGTTTCCCGGCTTGATCGCGCCGCCCTCCTCGAGCTCGACCGGCGCGATATAGGCGCCGACCGCGCCGACGTCGTCGGCGGCGGACTCGGAAAGCAGCGCCCGCGCGTCGTCGGAGTTGCGCACGATGGCGGCGTCCGCCAGCGACGGCGACCAGCCCTGCGCGGGCGTGCGATAGATCACCGCGCCGTCCCAGGTGCGGTTGGCGGTCACCACCGACGGGCCGGCGATCTTGATTTTCTTCTGTTCAAGCGGAGAGGTCATTGGGCGGCTTCCAGGAGTTTTTCGATTGTCTGCTCGGGGTTGAGATGGCGGCCGGCCGCGGCATGCGCGACCACGTCGCCGATGATGAGGATGGCGGGACCGCCGTCGATCCGCTCGACCAGCGCCGGCAGCTCGTCGAGCGTGCCGATCAGGCCTTGCGCATCCGGCCGCGTCACGCGCGCGAACACGCCGACCGGGGTCTGCGGCGCGCGCCCCGCGGCAAGCAGGCCGGAACGCACCGAGGATGCCGCGGTCATGCCCATATAGACGACGACCGTCATCTTGGTGTCGGTCAGCGCCGACCAGTCGACGGCCTCCGCGTCCTCAGCCTTGTGCGCGGTCAGGAAGGTGATGCGCAGCGCCTCGCGGCGGAAGGTGAGCGGCACCTCGTATTGCGCGGCGGCACCGATCGCGGCGGTGATGCCCGGGATTACCGAATAGGCGACGCCGGCCTGCCGCAGCGCCTCGATTTCCTCGCCGCCGCGGCCGAACACGAAGGGATCGCCGCCCTTCAGGCGCACGACGCGCTGGCCGGATTGCGCGGCCTCGATCATCAGGCGGTTGATCGCCTCCTGGCCGATGCCGGGCTTGCCGACGCGGCGACCGACCGGCACGCGCGCAGCATCGCGACGGATGCGGTCGAGAATGTCGGGCGACACCAGTTCGTCATGGAAGACGACATCGGCGTCCTGCAGCGCGCGCAACGCCTTGATGGTGAGGAGATCGGGATCGCCCGGCCCGGCGCCGACCAGCGTGACATGGCCCCTGGGGCGGCCGTCGGCCAGCGCGCCGGCAAAAGCAGAGGGGTCATCGATCTTGTGCAGTGCGGCTTCCGCCTCATGGCGATGACCGGACAGCACCAGCGCGCCGATCGGCCCGTCGATCACGCGCTCCCAGAAGCGGCGGCGCAGCGCCATCTCGGGAATGCGGCCGTGAATGGCCTTGCGGAAGCGTCCGATGAATTTGGCGAGGTCGCCGATCCGCGCCGGCAGCACCGCTTCGATCTTCTCGCGCACGCGGCGCGCCACCACGGGCGATGCGCCACCGGTGCCGATCGCCACCACGACATCGCCGCGGTCGACGATCGCGGGAAAGATGAAGCTGGAATGCGCAAGGTCGTCCATCACATTGACGGGCAGTCCAAGCGATCTGGCGCGCGCCGACATCGCAATGCCGACATCGCCGGCGCCGGCGCAGAACACCGCGACGACGCCCTTGAGATCGGCGGCGAGCGGATCGCCTTTGGCGAGATCGATCCGCGCCAGCTGCGCCGGCTCGAGCCCCTGCACGTCATGCGCGCCTGACGGCGCGTACCAGCGGATGCGTGCGCCGGCGGCAACAAGCACGCGCAGCTTGGCGCGCGCGAGCTCGCCGGTGCCGACCAAAAGCACCGGACCGGTTTGCAGATCGAGAAACACCGGCAGATACCGCATGCGCTACTCGCTTCCCCAACTTCGGGGTTGACTGGAATTATTTTCTATATATGTCTCGGTCAACGGCCACAAAGAGAAAATTTTTTCTTCTGTGGCGCGATGGAAACATAGAATTTTCGCCTCCAAAGACCGAGGGTCGGAAGATGCATCTTCTCAACAGCGAAACCGCCAGGGATCGGTTGCGCCAGCCGCCGCTCCAACAAGCATCTTCCGTGCCGTCGGTTTCGACTGAGCCACCCTCGATGGACCATCTCGACGCGCTGGAAGCGCAGAGCATCTACATCCTGCGCGAGGCCTTCGCGCGCTTGAAGAAGCTCGCGCTGCTGTGGTCGCTCGGCAAGGACTCCAACGTGATGATCTGGCTCGCGCGCAAGGCCTTCTTCGGCCGCGTGCCGTTCCCGGCGATGCACGTCGATACCGGCAAGAAATTTCCGGAGATGTACGCGTTCCGCGATCACTACGGCAAGGAATGGGGCCTCGACCTGCGCGTCGAGCCGTGCCCGCCGATCGATGCCGTCGATCCGACGCTGCCGCCCGCGGCGCGCTCGGCCGCGCGCAAGACCGAAGGGTTGAAGCTCGCCCTTGCCAAGCACGGCTTCGACGGGCTGATCGCCGGCATCCGCCGCGACGAAGAGGCGACGCGGGCGAAAGAGCGCGTGTTCTCGCCGCGCGGCACCGAGGGCGGATGGGACGTGCGCGACCAGCCGCCGGAATTCTGGGACCAGTTCAACGCCTCGCCGCCGCCCGGCGCTCACTTGCGCATCCATCCGATCCTGCACTGGACCGAGGCCGACATCTGGGCCTACACGCAGCGCGAGAACATCCCGATCATCCCGCTTTATCTTTCGAAGAACGGCAAGCGCTACCGCTCGCTCGGCGATGCCGACATCACCTTCCCGGTTGTTTCCGACGCCTCCAACATCGAGGAAATCCTCGCCGAGCTCGAGGCAACCAAGGTGCCGGAGCGCGCCGGTCGCGCGCTCGATCACGAGACCGAAGACGCTTTCGAGCGGCTGCGCGTCGCGGGCTATCTCTGATTTCGAATGGTCGCCGCCATGAACATGATCCTTCCTTCCACGCTATCGGCAACGCCCAACGGCACCACGCGCCCGCAGGTGCGCATCGTCATCGTCGGCCATGTCGATCACGGCAAGTCGACGCTGGTCGGACGTCTGCTGCACGAGACCGGCAGCCTGCCCGACGGCAAGCTGGAAATGCTCAAAGCGGTCAGCGCGCGGCGCGGCATGCCGTTCGAATGGTCGTTCCTGCTCGATGCGCTGCAGACCGAGCGCGACCAGGGCATCACCATCGACACCACGCAAATCCGCTTCCGCACCAATTCGCGCGACATCGTGCTGATCGACGCGCCCGGCCACGCGGAATTCCTGCGCAACATGATCACCGGCGCCTCGCAGGCCGACGGCGCGGTGCTGATCATCGACGCGCTCGAGGGCGTGCGTGATCAGACCAGGCGGCACGGCTATCTCTTGCATCTGCTCGGCATCAAGCAGGTCGCGGTCGTCGTCAACAAGATGGACCGCGTCGACTTTTCGCCGGCGCGGTTCAAGGAGATCAGCGACGAGATTTCGGCGCACCTGACCGGCCTCGGCGTGACGCCTGCCGCGGTGATCCCGATTTCGGCGCGCGACGGCGACGGTGTCGCGGCGCGGACGAAACGGATCGGCTGGTACAAGGGCCCGACGGTGGTCGAGGCGCTCGACGCGCTGGAGCCGGCGCGGCCGCTGGAGGAGCTGGCGCTGCGGCTTCCGGTGCAGGCGATCTACAAGTTCGACGACCGCCGCATCGTCGCTGGCCGCATCGAGTCAGGCAGCCTTGCGAGCGGCGACGAGATCGTGATCATGCCGGCCGGCAAGATCGCCCGGATCAGGACGGTCGAAAGCTGGCCGGTGACGCCCGTGGCCGGCAAGCAGGGCGCCGGCCGCTCGGTCGGCATCACGCTCGACCGCGAGCTGTTCGTCGAGCGCGGCGACATCATTGCGCATGCAGGCACGAGCCCGCGTGAGACACGCCGCCTGCGCGCCCGCATCTTCTGGCTGCACGACAGGCCGCTCGCCAAGGGCGATCAGATCCTGGTGCGGCTCGGCACCCGCGAGGGTCGCGCCACCGTGGTCGCGATCGAGAAGGCGGTCGACCCCGGCGCGCTCGCCAGTACCGAGAATGCGGCAATCGCGAAAAACCATGTCGGCGAGATCGACATCTCCTTCGCGCAGGCCATCGCCGCCGACCCTTACGCCGACAACCCGCGCACCGGCCGCCTCGTGATCGAGGTCTCCGGCCGCATCGCCGGCGGCGGGCTCGTGCTGTCGGTCGATGCCGGACAGCGCGCGGTGCCGGTCGACATCGTGCCGGTGGAATCGGCGCTGCGCCCCGACGAGCGCTCGGCGCGCTACCGCCACAACGGCGCGGTGGTGTGGCTGACGGGGCTGCCCGGCTCCGGCAAGTCGACCTTGGCGCGCGCGCTGGAGCGACGACTTTTCAGCAGTGGCGGCTCGCCGATCCTGCTCGACGGCGACACCCTGCGCGCCGGCTTGAACGGCGATCTCGGCTTCTCGCCCGAGGACCGTCGCGAGAACATCCGCCGCCTCGCCGAGGTCGCGAGCCATCTCGCCAGGAACGGCCATATCGCGATTGTCGCCGCGGTGTCGCCCTCGCGCGAGGACCGCGCGGCGGCGCGGCGCATCGGCAACGGCGCCTTCCGCGAGGTCTATGTCGCAACGCCGGCCGAAATATGCGAGCAGCGCGATCCCAAGGGGCACTATGCCAAGGCGCGCGCGGGCGCACTGCCCTCGTTCACCGGCATCGCCAGCGACTATCAGCCGCCGCAAACCGCGGAGCTTTCGATCGACACCGCCTTGCTCTCGGTTGCCGATGCCACAGAGGCGATCGAGCGGATGCTGGCAGGCTCCGGCGTCCTGTTCGACGAGCTGGTCGACCTCGCCGCCAATATCTAAGCCGCTACGCGCAGCACCAGGACCTGCTTGTTCCACCGGGCACGGCAGGCAATGGTCATGCGTCGGGCTTTGGAGCGCGAGCTGCGAAGAAGATGAAGCGCGGCGTGGTCCTGAGCGTTTCGTACGCTTCGGGGAAGAGATCGTGGGCCTGCGGAAGAGGCTGCGGTTCGCTGATCGCCTCGATGGCGAAGCCTGCGTCGGTCAGGGCGTCGACCATGGCATGCAGGGGCCGATGCCAATACCTCATCCGGATCGTGCGGCCGCCCTTCTCCCAATGGTCGGCGAATTCGTAGGTCTCGAAATAGTTCGAACCCTGGGCCAGCACATGGTCCATGAACGGGTGATGGGTCGACATCACTAGTCGCCCTCCCGGGGCAAGCACCCGACGGAACTCAATCAATACCGGGCGCCAGTCCTGCAGGTAGTGCATGACGAGCGAGGCGAGAACGAGGTCGAACAAGCCATCTTCAAATGCGAGCCCCGCGTTCAGGTCGGCCTGCTCAAGTCGAACGTCCGGCCCAAGCCGGTTCCTGGCTATGGCCAGTAACGCCACACTCTTGTCGATTCCAGTGACCTCGGCGCCTTTGGCGATCAGTGCAGCTGCATGCGCACCGCCCCCGCACCCTGCGTCGAGCACACGCAGACCTGTGACGTCACCGGCCAAGGCAAGGGAGGCAGGCCGCTCGTAGAATGCGTTCCATGCGTTGCTTTCATTGTCCTCGCCGTAAGCCACAGCGAATTCGTCGTAGTTGTTGTCGGTTTCCACTCCCGATCTCCCCCACACAAACAGCCCAACCCTCTATCGACGAAATCACTAGAGCATGTTCGGTTCTGATGAAATCAGAACCGATGCTCTAGATTCTTGTTTTGACGCGTTTTCTTCACGCGAACCGGTACCCACTTCGCTCGAAAACGCTCTAAAGCAAGGCGATCTTGGCCGTCGTCGCCGGGCTTGACCGGGCGACCCAATACTCCGGAACGTCGGCGGTCGAGCCGATGAGTCGCTGCGTACCGGATGCCGCCGGAGCCTGTCATCGGGCCGCGTTTTCGCGCCGACCCGTTGGCCGGGCGTGACGCAAGGACGGACGTCCGTGGGCTATTTCAGCCCCTTCCTATGGCTGGGGCTTTAGGGCTAAAAGAGCGTGTTCAGCCGCCCCAGGGCGGCCCTTTTTTCTGTTTTCCGGCTGAAAACAGCGCACAACCGCCATTCCTTGCGAGAAAAGCCCCTCATGAAGCGTATCGATGCCCACGGACTGAAGGTCGCCCCCGTCCTGTTCAACTTCATCGCCGACGAGGCGACGCCCAAGAGCGGAGTTTCCGCTGACGCCTTCTGGGCCGGGCTTGCCGCGATCGTCCGCGAGCTGGCCCCGCGAAACCGCGCGCTGCTCGCGCACCGCGACCAGTTGCAGGCCAGGATCGACGACTGGCACCGCGCCAACAAGGGCAAGCCGTTCGACATCAACGCCTATACGGCGTTCCTGAAGGAGATCGGCTACCTGCTGCCCGAGCCCGCGACGCGAAAGGTCGAGACTACTGACATCGACGAGGAGATCGGCAAGATCTGCGGCCCGCAGCTCGTCGTTCCCCTGACCAACGCCCGCTACGCGCTCAACGCGGCGAACGCGCGCTGGGGCTCGCTCTACGATGCCTTCTACGGCACCGATGCGATCCCGCACGATCCGAGCGAGAGCGGAAAGGGCTACAACAAGGCGCGCGGCGACAAGGTGATCGCCAGGGCCAAGACGTTCCTGGATTCCGCCGTGCCGCTCGCGACCGGCAGCCACACCGACGTCACCTCCTACAGCGTGGTGGCGGGCCAGCTCGCGGTGAAGCTGAAGAGCGGCAACGCCACCGCGCTGAAATCGAACGCGCAGTTCGCAGGCTATGTCGGCGATGCCGCCGCGCCGTCGGCGATCCTGCTGGTCAACAACGGCCTGCATATCGAGGTCAAGATCGACCGCAAGCACGGAATCGGCAAGGACGATCCGGCCGGGGTCGCCGACATGGTGCTGGAGGCCGCGGTCTCCACCATCCTCGACATGGAGGATTCGGTTGCGACCGTCGACGCCGAGGACAAGGTCCTGGTCTATCGCAACACGCTCGGCCTGATGAACGGCACGCTGTCGGCCGATTTCGACAAGGGCGGCAAGACCGTGAAGCGGTCGATGAATGCCGATCGCGTCTACAAGACGCCCACGGGCGGCGAACTCAAGCTGCACGGCCGCAGCCTGCTGCTGGTCCGCAATGTCGGCCACCACATGTTCACCGACGCGGTTCTCGATGAAAAGGGCGAGGAGATCCCGGAGGGCATGCTGGATGCCGCGGTCACCGGCCTGCTCGCGATCCAGGACATCAAGGGCAACACCAAGTTCGGCAACAGCCGCACCGGCTCGGTCTATATCGTCAAGCCGAAGATGCACGGCCCCGACGAGGTGAAGCTGACCTGCGACCTGTTCGAGCGCGTCGAAAAGGTGCTCGGCCTGCCGGAAAACACCCTCAAGGTCGGCATCATGGATGAGGAGCGCCGCACCACCGTCAACCTCAAGGCCTGCATCCAGCAGGCCTCGAAGCGGATCGTCTTCATCAATACCGGCTTCCTCGACCGCACCGGCGACGAGATCCACACCTCGATGGAAGCGGGTCCGATGATCCGCAAGAACGAGATGAAGGCGCAGCCCTGGATCAAGGCCTATGAGGACTGGAACGTCGACATCGGCCTGATCGACGGACTGCCGGGCCACGCCCAGATCGGCAAGGGCATGTGGGCGGCGCCGGACAAGATGGCGGACATGCTGGCGCAGAAGATCGCGCATCCGCAGGCCGGCGCCACCACGGCCTGGGTGCCGTCGCCGACGGCGGCGACGCTGCATGCGCTGCATTATCACCAGGTCAACGTGCCGGCGCGCCAGGCCGAGCTCACCAAGGCGGGTGCGCGCGCAAAGCTCTCCGACATCCTCACCATTCCGGTGTCGAAGTCGAACTGGGCGCCCGACGACGTGCGGCAGGAGATCGACAACAACTGCCAGGGCATCCTCGGCTATGTCGTGCGCTGGATCGACCAAGGCGTCGGCTGTTCCAAGGTGCCCGACATCCATGACGTCGGGCTGATGGAGGATCGCGCCACCCTGCGCATCTCGAGCCAGCACCTGGCGAACTGGCTGCACCAGGGCGTCATCACCGGGGACCAGGTGATGGAGTCGCTCAAGCGCATGGCCGTGGTGGTCGACAAGCAGAACGCCGGCGATCCGCTGTACAAGCCGATGGCGCCGTCATTCGACGGCACGGCCTTCAAGGCGGCCTGCGACCTCGTCTTCAAGGGCCGCGAGCAGCCCAATGGCTACACCGAATACATCCTCACCGCGCGCCGCCGCGAGGCCAAGGCGGCAGGCTGAGGATCGGGCGACGCACCAACACGAACGAAAGCCTCGGCGATCTGCCGGGGCTTTCCTGTTTTCGCTGTCATTCCGGGGCGATGCGTAGCATCGAACTATGGTGCGCAATTGCGCACCTGTGGTCTGGTCCTTCGGACCGTCCCGGAATGACCCTCGCTAGAACACCGCGATGAGTTTCAAGAGCGAGATCACGCCGAGGATGATGACGATCACGCGGCAGATCTGCTTGGCGCGGCCATCGATCGGCAGCAAATTGATCAGATAAAGAATGAGAATGACGACAAGAAACGTGATGAGTGCACTGACGAGCATCGAGAGCCCCCTTTGGCAGCATCGAGAACCGCGCTGTTAATGGTCCCTTAACGCCGGGCCATCGCTCCTTGTTCCGCGCGCGGAACCCCTTCAGTCTGCTCGATTCGTAGCCAACGTCGGTATTTTTACGGCCGCCTATCCCCCGGAATCTTAACCATTCTTCGGCGAAATGGCTCCCGCTTTGGGGGGCTCGTCCATGCTGAATCGTCTGACCGTATCTGCGCTGCTGAAAACCGTGATCCTGGCGACTGCCGTCTGTGTGGTCGCCGCCTTTTCGCTGAGCGCCTGGAATTCCTGGACACGCCTGCAGGAAACCGGCCGCATGGTGCTGATCGCGGACGTCTCGGCAAGCATGTTCAGGGCGATGCACAACCTTCGCACCGACCGTTCGACCGCGGGGCGGCTGATCAATACCGAGCCACCGGTCGATAGCGCGACCAACACCTATCTGCGCGGCATCCGCGACGCGGAAATGCCGGCCATGGCCCACGCCATCGAAACGCTCCCTGCCCTCGGCTATGCCGGGCAGCCACAGCTCGCCGAGCTCGACCGCCAGTACAAGGCCCTCAGCGGCCTGCACAAGGAATTCAACGAGGCGATGGACAAGCCGAAGGCGGCGCGCCGCCCGACGCTTGGAAAGGAATACGCGGATACGACCAGCGCGCTGCTCGATACGCTGGACAGGATGTCGGGCGCGCTTGCTGCCGACGTCAATCACCAGGACCCCACCATCGACCAGCTGCTCGCGATCAAGCAGATCGGCTGGCTGCTGCGCAACACCGCGGGCGAGTGCTCCGCGCTGATATCGGGCCTGATCGCGAGCGGCAAGGCCACCGCGGAGAACCGGCAGACCTACACGAGGCTGATCGGCGGCATCGACGCCGCCTGGGCCGCGCTGCAGCTCACCGCGTCGGGCATGCAGCTTCCGCCGGCACTGTCCGCCGCGATCGCAGCCAACAAGACCGCCTATTTCGATCCGCAATATGTCGAGCTGCGCGACCGGCTGATGAACGCGCTGGTCAACGGCGAGAAGCCGGAGCTGACCGCCAACCAGTGGAGCCCGATCACCGTCGGTCGGCTGGCGGCCGCGGTCGGCGTCGCCGAAGCCGCGCTCGACGCCGCCAAGGAGCATGCCTCGAACCTGCGTTCGGCGGCACAACGCGCGCTGACGCTGCAGCTCACGCTGCTGCTTGCCTCGATCGCGCTGGCCGCGGGCGCCATGGTGGCGATCAGCCGCCGCGTCATCGCTCCCCTCCACACGATCCGCGATGCCATGCTGAAAGTGGCGGCAGGCGACCTTTCGGTCGACACCGGCTATGGGGCGCGCGGCGACGAGATCGGAGCGCTGGCAGGCGCCCTGGAAACCTTCAAGCAGCAGGCAACCGACAAGCTCCGGATCGAGGCGCAGGAGCGTGAGCGCAACGCCGGCGCGGCGACGCGCCAGCGCGCCATCGAGACCTATGTCGGCGATTTCGAGGGCGCGGTGCAGCAGACGCTGCGCCAGCTCGGCGAGGCGTCCGGCCAGATGCGCTCCACCTCGACGGAACTCTCGACGGTGTCGCGGCGGACCAATGAGCGCGTCGAAGTCGCCCAGAAGGCCTCGGGCGAGGCGGCGACCAGCGTGGACAGCGTGGCGGCGGCGTCGGAGGAGCTCTCCGCTTCGATCAACGACATCAGCCAGCAGGCGGCGCATGCCGCGGGGATCGCGAGCCGCGCCGTCAACCAGGCGCGCGAGACCGACGGCACGGTGCAGGGCCTCGCCAAATCTGCCGGACGGATCGGCGAAGTGGTCGGGCTGATCAACAGCATCGCCGCACAGACCAACCTGCTCGCGCTCAATGCGACCATCGAGGCCGCGCGCGCCGGCGAAGCCGGCCGCGGCTTTGCCGTGGTCGCCTCCGAGGTCAAATCGCTGGCCAGCCAGACCGCGAAGGCGACCGACGAGATCTCCGAGCAGATCGCCGACATCCAGAAGGTCGCCAACGATGCGGTCGACGCCATCAAGGGCATCGGCAGCATCATCGGCGAGGTCAATGAGGTTGCGACCGCGATCGCGGCCGCCGTCCAGGAACAGGGCGCCGCGACCCAGGAGATCACGCGCTCAACGCAATTCGCCGCGCATGGCACCAAGAACGTCACCGAGAACATCACCGGCGTCAGGGCCGATGCCGATACGGCGGCCGCCGCCGCCGACAACGTCAAGCTCGCTTCCGAGACGCTGGAAATCCAGAGCGAGCAGCTTGGCCGCCAGGTCACCGACTTCCTCGGCAAGATCCGCGCCGCCTGATCCACCTCGCTCGAAAACGTCGATGGCCGGGACGATGCCCGGCCATGACGAAGATCTGTCGACCGGCGAACGCTACTCGCGCGCCACGACCGGCACGTGCTGATACCTGGCGCGCAGGCGTTCCGGCGCCGGCGAGAAGTTCATCGCCGCGCCACGGCGGTCGGCGCGTCCATTGGCGACCACGAGGCCGTTGGGCCCGACGACAATGTCGCCCTTGCGCAAGGTCGGGTCCCTTTCGACGTCGATCTTGGCAAGCCCGACCGGGTCCTTGCCGTTGCAGGTGCAGCCCGCGACGATCTCGTTGCGGTAACGGAAGGCGTTCGGCAGCTCCGAATAGGGCTCGCCTTGCTCGGTCGCTGCTTCGTCAATGCTGCTGCCATAGACCAGCCTGGTCTCGGCGGCCGGACAGAATGAATTGCAGGACGCGGCCTTGCTCTTGTCGTCCGGGCCCGTAACCGGGAAATAGCGGCCGTCGCAGCCCCGCACGCAGAAGGCCTGGCCGCCGCCATAGCTGGCGCGGGGGCGCTGCGCTTCGTATCGCTCGCCGCCACCACCAAACGGCAGCACGATCCGCGGCGGTGCGCGCGGAGGGCCGCCGAACCCGCCGAACAGGTTCGAGAAGAAGTCCTGGGCCTGCGCGGGCGCGAGCCAGGCGGCGCACAGCGCCATGCCGGCGCCGAGCGCCAGAACTCCGAGCGGTCTTCTGAGCATCATGACCTCCGAAAAAACCTCAATCGACCGCGGAGACCGGGATGGTCATGGCCTGGCGGCCGGAGGACAGCGTCGTCACCGCGGGACGTGACGCGCCGGGCGTCGGCCGCAGCGTGCCCCGCGCTTCGAGCGGCGCGCGCTTCGGCAGCACCACGACTTTGGTGCCGATATTGACCCGGTTGAACAGGTCAGTGACGTCCTCGTTGGTCATGCGGATGCAGCCGGAGGAGACGAACTTTCCGATCGTCGAGGGGTCGTTGGTGCCGTGGATGCGATACTCGCTCGAGCCGAGATACATCGCCCGTGCCCCGAGCGGGTTGCCGGGGCCGCCGGCGATGAAGCGCGGCAGATAGGGCTGGCGCGCGATCATCTCGGACGGCGGATACCAGTCCGGCCATTCGGCCTTGCGGCTGACGGTCTGCACGCCGGACCAGGTAAAGCCCTGGCGGCCGACGCCGACGCCATAGCGGACCGCGCGGCCGCCGCCGAGCACGTAATAGAGCACGGTGTTGCCGGTATCGATGATGACGGTGCCGGGCCCCTCGCGGGAATCGAGGCTCACGATGGCGCGACGGAGCCGCTCCGGGAGCACGCGCGCTTCATCCGCGGGCGCCGGCTGCGCCGTCACATAGCCCCGGTCATGCGGGAAGCTGCCGGGCTGCGCCGGCGCATAACCGAGCGCCTGTGCCTGCGCGCCGGTCGAAAGGGCGCAAGCCGACAGCAACGCGCCGGCGAACAAGAGAGCACGCGCGCTGCGCGGCACGCAGCGCCTGGCTGGATCGATCTGTGTCATGGGCTGCCCCATCGGGTACGCATCGTGGTGATGCTCTGCGGTGGGAAACGCCCAGCCAGGGCCCGCGGTTCCACCTCGGGCGCGGCACTTCCGCCACTGTCAAGCACAAGCGGGTTCACGAGCCCGCGATGGAACCTTGCGTCGGCAGGACCGTTGAGGCCACAGAGTTCGGCTCGCGGAAGCGATTTCGCGACAGCGAATGTGCTCGCTCCGTCGCGGGGAAAATCACGTGCGCGTCCTTCCGAGTGAACGAGTGCTGTCCAACGGGTCGGAAGGGACGCCGCTACCGGACAGCGCTGGCGAGCAGCCACCCCTGATCCGCCGCACCGAGCTGGTCGCAACGGCCCTGGTCGGCCTGCTCATCATCAGCATCATCGCGGTTCTCTATTTCGCCAAGGCATTCTTCCTGCCCGTCGTGCTGGCGTTCGTGGTCGGCACCATGCTGTCGCCGGTCGCAAGCTTTCTCGAGCGCTACCGCATTCCGCGCTCGATCGCTGCGCTCGCCGTCGTCATCACGGTCGCGGCCGGCGCGGCGTTCATGGTGGCACTGATCTCATCGACCCTGATGGAATGGAGCACGCGGCTGCCGGAGCTCGCGGCACGGCTGAAGGACAAGCTGCATGTGTTCGACCGCCTGCTCGCGCTCTGGCAGGAGCTGCAGACCATGGTTGGCGGCGGCACGGACACGCAGGCGTTGGGAATGCCGAAGGTCGAATGGGTTCAACCGACGCTGGAATTCGTCTCGCCGACCTTCACCGAATTCCTGCTGTTCTTCGCGACGCTGGTGCTGTTCATCGCAAGCTGGCGCGACCTGCGGCGGGCGCTGATCATGAACTTCGGCGACCACGACGCGCGACTGCGCACCTTGCGCATCCTCAACGAGATCGAGGTGCATCTCGGCAACTATCTGCTGACCGTGACCATCATCAATATCGGCATCGGCATCGCCACCGGGATCGTCTGCGCGCTCACCCACATGCCCAGTCCGGGCGGACTGGGCGCGCTGGCCGCGACCTTGAACTTCATTCCGATCATCGGACCGGTCGCGATGTTCGTGGTCCTGCTCCTGGTCGGCGTGCTGTCGCTGCCGACGCTGGGCAGCGGCGTGATGGCGGCGGTGGCGTTCACCGGCATCGCTTTCCTGGAAGGGCATTTCATCACGCCGACCATCATCGGCCGCCGCCTCTCGCTCAACGCCCTCGCGGTGTTCCTGATGCTGGCGTTCTGGACCTGGATGTGGGGACCGATGGGCGCGTTCCTGTCGTCGCCGCTCCTGATCGTCGCGCTGATCGTCAAGGAACATCTGGTGCCGGTCAATTCGCCGCAGCTGCCGTGACGCGCGCGGGTTTCCGCGGAGGAACTTCGGCTGCGACGGCGCGTTTCTTCCATTAACGCGAATTGAGCGCATGGGAGTGCTTTTGATGTCGATGGCAAATGGCGAGACGGGACTAAAGGGCATGGCCGACAAAGCGACCTATGAGCGCCTGGAGAAGGATGTAAGCGCCGTGAAGAACGATATCGCAGCACTGACCGACCAGATCACCGAGGCGATCAACAGCTTTGCCGATCAGGCCCGAAAGCAGGCCAAGCGCGGCTACAAGCAGGCCCGCGCCAATGTCGATTCCACCATGGACGACGTGAGTGAGCGCGGCAGCGCGATGCTGGATGCGGCGCAGGACGCCGCCTCCTCGATCGAGGAGACGCTCGAGGACGTCATCACGCAGCGCCCGCTTGCAACTGTCGGCCTGGCGCTCGGTCTCGGCTTCCTGATCGGCCTGACGTGGCGGCGCTAGAGCTTTGGCGTCGCTATGGCTCGGGGGCACCAGCGTCGCCAGCCGGCGCGGCGTTACCGGATCGACGGACGAGGAGAACGGCGATGACGATCTCCAGGACCGAAAGTTTCAAGGCCCAAAGCTTCAGGACCGAAAGCTTCAGGACCGGAAGCTCGAATACCAGAGGCTCAAGGACCGGAAGCCTCTGGGCCGGCTGGCGACGCTGGTGGACCACCGTCGCCTTCGTCGATGCCCTCTACCGATCGAGGAAACGGAATGTTCCAGCGCGTCATCGATGACCTGAAGGAATCGACGGGAACAGCGCTGCGGCAGAGCTCGCTCGCCGCAGCGACCGCAATCGCGCTGTTCATCACCACCGGCTTCATCTGTGCCGCCGTGTTCATCCTGGTGCTGCAAAACTACGGCGCGGTCGCCGCCTGCTTCTCAGGGGCTGCGATCTTCTTGCTGGTCACCCTGATCACGGCCGCCAGCTATCTCGTGCGCAAGCGCCAGATCGAGCGGCGCGCGCGAGAGACCGCAAAGTCGGCGGCGCAAACCATGCTGGCGGATCCGATGGTGGTTGCGGCCGGGCTGCAGCTCGTCCGCAGCATCGGCGTAAAGCGGCTGATTCCGCTGCTTGCCGTCGGCGGCCTCGCGCTCGGACTTCTCGCCGGACGCGGCCACGCCACGGACCAGACGCCAGCCGAATAAGCCCGGATCTCGCGAAGACATCATGCGGCGGCGAAAGCTGACGCGTGATCGCGCCTGCGCCCGCAGCCATCGCCGGCGGCGCACACGTTCCCTCACGCAACCGCGCGATCAGATCACGCCGACCGGCAAGGAGGCTTCAGGTCACGCAGCGTCCGGGCTGCAGCAGCTTGGCGACGTCGGTGAGCATGGAGACCACGGGCTCGCAGGCGATCGTCAGCTTCCCGTTCGTGGCGGGCCGGAGCGGGAGCGGCGTGGGCACGACGTTGCGTGAAACCTGCACCGCGGGGACGCGGATCAGCACCGAGGTCTCGGCAAGCCCGTCAAGCCGCAGCAAAATGGTGCGGGTGGGGGCGGCCGCTGCGACCGGCGGGCCAGACCGGTCGGTCTTGGCGGCGCGGTTGACGGTGGCGTCCGGAGCGGGCGCGGCGGCCTCAATGCCGCCCGTCATATCGTGGCCCGAGGCAAACTGCACGGCGGGAACCATCAGCGAAACGCCGATGGCGCCCAAAATACTCCAACTAGTCTTTGACATAGCCGTTCATCCCTCGCCCCATTGGCGATCGGGAAAACAACGCGCCATGGAACCGCGGGGTTCTCGAATTCACCATCACTTCACCGTGTACAAAAAAGTTTGGGGTGCCCTGGAACGACTTTTCTGCCGGGGAGTCATCCCGGCAGCCGGTTATTCCCCCCTGCCCCATTGACCGGCGACGGGGCGCGGCTGTGGTGATGCCAGCCGCGCCCTATTTTTTTGTTTTTTTGCGTTTTGCCGGGATGCCGGCCATTCGCCAGTCCGAAGACGCGAACCGCTCTCCCGCCGCTATCCCGGACGTTGCTGAGCGCCCAGCAGTTTGCGAAGGACGAGATCGAGCGCCGCGATTGCCTCGCGCTCGGCCTGCCTCGGATCGCGCGACATCGCGATGAGAAGGGCGAGCTCGTTGAGGGCTGCGAGCAGGATGTGTCCGATCGGTTCTATCATCGGCTCCGGCAGCAGGCCTTTCTTGGCAGCCGCCCGAAGCCCCGCCTTGACCACGCCAAAGCTGTGCTGCTCGTCGATCTGCCGCCAACGCACCCAGCCCACGATCGATGGCGCATCGATCAGCACGATGCGGCTTATGGTCGGGTCCCGCGCCAGCTTTATCCAGGCGAGACAGCCGGCCTTCAATGCCTCGACGCCGTCGGCGGAACCCCGCGCGGCCTTGACCGTGAGCTGAACCGCGTCGGCGTGGACCCGGATCAGCACCGCCTCGAAGAGCGCCTTCTTGTCGGTGAAATGATGGTAGAGCGAACCCCGGCTGACGCCTGATTGATGAAGCACCGCCTCGATCGACGTCGCCTCGTAGCCGTCGCGCGCAAACAGCTCCCGGGCAGCGGCGACGAGTAGCTCCCGCGTGCTTTGTCCCTTGGCAAGTCGTCCATCCATCGGGGCGCATCTTAGTTGACAAAACCGACCGATAGTCTATTAGTTGCTAGACTGATAGTCTAGTATTGTGGACTGTCGTTGGCACGGATTCGAGCCGGAGCGACGTCATGCCTTTGCTGACCGCCGAGCAGGCCCAGCGCACGATCACGACCAATCTGCCGCCGGTCGATCACCATAACGAAGTCGTCGAGGCGGTCGGCCCGGATACCCTTCGCCTGCGGCTGCCGTTCAGACCGGACTATCTGGGCGCTGAGCCCTGGCAGGACGGGAGCGGCCGGGTTTTTTCCGGACCGATGGTGATGGGCTTTGCGGACACTGCGATGTACTGCTGTGTCATGGCCGCACTGGGCACGAGCGTCATTCCGGTGATGGCCAATTTCAACGTCACCTTCCTGAGCCCGGCTCGGGCCGCGGATCTTGTTGCCGACGTGCGCATCGTGCGGCGCGGCGGTCGGCTCCATTACCTGGAGTGCTGGGTGAGTTCGGACGGCGAGTCCCACCCATGCGCGCACGTGACCTCGACGTACCGGGTCTCCCGGCGCGCCAACTGACTGTGGCCGGACGCGCGGCAGCGAAAGGCCGGCTTCGGGACCCGGAGCCGGACATGCCAATGGAGCCCGCCACCGCCGTCCATGCCGGCCGCACCCGTCCAGCCTTGCGCTCAGCTGGATAAGGCGGTGACGCGACGGATGGCCGCAAGGTTCCGCTGCATTTAACGTCGCCTGCCGAGCAGGCTATAAGCGGCAGAGCTTCAGCAGGACCTGCCCATTTCCGCATTGCACGAATTCCTCTCGATC
Source organism: Bradyrhizobium sp. NP1 (assembly GCF_030378205.1). Lineage (NCBI taxonomy): Bacteria > Pseudomonadati > Pseudomonadota > Alphaproteobacteria > Hyphomicrobiales > Nitrobacteraceae > Bradyrhizobium > Bradyrhizobium sp. NP1. The sequence continues at coordinate 7,039,888 of NZ_CP127385.1, forward strand.
GTCAGCCTCTCGCTCGGCGTCAGCCTGGCGGCGACCGCGATTGCGACCGCGGTCAGCCTGCCGGTCGGCTATGCGCTCGCAACCATCGCCTTCCCGGGACGCCGCGCGCTGGTCGTGCTCGCCAATGCGTTCTTTGGCCTGCCGCCGGTCGTGGTTGGCCTCGTGCTCTACCTCGTGCTGTCGCGCGCCGGCCCGCTTGGCTTCCTCGGCCTCCTGTTCACGCCGACGGCCATGGTGATTGCGCAGGCGGTGCTGGCGGCACCGATCATCACCGCACTGGTGCATCGGGCCGCTGAGCGGGCCTGGGCGCGCTATGGCGACGAACTGATCAGCGACGGGGCAACGCGCCGGCAGGCGATGCCGCAAATCCTCGCGATCATCCGCGCCGATATCGTGACAGCGGTGCTCGCCGGGTTCGGCCGCACCGTCTCCGAAGTCGGCGCGGTGATCCTGGTCGGCGGCAACATCCGCGGGCTGACGCGCACCATGACGACGGCGATCGCGCTGCAGACCAGCCAAGGCGACCTCGCGCTCGCACTCGCATTGGGTGCCGTGCTGGTCGGCATCAGCATATCCATCAGTGCGACGGTTTTTGCATTGGCCGGCAGCGCAAGCAGCGCGGGAAGTGAGGAAGCATGAAACGAACTGGGCTCGCCGTGGCGCTCGTGGCCGCATGTCTCTCGATCAGCCCGCTGTCCGCGGCCGAACAATCCATCATTCTCGCCTCTACGACATCGGTGGAGAATTCGGGCTTGCTCGCCGCGATCATGCCGGCATTCACGGCAAGGACCGGCATTGCCGTGCGCGTGGTGGCGCAGGGCACCGGCAAGGCCATCGACACGGCACGGCGCGGCGATGCCGACTTGCTGTTGGTTCACGATCCCGAAGCCGAGCAGCAATTCATGGCCGAGGGCCATGGCGCAAGCCGCCGGCAGATCGCCTGGAACGATTTTGTCATCGTAGGCCCCGCCGAGGACCCCGCCCATGTCCGCGGCGGCCATGACAGCGTCGCCGCGCTGTCGGCGATCGCGGCGGCCGGGGCGCCGTTCGTCTCCCGCGGTGACAAGAGCGGCACCAACGCCGCCGAGCTGCGGCTCTGGAAGCTTGGCGGCAGGACGCCGGAAATGCTCGCCGCCGAGAAATGGTATCGCGACATTGGCGGCGGCATGGGACAGGCGCTGAACGCGGCCAGCGCCATGGGCGCCTATACGCTGTCCGACCGCGGCACCTGGCTCAGCTTCGCCAACAAGGGCCCGCTGGTGATCGCGGTCGAAGGCGACGCCAGGCTCCTCAATCGCTACGACGTGATCGAGCTGAACCCGCAGAAGCATGCCGGCGCGAAGCTCGCCGCCGCCAAGATGTTCGCGGACTGGCTGGTCTCCGACGAGGGGCAGCGGGCGATCGGCGCTTTCCAGGTGAACGGACAAAAGTTGTTCAATCCGTCCGCATCTTCGCCGAAATGATCGTGGCAAATCCCCGGCACAAAGGGGATTTGCCATGAAACAGGCCGCCAATATCGAGATTCCCGAGACGCTGAAGGAGATCTGCGATCCGCGTCGGATGGCGCTGGTGGTCTACGACATGCAGATCGGCATCCTCCGGCAGATCAAGAACCCGGACGAGATCGTCAGCCGCGTCGCCAGGGTTCTGGCCGCGGCCCGCGCCGCCGGCGTCCGGGTGTTCTTCATGCGCCACATGTCGCTGCCGAAGGAGCTGATGGGCGCCTTCCAGTATCGGATGGCGATGGCCTGGCAGCGCCTGGACGATCCCACCGCGGTCGATCCATGGTTCTTGCGGGACTCGCCCGGCTTCGACATCACGCCCGAACTGAAGCCACTGCCGAGCGAGGCGATCTTCGACAAGATCACCATGTCGGCGCTCGAGGGCACGCCGCTTCCGATCGCGCTGCGCGACTGCGGCATCACGGCGATCGCGCTTGTCGGCGTCGCGATCGAGATCGGCATCGAGCCGACCGCGCGCCATGCCGCCGATCTCGGGCTCATTCCCGTCATCATCGAGAATGCCTGCGGAGGCGGCCACGCGGAGGCGGCGGCACGCTCGATCGAGGCGCTCAAATTCGCCGGCGACGCCGTCATCACCGACATCGACAGCTTTTGCCGCGCGCTCGCTTGAAAAGCGCAAAAAAATCCGGCGCGCCCGTGGGAGGCGCGCCGGAAAAGGCTCGACCAGCTAGACTGTACACTCCTTATCCGGCGACGACCGGTTCGCCGCGGGCGCCTTGTTCACGCCGCGGGCGCTTTGGGCGCGCGGTTGCGCGAATTGCGCTGGAAGAACAGCGCCTGGCTCGCGACCGCCGACACCATCGCCGGCTGGAACGGCTTTGAGATCAGGAACGCCGGCTCCGGCCGCTCGCCGGTCAGGAAGCGTTCCGGATAGGCGGTGATGAACACCACCGGCACCTCGAAACTGCGCAACAGCTCGTTGACGGCATCGAGGCCCGAACTGCCGTCGGCGAGCTGGATGTCGGCGAGGATCAGGCCCGGCTTCTTGTTCTTGGCAAGCGCCACCGCATCCGAATGGGTACGGGCGACGCCGATCACGTTGTGACCGAGATTCTTGACCAGGCTTTCCAGATCCATCGCGATGAAGGTCTCGTCCTCGATGATCAGGACGTCGGTCGCGATCTCGGCCGCCATCTCGCGGCCGGCAGCGTCGGCGAGCCTGCGCGCTTCCGCGACGTCGGTGCCGAGGATGAAGGCCACCTCGTCCTCGGAAAAGCCTTCGAGCGACAACAGCAGGAAAGCCTGGCGAGGCAGCGGCGTGATGTTGGACAACCGACGCTCCGGCGGCATCGGCAGGGTCCGGACCTCGGTGTCCTCGTTGATCGAGACCGAATTCCAGATCTGGGTGAACAGCCGGAACAGCCCTGCGCGGGGGCCATGGCGCTCATCGAGCACGGACGGATCCTGCAGCATCGCCTCCAGCATCGCGGCGACATAGGCGTCGCCGGACGTCTGGCTTCCGGTCAGCGCGCGGGCATAGCGGCGCAGCAGTGGCAAATGTTCAGCAACAAGCTGTGATCGGGACATCCCCACTCCATCGATTTTGGGCCTTGCATCTCCTGGAGGGGCCGGCCCGGGTTCCCCTGGTCGGCTGACTACGCATGAACACGCGAAAAGTTCCACCGATGCTGGGAACTTTTCAGCGGAATTCGCATTAGCTTCCCGACACCGCACCTCAGCTCTCGAAATAACACATGACAATACAGAGACTTAACACTCGGGGAAACGTGGAACAGGTCATGAAGGATGCAAAGTCTCCAGCCAACAAGAATATGACCCCCGGGAAGGGAGGCCTGAACGCCGAGATCCAATCCAGGATCGGTCACCAGTTGCGTGCCATGTATGACGACGTGGTGCGACAGGGAGTTCCGGAACGCTTCGCGGAACTGATCCGCAAGCTTGATGTACCGCAGGCAGCGCACCAAGTGGGAGGAAGCGGGGGTCCAAACGACCAGAATAATGACGGGAGGGAGTAATGCCTCTCACAGAATCCCTTCGCGACGACATCCTGGCAGCGGTGCCGAGCCTGCGCGCCTTCGCCATTTCGCTGAGCGGCAATGGCGACCGCGCCGACGACCTCGTGCAGGAGACCCTGCTGCGGGCGCTCGCCAATATCGACTCGTTCCAGCCCGGCTCGAACCTGCCGGCCTGGTTGTTCACGATCCTGCGCAACCTGTTTCGCTCCGACTACCGCAAGCGGCGGCGCGAGGTCGAGGATGCCGAGGGCAACTATGCCAAGACGCTGAAGACGCAGCCGTCGCAGAACGCGCATCTGGAATTCGAGGAGTTCCGTACAGCGCTCGACAAGCTGCCGCAGGACCAGCGTGAAGCGCTGATCCTGGTCGGCGCCTCCGGCTTCTCCTACGAGGACGCGGCGGCGATCTGCGGCTGCGCGGTCGGCACCATCAAGAGCCGCGTCAACCGTGCACGGTCGAAGCTTGCAGCCCTGCTCTATGTGGAGGGCGCCGAGGATTTCGGCCCTGACGAGACGGTGCGCGCCGTGATCGGCGGCAACGGCTAGGTCCTCGCGGTCCGAAAGAGCTTAGCCATGGCGGGCCTCGTGCCCGCCATGTGCATTTTGGCGATGCGCGATTCGCAAAATCGCGCTACCGCGGCGGGCGCACCGGCGCGGAGAATTTTTCGGTGCGATCGCGCTCGTTCATGTCGACCACGGTGTCCATCGGCGCGGTGAGCTCGTAGACATAGCTCACATCGGTGAAGTAGCGCTTGGCGACGCCGCCGAGCGCCTCCGGCGCGACGCGATCGAGCAGGATCACGCCGAAATCACTGTCGGTGCGGCGGGTCGCCTCGCTGGTGTTGAACTCCTCCCAGCGGAAGTGGAAGGTCTGCTCGGAGCCCTCGCCCGTCACCTCCCATTTCGCGGTGATGTGCGGATGCTTGCCGACCAGCGACAGTCCCTCGTCCGAATGCGAGGCCAGCTCGAAGAACAGAAGCGACAAGCTCTGGGCGGCGCGCGCGCTCACCGCGATGTCGGGGCCGCTGACCGCGATGCGCTCGGCATGCGGGATGGCGCGCGCCTCGAACAGGCCCTTGAGCTGCACGCCCTGCCACTGGCTCTCGCTCAACAGCGACACCACGTTCGACATCGCGTGGATGCGCCCGATCAGCAGTTCGCGCGCCACGTCGATATCGGAGCCGTGCCGCAGCGTGCGCGTCACGATCGACTGGATCACCGCCAGGATGTTCTTGACCCGGTGGTTGAGCTCGTCGATCACGGCGGTCAGCCTGCGCTCGAATCCGATCCGGACCTGGATTTCACGGGAAAGGCGCAGGTTGTTATAGGCGACATAGCCGAACAGGCCGCAGATGATGCCGGTCAGCGACAGGCCGATCGCCGCCACGATGGCCGCGGTCTGCTCGGCGCGCTTCACGGCGTTGGTCTTGGCATAATAGGCAAGCCGCCAGTCGCGGTTGCCGAACGTCACCGTGCGCACCGCCGACGGCGGCGGGCTTGCGGGCGCGACCGTCCGCTCGGAAACCACGCCCCGGTCGTTCGCGACCAGCTCGCCATTGTCGTTGCGCGGATCCTTCAGCGCCACCGAGAACAGCGACAGGTCGTCGTTGGTGAGCATCAGCGGCGAAAGCTCGTAGGAAAACGTCACGAAGCCGGCCGGTGCAGTGGCGCCGGGCGGCACCACCGGCGCCGCCAGCATCAGCCCCATCGGTCCATTGGCGCGCAACAGCGGCAGCGGATCGGAGGCGACCGGCTTTCCCGCCGCCATCGCCTGCGCCAGCATCGGCCCGACCACCGGATTGCTGTCGAGCGCCCGCCCCGGAAAGGTGCGCGTCTCCGCGTTGCGCGGCTCGACATCCATCAGCACGTCGATCGGCTGACTGATCGCCGCGGTATCGAGCGGCTTGTCGTCATAGTTGCGGATCGTCGGGTTGGCGAAGCCGGCGCTGGCGAGTTCACCGCGCGCTGCATCGAGATCGCCCGGCTTGAGCCGCGCCACCCAGCCCGCCACCACGAAATCGGTCTTGAACGCATAGATCGAGGAGCGCAGCGGCTCCAGCATGCTGGCCTTCACCACCGAGGGCGAGCGGAAAAGGCCCGACGCGACACGGGCCAGCAACTCGCGCTCGGTGAGACGGTCCTGCACCAGGCTGGCATGCACGTCGATCGCGCGCGCCAGCGCAATGCCGTCGATGGTCAATTCCTGGTCGTGAACGCGATAGGCCGCAAGCCCGGAGAGCAGGACTCCGATGAGCGCGATGAAACCGATGATAAAGCCCAACCGAACCACGCGGCTTACTCAGGAAATGAGGGATTGGCGAGGCAGCGCTGAAATCATCTGGAATCCGCTCGCCTCTTCGCAAGCCACGACAGATTGGGCCCAACCGGGCGGGATAATGGAGGAGGCATCAGAAGCGCGCAACTAAACTTGGAGAGGAGGATTAACCGAGCCCCACCACGGGCTGGGCCGGCCAAGCCCCGGAGCAAGTCCGGAGAACGACAATAGCGTCACGCAGGATTGGTTCCGCCCCGCGCGCTGAAATCCTTCTAAAAAGCCCGCGACAGCCCGTCACAAGGGTTAACGCGCCGGCCTCGCGGCGCCGGCCGGCGCCGCCGGGCGCAGCCCACCTTTGGCCTCGATGAAGGCCGTGATCTTCTCCAGCCCCTCGCCCTTCTTCAGGTTGGTCATCACGAACGGCCGCTCGCCGCGCATCCGACGCGTATCCGCATCCATCTTGTCGAGCGAAGCACCGACATGGGGCGCGAGATCGATCTTGTTGATCACCAGGAGGTCGGAGCGGGTGATTCCGGGGCCGCCCTTGGAGGGGATCTTGTCGCCGGCGGCCACGTCGATCACATAGATCGTGAGGTCTGCAAGCTCGGGCGAGAAGGTGGCGGCGAGATTGTCGCCGCCGGACTCGATCAGCACCAGATCGAGACCGGGAAACTTGGCCCGCATGTCGGCAACGGCCGCGAGGTTCATCGAGGCGTCCTCACGGATCGCGGTATGCGGGCAGCCGCCGGTCTCGACGCCGGCAATGCGGTCCGCCGTCAGCGATCCCGAACGCACCAGGAACTCTGCATCCCATTTGGTGTAGATGTCGTTGGTGATGGCGGCGATGTCGTAGCGTTCGCGCAGCGCCTTGCAGAGCAGATCCATCAGCGCGGTCTTGCCCGAGCCGACGGGACCGCCGACGCCGACACGCAGGGGGCCGTGAGAACTAGCCATGTCAGCAATCCCTCAATTGTTGTGGTCCCGGCGAACGCCGGGACGGCGCCTGGGGTACCATCCGTCTCATGACCTGAACAACCGCGTGTACTGCGTCTCGTGCCTCAGGCCTGCCAGGTCGGCGCGGAAAGTCGCGCTGCCGAGATCGTCGAGCGAGGCCACTGCCGCGCGCGCGGCGGTGGCCGCGACCACGCTCTCGAGCGCGGCGAGCACGCGCTGGCTGTCGGTCTGGCCGAGCGGAACGAGGCGGCTGGCGGCCGAAATCCAGTTCGACGTCACCGCGTGCAGGAAGGCGTGCAGCAGCGGCCGCAGCGGAATTCCATGCATGGCGCCGACGATGCCGACCGCGACCGGGTAGACGATCGCGCCGTCGCATGCCGCCAGCGTCGCCTCCAGGCCATCGCAATTCCAGGCGGTGCGCGCGATCTCGACAAAGGCGCGGCCCTGCGCTGACGTCTCGAGCTGCCGCTCGCGCGAGGGCACAAAGGCCGCCGCAAGCTCCGCGACTTCTTTCAAAGCGATCTCATCGGCAGCTTCCGCCGCGCGATGCGCCTGCGCCAGGAAGACACCGTCGCAGAAACCCGAGCCGTCCGTGAGCATCGCGGCAAGCCAGTCCTGCAGCGTCGCCGCATCCCGGACGTCGGCCGCCTCCACCGCCCATTCGATGCCGCTGGAATAGGAGAAGCCGCCGACCGGAAAGGCCGGCGACAGCCAGGTCATGAGACGGTAGAGCGAGGCCGCCTCGCGCTCCGTCAGGTCACTCCGCGCCCGCTCCGGCTCATTTGTGGTCATGAGCATGGGAATGGCCGTGATGATGATCGTGGTCGCAATGCTCGTCATGATGGTGGTGGTCATGGTGGTGATCATGATCGCCATGATCGTGCGCATGATCATGCGCGGCGTGATGCGGCGCGTGGTTCTCGGAAACGTGAGCATGCGCGGCGCCGGCATAGGCACCGCCCTCGGGATCGAACGGCGCCTCGATCGCGACGACGCGCGCGCCCAATCCCTTCACCATCGCCTCGATCACGTGATCCTTTCGGATACGCAGCGCCTTCGGCATGATCTGGGTCGGCAGATGGCGGTTGCCGAGATGCCAGGCGACGCGGATCAGATGATGCGGATCGGCCCCGCGAATCTCGATCAGCGGCTCGGGCGCTGCCACCACCTCGACCAGCCTTCCATCCTCCAGCACCAGGGCGTCGCCGCCGCGCAACGCCACGGCGTTTTCGAGATCGAGCAGGAATTCGAGGCCGCGCGTGCCGCACATCACCAGCCGCCGCCGATGCCGGTCGTCGAAATCGAGCACGACGGTGTCGGCCGGCGCCGCGGTCCAGCGATGCTGCGGCTTCACATCCGTAGCGCGGATCATGCGGAGATCTTATCGACCTTGCCGTCGCTGATGATCTCGATCAGCGTCGGCGAGGCCTTCAGCGATGCGGAAAGTTCGCGCCACACCTTCATGTGCGGCGCGCGGGCATGCGCGTTGAGATCGTCGCGGCTTTCCCAGCGCTCGACCACCACATACAGGTTGGGATCGTTGACGCTGACGTGGCCCTCATAAGCGATGCAGCCCTTCTCTTTCCGCGTTTCGGCGATGCACGCCTTGTGCCCGTTGATGAAGGCCTCGCGGCTCTCGGGCTTCATCTGCGTGGTGGCGATGACATAGATCATGCAATCCTCCCGTTGCTTTTCCGACGTTTCCTAGAACATGAAATAACGCTGCGCCAGCGGCAATACCTCCGCCGGCGCGCAGGTCAGCAGTTCGCCATCGGCGCGCACCTCATAGGTTTCCGGATCGACCTCGATATGGGGCGTGGCGTCATTGTGGACCATGCTCTTCTTGGAGATCTTGCCGCGGGTGTTCTGCACCGCATAGAGCTGCTTCGAAATGCCGAGCTTGCGCGCCAGCCCGCCCGCCACCGCGGCCTTCGAGGTGAAGACGACGGACGATGCCGTCAGCGACTTGCCGAAGGCAGCAAACATCGGCTGGTAATGCACCGGCTGCGGGGTCGGGATCGAGGCGTTGGGGTCGCCCATGGGCGCGGCAACAATCGAGCCGCCCTTGATGATCAGGTCCGGCTTGACGCCGAAGAAGGCCGGCGACCACAGCACGAGGTCGGCGAGCTTGCCCTTCTCGACCGAGCCGATCAGTTTTGACACGCCGTGCGCGATCGCGGGGTTGATGGTGTATTTGGCGATGTAGCGCCTGACGCGAAAATTGTCGTTGTCCTTGCCCTTGTCCTGCGGCAACGATCCGCGCTGCTTCTTCATCTTGTCGGCGGTCTGCCAGGTGCGGATGATGACCTCGCCGAGACGGCCCATGGCCTGCGAATCCGACGACATCATCGAGAGTGCGCCGAGATCGTGCAGGATGTCTTCGGCGGCGATGGTCTCCTTCCGGATGCGACTCTCGGCAAACGCAAGGTCTTCCGCGATCGAGGGATCGAGATGGTGGCACACCATCAGCATGTCCAGATGCTCGTCGATGGTGTTGCGGGTGAAGGGGCGCGTCGGATTGGTCGACGACGGCAGGACGTTCTTCAAGCCGGCGATCTTGATGATGTCGGGCGCGTGGCCGCCGCCGGCGCCTTCGGTGTGGAAGGCGTGGATGGTGCGGCCCTTGAAGGCCTTTACTGTGTCCTCGACGAATCCGGATTCGTTCAGCGTGTCGGAATGCAGCATCACCTGGACGTCGTAGTCGTCGGCGACTGAAAGGCAATTGTCGATCGCGGCCGGCGTCGTGCCCCAGTCCTCGTGCAGCTTGAGCGCGCAGGCGCCCGCCTTGATCATCTCGGCCAGCGCCGCCGGACGCGACGCATTGCCCTTGCCCGAGATACCGAGATTGACCGGGAAGGCGTCGAACGACTGGATCATCCGCGCCATGTGCCAGGGCCCTGGCGTGCAGGTGGTGGCGAACGTGCCGTGCGAGGGGCCGGTGCCGCCGCCCAGCATCGAGGTGACACCAGACATCAGCGCATGCTCGATCTGTTGCGGGCAGATGAAATGGATGTGGCTGTCGAATCCCCCTGCGGTGAGGATCTTCCCCTCCCCCGCAATCACGTCGGTGCCCGGTCCGATCACGATGGTCACATTGGGCTGGATGTCGGGATTGCCGGCCTTGCCGACCGCCGAGATCATGCCTTCCTTGATCGCGACATCGGCTTTCACGATACCCCAGTGATCGACGATCAGCGCGTTGGTGATCACGGTATCGGCCGCGCCCTGCCGGTTGGTTGCTTGCGACTGGCCCATGCCGTCGCGGATCACCTTGCCGCCGCCGAACTTTACCTCTTCGCCGTAGGTGGTGAAATCCTTCTCCACCTCGATGATGAGGTCGGTGTCGGCGAGCCGCACACGGTCGCCGGTGGTCGGCCCGAACATGTCGGCATAGACGCGTCGAGAGATTTTCGATGTCATTCTTGAATCCTTGCTCTCTCAGAAGTGCTTCTGTCAGGGTGTTTTCCGGCAGGCGGCCCCAAATCGGGCGATATCGCCGCGCCCCGCCTCAATACCGAACCGAACTGCCGCATTCCCGATCTTGAATTTGAAGAAGCCTGTCTTCTCAAACGCCTTGAACGCCGCGTCGTTGGGGGCGACGTTGAAATCGTATCCCCAGCCACCCGAGTCGTAGGAGGCGATTTTATCGAGGACAGAGGTTTCCGGCCCCGGATCGAGCCGCACGATCGGGTATCCGTCATTCAGAATCAGATCCGCAATCGCGGCCCGCACGCTTTTGTCCTGAATGTTAGTCTCGGAAACCTTGACCGCGCCGGATCCGGGCGCGCAATGAAAAGATATCGATCCGATCGCATCGGTCGCCTCAGCGGTCTCCGCGATGTACAGCATAAATGCACCGTCATCGAATTTCGTCTGACGCCATTTCACTTCATTGGCGGATGCGGACGAAGCCAGGAGAAAAGTGGCAAGGCTCGCAACAAGAGCACAGACCGCTTTCGATACGGCGCCCGTGCGCAAACCATGCGTTTGCGTCCTCACAGCGAACTCCTCGCTTCAGCGACCGCATCGTCGAACATCTTGTCGAGCGCCGCATTCACGCCGCGACATCCGGCGACGACCTGCTCGGCCCAGGCGACATAGTCGGCCAGTTCTTCGCGCTGCTCCGCGCTCGCATTTAGAAATATGCGCGCGCGCACGTTGCTGACCTTGTCGGCGATCTTGATCAGCTTTGCGCCGGGCGATTTGTGCGGCGCGTCCTCGATCTGTTTCTTCCGGCGCTCGGCCTTGGACAGGCTCATGTCGTCGGTGCACCCCACGACCAGCGCCGCGACGCGCTCGCCGAACTTCTGCGCCAGCTCCTCGCGCGTGGTTGCGGTATCCTCGATCACATCATGCAGCCAGCCGGCCGCTATCAGCTCGGCATCGGCGCCATCGGTCACTCGCGCGAGCAGGTTCGCCACCTCGGCGAGGTGGTTGATGTAGGGCTCGCTGCCGCGCCCCTTGCGCGCCGTGCCGGCGTGGCGATGTGCGGCCAGCTCGGCAGCTTCCGAGATGAGACGGATTCCGGTCAACATGGAATCACAACTTCCCCATCACGTCGCCGCGAAAGCCGTAGACGGTGCGCTTGCCGGCAAGCGCGACGAGATGCACTTCCCGCGTCTGTCCCGGCTCGAAGCGCACCGCAGTGCCGGCCGCGATATCGAGCCGCATGCCGCGCGCCTTTTTCCGATCGAATTTCAGCGCCGGGTTGGTCTCGAAGAAATGGTAGTGCGAGCCGACCTGGATCGGCCGGTCGCCTGAATTGGCCACCGTCAGCGTCACGGTCTTGCGGCCGGCATTGAGCTCGATCTCGCCGTCCTGGATGAAGAGTTCGCCGGGGATCATTCTTGTCCTCCTCCTGTCATTCCGGGGCGCGCGCAGCGCGAACCCGGAATCTCGAATCTGATAACCTCCAGATTCCGGGTTCGGCCGTACCGGCCGCACCGGAATGACGTCGTCACCGGATCGGCTGATGCACGGTGACGAGCTTGGTCCCATCCGGGAAAGTCGCCTCGACCTGAATGTCGTGGATCATCTCGGGGATTCCCGGCATCACCTGCTCGCGCGTCAGAACTTCCGCGCCCGACTTCATCAGCTCGGCGACGGTGCGGCCATCACGCGCGCCCTCGACGATGAAATCGGAAATGATCGCGATCGCCTCGGGGTGGTTGAGCTTGACGCCGCGCTCCAGGCGGCGCCGCGCCACCATGGCCGCCATCGAGATCAGAAGCTTGTCCTTTTCGCGGGGGGAGAGATTCATGCCAGCACTCGGATTGACGTTTTCGATCTAGTTGAGCCAGAGCCGCGGCAAAGCTGCACGGTCGGCGGCGCCCAGTACCGCCATCATATCGGCACGCAGCGCGGCGGCATCCTGGGCGCAGAAACGCGCCATGGCAAATCCGTTCCAGGCGGAGACGCCGACTTCGCCGGCGAACGCGCCCGACCGCTCGCGGATGCGCGCGACCAGCGCTTCGTCGCCCGGCACGATCAGCGCGGTGCCAATGGCAACGCCGCCCTTGGCGACCGCAGGCCGCGCCAGCCTGCCTCCGATGTCACCGTCGAGGCGAACCGTCTCGGCAAAGACAAGCCGGCCGCCGCGGCGCAGGCGCCAGCGGTCGATGAAGGCGCCGCTTTGCATGCGTTCGCCCATCGCGGTCCGGCCGAACACGACAATTTCGCACAACAGCAGCGAAGCGCCTTCTGAAAGCTCGATCTCGATGCGCCGCGTCAGGCGTGCGCGATCGAACAGGATGGTCTCCTGCGGCAGCCAGGCGAGATGCGCGCCGTCGGCGACCTTCAGGGTGACGCTGAGCTCGGCCGCCGCATCCGCCGCGCGATAGATCTTTTCGGCCGCCGCCGTGGTCAGCGTCAGCCGGGCGCCCGCTTCAACGGAGATGCCGACCTCGAAGCGGTCGCCGCCAGCGATGCCACCAGCGGTGTTCACCAGCACGGCGGAGAGACCCTTATCCTCGGGCGCGGGAAAGCGCACGCGCAACGAGCCGGATTCATGCAAAGCGCCGCGCCTCGTGGCGCCTTCGCGCTCGGCCACCTCGAAAGCAACCGCGCCGCGCGCGCGGTTGGCCGCGAACGTGTTAGCCGCCTCACTGCGCATCCATCCTCCCGGAACGCGGTCGAAAGGCCGCCGCGCCCTTAAAGTCCTTACAGCGCCATCTGGCGGCTGATTTCGGCGGGGTCGAGGGCTGTGCGGTCGCAGGCATATTTCACCGCACCCCGGTCCATCACCGCGAAACTGTCGCCGAGCTCACAGGCAAAGTCGAGATATTGCTCGACCAGCACGATGGCGATGTTGCCGAGGTTGCGCAAGTAGGAGATCGCCCGCGCGATATCCTTGATGATCGAGGGCTGGATGCCCTCGGTCGGCTCATCGAGCAGCAGCAGTTTCGGTCGCATGACGAGCGCGCGCCCGATCGCGAGTTGCTGCTGCTGGCCGCCGGAGAGGTCGCCGCCGCGGCGCCCCAGCATGGATTCCAGCACCGGAAACAGCGAAAACACGTCGTTCGGAATGCTGCGGTCCTCGCGCTTCAAGGGCGCAAAGCCGGTCTTGAGGTTCTCCTCGACCGTCAGAAGGGGAAAAATCTCGCGGCCCTGCGGCACGAAGCCGATGCCGCGCCGCGCCCGCTCATAGGGTTTGAGGCCCGTGATGTCGGCGCCGTCGAAGCTGATCGAGCCCGAGGCGACCGGATATTGGCCCACCAGGGCGCGGAGCAGCGAGGTCTTGCCGACGCCGTTGCGGCCGAGCACACAGGTGACCTTGCCGGGCGCGGCCGCAAGCGAGACGCCGCGCAGCGCCTGCGCCGCGCCGTAATAGAGGTTGATGTCTTTCACCTCGAGCATCGGAAGCATCCTTCGTCCGCCATGATCCCCTCCCCGGCTCTCCCATTTTCAAGGGGAAGGAGAAGAGCGCCACGGCCGTTTCCTTGCCCTGAAAGAAGGAGGATGAGGGAAGCGGTCATCGTCGTCATCGTCCCAGATAAACCTCGATCACCCGCTCGTTCGACGACACCTGGTCGATCGTGCCCTCCGCAAGCACGCTGCCCTCGTGCAGGCAGGTCACCTTGACGCCGAGCTCGCGCACGAAGGTCATGTCGTGCTCGACCACCATCACGGTGTGGTCCTTGTTGATCTGCTTGAGCAGTTCGGCGGTGAGATGCGTCTCGACGTCGGTCATCCCGGCGACGGGCTCGTCGACCAGGAGCAGCTTCGGGTCCTGCGCCAGCAGCATGCCGATCTCCAGCCATTGCTTCTGGCCGTGTGACAGGCTGCCCGCAAGGCGACGGCGCGCATCGGTGAGGCGGATGGTCTCCAGCACCCGCTCGATACGCTCGCTGTCCGTGCTGTTGCCGCGCCAGAGCAGCGTGCCCTTCACGCTGTGGTCGACATTGAGAGCAAGCAGCAGGTTGTCCTCCACCGTCTGACTCTCGAAGACGGTCGGCTTCTGGAATTTGCGCCCGATGCCGAGCTCGGCGATGCGGGTCTCATCCAGCCGGGTCAGGTCGGTGACGCCGTCGAACAGCACGACGCCCTCGTCCGGCCTGGTCTTGCCGGTGATGATGTCCATCATCGTGGTCTTGCCGGCGCCGTTCGGGCCGATGATGGCGCGCATCTCGCCCGGCGCCAGCGTCAGCGACAGGTTGTTGATGGCGTGGAAGCCGTCGAAAGAGACATGCACGCCGTCGAGATAGAGCAGCGCTGATGTGGCGCGGGTGTCCATGATGTTCATGCGCTCACTCCGCCATCTTGGGTTCGCTGACGCCGTCCTCGCGCGCCGCACTTGCGGCATCGGCGCGGCGGGCCGCCTTCCACGGCTCCCACCAGGCGTTGAAGGTGCCGACGATGCCCTTCGGCAGCAGCAGCGTCACCAGGATGAACAGCGCGCCCAGCATGAACAGCCAGTAGGGCGCGAGCGGGCCCGAGGTGAAGAAGGTTTTGGCGTAGTTGACGACGACGGCGCCGAGCGCGGCGCCGACCAGCGTGCCGCGGCCGCCGACCGCGACCCAGATCACGGCCTCGATGGAATTGCCCGGTGCGAACTCGCTCGGATTGATGATGCCGACCTGCGGCACATAGAGCGCGCCGGCGACGCCGGCCATGCAGGCCGACAGCGTGAACACGAACAGCTTGTAGGATTCGACACGGTAGCCGAGAAAGCGGGTGCGCGATTCCGCGTCGCGGATCGCGATCAGCACCTTGCCGAGCTTGGAGGTGACGACCGCGCGGCAGATCAGGAAGCCCGCGATCAGCGCGAGGCAGCTCAAGGTGAACAGCGCGGCGCGGGTGCCGTCGGCCTGCACGTTGAAGCCGAGGATGTCCTTGAAGTCGGTCAGGCCGTTGTTGCCGCCGAAGCCGAAATCGTTGCGGAAGAAGCCGAGCAAGAGCGCATAGGTCATCGCCTGCGTGATGATCGAGAGATAGACTCCCGTGACGCGGGAGCGGAAGGCGAGCCAGCCGAAGCAGAAGGCGAGCAGACCCGGCACCAGCACGATCATCAGCGCCGCAAACGCAAAATTGTCGAAGCCGAACCAGTACCACGGCAGCTTCTGCCAGTTCAGGAACACCATGAAGTCGGGCAGCACCGGGTTGCCGTAGACGCCGCGGCTGCCGATCTGGCGCATCAGGTACATGCCCATGGCATAGCCGCCGAGCGCGAAGAACGCGCCATGGCCGAGCGAGAGGATACCGCAATAGCCCCAGATCAGGTCGATCGACAGGGCCAGGATCGCGTAGCAGACATATTTGCCGAACAGCGCCACCAGATAGGTCGGCACCTGGAAGGCCGAGCCCGCCGGCAGCAGCAGGTTCGACAGCGGGATCAAGACGCCGCAGGCCGCGACCACCAGGATGAAGGTGGTCGCCGCGCGATCCAGCGAGCGCGTCAGGACATGCGGCATCATGCTTCCACCGCTCTGCCCTTGAGCGCGAACAGGCCGCGCGGGCGCTTCTGGATGAACAGGATGATCAAGACCAGGATCGCGATCTTGCCGAGCACGGCGCCGGCGACCGGCTCCAGGAACTTGTTGGCGATGCCGAGCGTGAAGGCGCCGACCAGCGTGCCCCAGAGATTGCCGACGCCGCCGAACACGACGACCATGAAGCTGTCGATGATGTAGCTCTGGCCGAGATTGGGGCTGACATTGTCGATCTGCGATAGCGCGACGCCGGCGATCCCGGCGATCCCCGAGCCGAGGCCGAAGGTCAGGGCGTCGACCCGCGAGGTCGCGATCCCCATCGAGGCCGCCATGCGGCGATTCTGCGTGACCGCGCGCATCTGCAAACCCAGCGAAGTGAAGCGCAGCATCGCGAGCAGGATCGCGAATACCGCGAGCGTGAAGCAGAGAATCCAGAGCCGGTTATAGGTGATCGTGATCTGGCCGAGCTCGAACGCGCCGCTCATCCAGGAGGGATTGCCGACCTCGCGGTTGGTCGGGCCGAACGCGGTGCGCACCGCCTGCTGCAGCACCAGCGACAGGCCCCAGGTCGCGAGCAGCGTCTCCAGCGGCCGGCCGTAGAGGAAGCGGATGATCGTGCGCTCGATCAGCACGCCGACCGCGCCTGCGACGAGAAAGGCGAGCGGCACCGCGATCAGGAGCGAATAGTCGAACAATTGCGGGTATGAGGTGCGGATCGCCTCCTGCACCACGAAGGTGGTGTAGGCGCCCAGCATCACCATCTCGCCATGCGCCATGTTGATCACGCCCATCACGCCGAAGGTGATGGCAAGGCCGATCGCCGCCAGCAGCAGCACCGAGCCGAGCGAGAGCCCGTACCAGCCGTTCTGCACCGCCGACCACAGCGCCAGATTGCCCTGGATCGAGGAGATCGCACCCGCTGCCGCCTTGGCCACCAGCGGCGGCTGATCGGCGCCGAGACTGGTCAGAAGCGCCAGCGCCTCCTGGTCGCCGCGCGCCTTGAGGGTCGCGATCGCATCGAGCTTGTCGCTGTCGGAAGCGTCCGGCTTGAACAGGATGATGGCGGCGCGGGCTTCGCTGAAGGCCTGCTTGGCGCTCTTGCCGGTTTCCTTGGCGAGCGCGCCTTCGACGACCGGCAGCAGCGCCTCGTCATGGGATTTGAACACGGATTGCGCGGCCGCGATCCGTTTCGCCGGATCGGGCGAGAGCAGCGTCAGGCCGCCGAGCGCGGCTTCCACGGTGCGGCGCAGCCGGTTGTTGAGGCGCACCGCACTGGCGCTGTCAGGCACGCTGTCGACGGCTGCGCCGGTGGCGGCATCGACCGCCTTGCCGTCGGCGCCGGTGATATAGACCTTCTTGCTCTCGGGATCGGCCATCAGGCGGCCGTCCTGCAGCGCGCTGATGATCGAAAAGGCAAGCGGATTGCCCGAGGTCGCGACCGTCCCGATCGCCTCCTCGGTGTCGGAAAACTCGTCATTGGCGAACTTGCCGACCGCATCCTCGAACGGCCCGGCAAGCGCCGGAAGCGCGAACGCGCTCAAGACGATCGCCAGCAGAAGCAGGCGAAGACGATGGAGGACGTTGGCAACCACTGGACTACCCCGGCAGAAGGCGCGGAAGGCGGCAGGTCGCCGCCTTCCCTTCTTGGCTTGCATCAGCCGATCAGGAACCCTGACCGCCGCACTTGTTGGTCTTGGTGTTGTAGTTGCCGCACTTCTTGCCGACCCAGTCGCCGATCAGGTCCTTGGAGCCTTCCAGCTCCTTCGACCAGGCGTCGCCGGCCACCAGGCCCGGCGTCTTCCACACCACGTCGAACTGGCCGTTGCCCTTGATCTCGCCGATGAACACCGGCTTGGTGATGTGATGGTTCGGCAGCATCTTGGCGACGCCGCCGGTCAGGTTCGGCGTCTCGATGCCGGGCAGCGCGTCGATCACCTTGTCGGGATCGGTGGATTTCGCCTTCTCGACCGCCTTCACCCACATGTTGAAGCCGATGTAGTGCGCTTCCATCGGATCGTTGGTGGTGCGCTTCGGGTTCTTGGTGTAGGCCTGCCATTCCTTGATGAACTTCTCGTTGGCCGGCGTCTTGATCGACTCGAAGTAGTTCCAGGCGGCCAGATGGCCGAGCAGCGGCTTGGTGTCGATGCCGGCAAGCTCCTCTTCACCGACCGAGAACGCGACCACCGGAATGTCGGTCGCCTTGATGCCCTGGTTGCCGAGCTCCTTGTAGAACGGCACGTTGGCGTCGCCGTTGATGGTGGACACCACCGCGGTCTTCTTGCCGGCCGAGCCGAACTTCTTGATGTCGGCGACGATGGTCTGCCAGTCGGAATGGCCGAACGGCGTGTAGTTGATCATGATGTCGTCATCCTTGACGCCCTTCGACTTCAGATAGGCTTCGAGGATCTTGTTGGTGGTGCGCGGATAGACGTAGTCGGTGCCGGCGAGCACCCAGCGCTTCACCTTCTCTTCCTTCATCAGGTAGTCGACGGCGGGGATCGCCTGCTGGTTCGGCGCCGCACCCGTGTAGAACACGTTGCGCTCGCTCTCCTCGCCTTCATACTGCACCGGGTAGAACAGGATGTTGTCGAGCTCCTTGAACACCGGCAGCACCGATTTGCGCGACACCGAGGTCCAGCAGCCGAACACGACCGCGACCTTGTCCTTGGTGATGAGCTCGCGCGCCTTTTCCGCAAACAGCGGCCAGTTCGAGGCGGGATCGACGACCACGGCCTCGAGCTTCTTGCCGAGCACGCCGCCCTTCTTGTTCTGCTCGTCGATGAGGAAAAGGATGGTGTCCTTCAGCGTGGTCTCGCTGATGGCCATGGTGCCGGACAGCGAATGCAGCACGCCGACCTTGATGGTGTCGTCGGCCGCCTTGGCCTGGGTGAAGGCGGCGAGGCCAAGCACGAGGCCTGCGGTCGCCGCGAGCCAGCGTCGGCGGCTCAGAGGCTCCGCTATTCCGTGAGTGGGTTGAGTAGACATGAACAATCATCTCCCTGACGCAGGCGTTGAACGCTTGCGACGGCCCCCTTGGCCGCCCGCGGCGACAGGAATCGCAAGAAGCATGCCATTACCGGGAAACGGACCTAAGCCTATGGGACTGTTTGGAAATCTGTCCTTCTGCCGCCTCGCCCAAAGGCGAATTGCCCAATTTATGGCCCGATCAAATGTATGCCGTGGCAGCAAAATGTATAATCTCTAGGCAATAGCCGACGACTGTCTAAATTTACGGCAGCCGTCGCGGCTGATTTTTCGAGCAATCGGTAGCCATACGCACGATTTGACCTTGAAAGCGTCGGCTTTACGTTCCATATGGTCGCCAAGACCTTGGTCGCTGAAGCGAATCAGGTCGTCGCGAGCCGCGTGTTCTTGGCCCTTAAGCAGGCTTCTGGTTCGCCCCTTCATCCCGACGAACCGACGTCCCAACACGCGGACGTCACTCAAGACGTCCAGCGCACCCCGCCGACTGGCAGGGCGCTGTTTTCATATGGAAAGATCCCCCTTTTGACCTCCTTTCAGGATTTCGGCCTGGCCGAGACAATCGCGCGTGCGCTCAAGGAAGAGAATTACCTGACGCCGACGCCGATCCAGGCCCAGACCATTCCGCTTGCGCTTGAAGGCCGCGACGTGATCGGCATCGCCCAGACCGGCACCGGCAAGACCGCCGCCTTCGCGCTTCCGATCCTCCACCGCCTGCTGCAGAACCGGATCAAGCCGCAGCCCAAGAACGCCCGCGTCCTGGTGCTGAGCCCGACCCGCGAATTGGCCGGGCAGATTCTCGATAGCTTCAACGCCTATGGCCGTCACGTCCGCCTCTCCTCGGCGCTCACGATCGGCGGCGTGCCGATGGGCCGCCAGGTGCGCTCCCTGCTGCAGGGCGTCGACGTGCTGGTCGCCACCCCCGGCCGCCTGCTCGACCTCGTGCAGGGCAATGCCGTCAAGCTCGGCCAGGTCGAATTCCTCGTGCTCGACGAGGCCGACCGCATGCTCGACATGGGCTTCATCAACGACATCAGGAAGATCGTCGCCAAGCTGCCAACCCGGCGCCAGACCCTGTTCTTCTCGGCGACCATGCCGAAGGACATCGCCGAGCTTGCGGACGCGATGCTGCGCGAGCCTGCGCGCGTGGCGGTAACCCCTGTTGCCTCGACCGCCGAGCGCATCAGCCAGCGCATCATCCAGGTGGATTTCACCGCCAAGCCGGCGGTCCTCGCCCAGCTCCTGAAGCAGGAGCCGGTCGACCGCGCGCTGGTGTTCACACGCACCAAGCACGGCGCCGACAAGGTGGTGAAGGGCCTCGCGAAAGCCGGCATCGCCGCCAACGCCATCCACGGCAACAAGTCGCAGAACCATCGCGAACGGGTGCTCGCAGCGTTCCGCGCCGGCGAGATCCGCACCCTGGTCGCCACCGACATCGCCGCCCGCGGCATCGACGTCGACGGCGTCAGCCACGTGGTCAATTTCGACCTGCCCAACGTGCCCGAAACCTATGTCCACCGCATCGGCCGCACCGCGCGCGCCGGCGCCGAAGGCACCGCGATCTCGCTGGTCGCGGGCGGGGAGGAACTGGCCTATCTGCGCGACATCGAGCGCCTGATCAGGATCGCGCTGCCGCGCGAGGATCGCCGCACCGCCGCTCACCGCGAGGCGCCGGTGGCTGCGCCACAACGCGGCAATCGCCCCGGGCCGCACGGCCATGGCAGCCATGCGCACGAGAAGCCGGCCGGCGCGAAAGGGCCTCGCCGACGGCGCCGCTCAGGTGGTAAGATGGCCGCTCAATCAGGTAACCGTCAGGAGTCGCACCGTCCGCCGCAGGGCGGCGGCAAGACTGAAGGAATCCATGGCATCGCCTTTTTGCGGCGCGATACCCGCTCCAATCGATCCACTCATAACCAATCACGCTAGCCGTCGACCGACCTGGAGAATGACATGGCTAAAGAGGAGCTGATCCAGTTCGAAGGGCTGGTCACCGAAATTCTTCCCGACGCCCGCTATCGCGTGCAGCTCGACGCCGGACATGAGATCATCGCCTACACCGCCGGCAAGATGAAAAAGAACCGGATCAAGACGCTGGCCGGCGACCGCGTGACGATCGAGATGTCGCCCTACGACCTGGAAAAGGGGCGGCTGATCTTCCGTCACAAGGACGAGCGGCCGAGCTCGCCGGGCGGCCCGCCGCGCGGCGGAGCCCAGCGCGGCGGCCAATTCCGCCGTCGCTAGGGGGCTGGATCGGGACCCGGACGGCCGCGGTCATGCGAGGCGGCCACGGGTTTCCGAAAGGACCGTGCTGAAATAAAAGGCGGAGGCGTGGCCGGACCACGTGTGACGACACGGTGTCGCCGCGCAGGCAATCTTGCGGCGCGCGCGGCCAAAAATCGTGCGCGTCAGGATTGTTTTGCGCCCCTGCTTCCAATATTATTACCGTAATCGATTTTCGGCCGGACGACATTAGCAACTCACCGGTACAGCCGGTTCACGCTGACGACCCTTCCAAAAATTCGATGCACACCAGCCCGCGCAAGCGGGTTTTGACCATACATCTGAGAAGGGACTATCCCGTGACTATGGGAACCGTGAAGTGGTTTAACGCAACCAAAGGCTACGGCTTCATTCAGCCGGACGATGGCGGCAACGACGTGTTCGTGCACATCAGCGCCGTTGAGCGCGCCGGGCTCGGCACGCTGCGCGAGGGCCAGAAGATCTCCTACGAGATCGTCGCCGATCGCCGCTCGGGCAAGTCGTCGGCCGACAATCTGCGCTCGGCGGGTTGAACCGCGCGGCGGCAAGGCCGAAAAGCCGACAAGAAACAACAAGGCCGCGCTAGACTGCGCGGCCTTGTTCGTTTTTGCGGACCGCGCCGCCTACAGCTGTGGACAGGGCGTCGAGTTGCCGGAGGCCGACGCCGGATAGGTCACGCAGGCCGACTGCCGCGGCCGCGTATAGGCGAAATCGCTGAGCGTGATGCCTGTCTTCAGCACGTAGCCGACCGGCGGCGCGTAGGCGTAGCTGACCTCGCTGTAGATGAGATAGGTGCCGCCGACCGCGAGCGCGGCCGGAATGACGACCGACGACCTCGGCGCGCGAGGCGCCGAGCCCTTGCTCCACTGCACGCGGGCCGCAAGCGTGTTGGGATCGATGTAGAGCTCCGAGATCGTGCCCTGCATCGGCGCGTTCGGATAGGGCGTCAGGCTGCCGGGATTGTAGGGCCACATGATGCTGTTGGCGGCCGTGAAGTAATTGTTGATATCGGTATCGGAAACGCCGGCCGGCGGCGACTGCGAGGTGAGGTCGGAGAGGGTGTGCGCCATCAGTGTGACCTTGCGGCTGATCGCCACCGCCGATCCCAGCTCCACGGTGCCGAAGAACAGCACCAGCATCAACGGCACGACCATGGCGAATTCGACCGCCGCGAGCGCCTTGCAGTCGCCGGCCAGCGCCAGGGCAGAGCGCCGCAGGCGAAGCCAGCCCTGCCGCGGCCAGCGCCGGAGCGACGCGGTCTTGAGCGACACGGTGTTCGACGTGGTGTCCATCGCGCGCTCCGTCAGCAGGATCCGTTATACGGCTCGTTGCGGAACGCCGCCGTGGCGGCGAGCAGCCGCTTGTTGCCGGTGAGATTGGAGATGTTGTAGCCGAGGCCCGTGACGATCAGCGGCCACTGATAGAACAGCCTCACGACGACGATCGAGCAGGAACCGCCGGGATTGTACTGCATGTTGTTGATGAAATTGCCGGCGGCGTCGATCTGGCTGCTCATGGTGACGTTCGAGAACCCGGGATAGCTGCGGACATCGATGTAGATGTTGTTGCAGTTGAACAGCGCAGGGACCTGCTGGCAGACATAGCTCGCGAACCCCGCCTGCGTGCAGGGCGCGGGCTGGCCGCCCGCCTGGCAGAGCGGCACCTGGCCGGATTGTGCCTGGCCGGTGAAGACCGCGCGCGCGGAGTCCTGCGTGATGGTCTCGAGCACCTGGCTGGCGTAGAACACCAGCGCAGTCTCGATGATTGCGAACAGCAGCGCGAAGAACAGCGGCGCAACCAGCGCGAACTCGACGATGGTCGAGCCGCGCCGGCTGCGGCGAAACCGGCGTGCCAGGCGGCGGATCGAAGCGAGTGAGGCGGGCGGCGACATCGAGCGGTTTTCCGGGAGCTTCTCTGCCACCAAGGAATAGCGAAAACTGATTGTTGAAGTCTTGCGCGCCACCGGCGCGGCCTGCGGCGCCCGTTAGCCGCGCATTAACCATCGGCTGATGCGGCTGGCGGCTCGCCTGATCCGGTAAAGCGAGTACCGGCCTTCCGCGCGACAAACGCGTAACGCGTTTGCCTAGTGGGGCCGGATCGTGCTGCCAGCGCCGCCACCAACGCGGGCGTGGACCACCGCGATATCGTCCGCATAGACCCGCCGCCAGCCGTCGAGACGGTCGAGCAGGCCGACCGCGGGCGTCCCCGGCGTCAGCAGCGTGGCGTCGATGTCGTGGCGCTTGAGCAGGTCGAGAAACAGGTCGACGTCCTTGAGCTGCAGCGCGCGGAAATAGGCCATCTCGAACGTTTCGCCGTACAGCTCCGCCCTGCCGTCGAGGAAGACCGGGATGCCCTGCCAGATCAGGTAGCCGCCGAACGGAAGGTCGTTCAGCACCCGCTTCGCATGGCTTGCCTTCAGCGTCGCGACGGCCGCAGCCGGCGACTGCCCCGCCGGCGGCGCGAAGGTGGCGCGCGCGGCAAACGCCCAGGTCGATGCGATGACGACCACAGCGACGAGCACGAGCGAGCCGGCCGAGAACGGCTTGTCGCCGCGCGGCTCGCGCTTCAGGCCGAACTGGGTTGCGACCGGCTCCAGCATCACCAGCGGCACCAGCAGCGCAAACAGCTCGACATTGCGCACATGCGACAGCGCCATGTGCATCAATCCGAGCAGCAGCGCGATGCGCGGCGGCGACAGCCGGATGCCGGCATAGAACGCCGCCGCCAGCAGCATCAGCATGGCCGCGCCGAAGCCCGTCAGCGTCGAGAAATTGACCGGCATCCATTCGGCGATGACGTGCAGCACCTCGCCGAGATCGAGGATGTTGCGCGCGGCGAGGAACGACTGCCAGCCATAGGGCGTGACGCAGCACGCGGCGACGGCGCCGATGCCGAAGGCCGCCCAGCGCAAGGCCAGCGACCTGCGCTGCGAGGCCTCCGCGTTCCACAGCGCGTCCAGCGCGAAACCGCCGACCAGCACCAGGCCGAACAGGAATCCGCCATGCAGATTGGCCCACACCGCGATCAGCGGCAGCAGCAGCAGGGAGGGCGGCTCGCGGCGCTCGCTCGCCGACAATAGCCCGTTCGCCCAGGCGAGCAGGAACGGGAATGCCAGCACATAGGGCCGCGCCAGCATGTGGTCGACGAACAGCATCAGCGCCGCAAAGGCGATCAGCACCGCCAGCGTCGGGGCAATGCGGCGGCTGAGGATGAACGCAAGCTGCGCCGCCGTCGCGGCGATCGCGGCGGCCGACAGCACGACCGGGCCCGCCCAGCCCGCGAGTTCATAGGCCTGCGCATAGAGCACCTGCGCCAGCCAGGATGACGAGATCCAGGGCACCCCCGACCGCGTGAAGGAATAGAAGTCGACGCGCGGCAGCGCGTGGTGCTCGATGATCCACTTGCCGGTCAGTATCTGCCAGTAGGTGTCGGAGTCGCCAAGCAGCACATTGCCGTTGATCAGGATGGTGGCGTAGGCCCATACGCCGAACCACGCCCAGACCGGTACGCTGCCGAGGCCGAGCGTGCGCGCCTGCGGGGCGATGACGACATCGGTGCTCATGTCCGCTACTTCGAAACCGTGCTGCTAGTGACGAAACGGATAGGCGAGCTGTCCACCGATCTCGGTCGGAACCGCCTGGTCATCGACGCCATAGGCCTCCGGCAGCTTGCCCTCGGGCATCCGGAACGTACCGAACAGGATATCCCAGACCGGAAACGTGCCGGCGAAATTGGTGTGGCCGCCTTCCTCGAGCGAGGTGTGATGCCAGCGGTGAAACACCGGCGTCGCGATGAGGTATTTGAACGGCCCGAGCGTCCAGTTGAGGTTGGCGTGGACGAAGGCGGAGTGGAACGTGGTGAACGGTCCGACCCACAGCATGATGTTGGGGGAAATGCCCGCCAGCAGCAGGATGACATCCACCGAGATGGTGCCGATCAGCAGGTTGACCGGATGGAAGCGCGCAGCCGAAATCCACTCCAGATCTTCCGAGGAATGATGGATAGCGTGATATTTCCAGAAACCGCCGCCGTGAAACAGCCGGTGCAGCCAGTACAGCATGAAGTCGGAGGCGACCAGGAACAGCACCGCCTGCACCCAGAGCGGCAGCTGCGCCAGCGGGCCGTGCCCGTTGTCGTAGAACGCGACCAGATCGTCGGGCTCGTGAATGTTGAAGAGAACACCGGCGCCGATGATCATCAGCCCGATGCGGAAGACGCGGGCGAACACCGGCACGAAGAACCAGTAGCAGAAGTCGGTGACGAGCTCGCGCTTGCGCCACCACGGCTGACCCGGATTGCAGGCCCAGAAGTGGGCGAGCACGGAGAAGATGATCGCAAGCACGATGGTGACCGGCACCACCTTCGCCATCGTCTGGCCGATCATCACGATGACTTCGAGGGGAAGAGTGGACATGGCGACCTCGGTTCGATGCCTTCTCCATGGCTACCTGCTCGCGCTTAAGGAGGCATGAATCGCGGGGCAAATTGCCTGCTGTCGGATGCGCGCAGGCTCGCGCCAAAAAACGTGTTCGCGTTTTATCGAAACGCTTAATGCCAAATTTACCGTGCGCAAGAAGAGCGGGTTACCCCCGGTTTTGCGTGATCGAATTAACTGCGCCGCAATCGTCGGCTTTTAGGGTTCCCGCATGGTCACGGTGCTGAGAACGCCGGCCAGACCTAACGTTAGTCGACCAGCCACGTGTACATGGAGTTTATCCCGATGAAGAACCTTATTGCCCGTTTCGTGAAGGACGAGTCCGGCGCCACCGCGATCGAATACGGACTGATCGCCGCCGGCATCGCCATCGCGATCATCACTGCTGTCCAGAGCGTTGGTACCAAGCTCTCGGGCAACTTCAGCACGATCTCGACCTCGCTGAAGTAAGCATCGCTGCAACGTGCATCAAAGGCTCCGGCTACGCCGGAGCCTTTTTTGTTTGCGCGCCAGGCCAGGCATCTTGCCCGGCCGGCCAAACCGACTGCCCGGCGCCCGTGCCGACAGGGGCGCAGGCGGCGTCCGGGCGTTTTCCGATTATTTAACTCTGCGGGTTAGCTTCGACGAAGCCGCGCCCCTGCGCGGCCCACAGGGCAAACCGGAAATTCCATGATCCTCGATATCGCCCGCCTCTCGCTGTTTCCCGCCCTGATGGCGTTCGCGGCCGCGAGCGACCTCTTCACCATGACGATCTCCAACCGGGTGTCGCTTCTGCTCGCCGCGGGCTTTCTCGCGCTCGCGCTCGCCGGTGGCATGGGCGCGGCCGATATCCTCTCGCATCTCGGCGCCGCCGGCACGGTGCTGGCGGTCGCCTTTGCCTGTTTCGCCATGGGCTGGGTTGGCGGCGGCGATGCCAAGCTGGCCGCGGCGATCGCGCTGTGGTTCGGCTTCGCCCACCTGATGGACTATCTGCTCTACGCGTCCCTGCTCGGCGGCGCGCTGACCCTGCTGCTGCTGCAATTCCGGCAGTGGCCGCTGCCCTACCCGCTTTCGGCCCAGGCCTGGCTGACCCGGCTGCACGCCAAGGAGACCGGCATCCCCTACGGGATCGCGCTCGCGATCGGCGCGTTGATGATCTATCCGGAGACCGAATGGATGAAGGCGGTCGACCTCGCGCACTTCGCCATTCCCTGAACTGGAAGTATGTAACGCTCCGTTAAGGCAATTTACTCACGCCTCATTAACCATGCTTTGACGAATAGCTGGTCAACTCCCATCACGGCGGCGGAAGCGCCGCGGCGTAATGTGGAAAGTGAAGCGTATGAGCAGGGCACGCCATTTCGTGCTGACCCTCGCACCTGGTGCCGGCGGCATTGTCGGCGGTCTTGCGGGCGGGTCCGACAAAAATTTGGTGCGAACCGACGCGGGCGCCGGCTTGGCCGCGACCCGGTCGCAGTTTGCCAGCTTCAATTCCGACGCCCTGCAGCGCCAGCCGGTCATCACCGCCGCCGTCATTTGCCGGAGCGAAAGGACACCCTCATGAGGTTCGGGGCAAAACAGGCAACGATGCGGGCCTTGATGGTCCGCGCCTTGTCGTTTTCGGCGGCCGCGGCGCTCACGCTCAACCCGGCGCTGGCCCCGGTGGTGGCGAGCGACTACCGGGTGCCGCCGCTTGCCGCCGCCGACGGCCAGCTCAATGCCCGCTTCGTGTCGCTCGGCGTCGGCAAGTCCATGGTCGTCGACCTGCCGCGCGAGGTGAAGGACGTGCTGGTCGCCGATCCCAAGATCGCCAACGCGATCGTCCGTTCGGCACAGCGCGCCTATATCATCGGCGCCGCCGTCGGCCAGACCAACATCGTCTTCTTCGATGCGAGCGGCCAGCAGATCGCGGCCTACGACATCGCGGTCACCCGCGACCTCAACGGCGTCCGCGCGGCGCTGCGTGCGACGCTGCCCAATGCCGATATCCGCATCGAGGGCCTTGGCGACGGCGTCGTCCTGACCGGAACGGCGGCGAACCCGATCGAGGCCCAGCAGGCCGGCGATCTCGCCGCGCGGCTGGCCGGAGGCGCCGACAAGGTCGTCAACTCGATCGTGGTTCGCGGCCGCGACCAGGTGATGATCAAGGTGACGCTGGCCGAGGTGCAGCGCTCGATCATCAAGCAACTCGGCATCGACCTCGGCGCCAGCCTCAACTACGGCACCTCGGTCGTGAAATTCAACAATACCAACCCGTTCACTGCCAATAACGGGCCGCTGGTGCCGGGCAACGCCCTGACCACCTCGTTCGGCGCGACGCCGTCGGTGCAGGCGACGCTACGCGCGATGGAAAGCGCGGGCGTGGTGCGCACGCTTGCCGAACCCAACCTGACGGCGATCTCGGGCGAGTCCGCGACCTTCATCTCGGGCGGCGAATTCCCGATCCCGACCGGCGTGACCTGCCAGACCACCACCTCCGGCACGATCGGGCAGTGCGTGCAGACGGTCAGCTTCAAGAAGTTCGGCATCTCGCTCAACTTCACCCCGATCGTCCTCACCGAGGGCCGGATCAGCATCCGCGTGATGACAGAAGTATCTGAAATATCTACCGAAAACTCGCTGCAGGGCGGCCAGGGCGGCACCACGATTCCCTCGATCAAGACCCGCCGCGCCGAAACCACCCTGGAAGTCCCCTCCGGCGGCGCGATGGCGATGGCGGGCCTGATCCAGCAGCAGACCAAGTCGGCGATCAACGGCCTGCCGGGTATGATGGAAATTCCGATCCTGGGCACGCTGTTCCGCAGCCGCGATTTCATCAACAACCAGACCGAGCTGGTCGTGATCGTGACGCCCTACGTGGTCCGCGCCGTGGCGCAGAAGGACCTGTCGCGGCCGGATGACGGCTTTGCCGTGGCCGCCGATCCGCAGACCGACCTGCTGGGCAGCATCAACCGCATCTACGGCGTGCCTGGCCGCAGCGAGCCGCCGGCTCGCAGCTACCGCGGCGCCTTCGGCTTCATCACGGATTGAGCGGGGACGAGGACAGCACGATGACCCTCAGAACATCCCTCAAACGCAGTCGGGCCCCGCGCGTGGCGGTGGCCTTGTTCGGTCTGGCGGCAGCGCTCGGCGGCTGCATGCACACCAACGAGGACGTGGCGATCACCGCGAGCGTCCCCGAGGACTATCGCCTGCGCCACCCGATCGCGATCACAGAGGCGAACAAGTCGCTGGTCGTGTTCGTCGGCCAGGCTCGCGGCGGCCTTTCCGCCGAGCAGCGCGCCGACGTGCTCGGGCTCGGCCAGAACTGGCAGCGCGAGGCAACCGGCGGCGTGAGCGTCGAGGTGCCGGTCGGCACGCCGAACGCCCGCATGGCGGCCGACTCGATGCGGGAAATCCGCGCGCTGCTGCTTGCGACCGGTATTCCGTCGCAAGGCATCGTGGTGCGCCACTATCATCCCGACAATCCGAAGCACATGGCGGCGATCCGGCTGAGCTACCCGCGGATGGCGGCGGAGGCCGGACCCTGCGGCCTGTGGCCGGAGGACCTCGGGCCGTCGATCGACAACAAGGGCTATTTCGACAACAAGTCGTACTACAATTACGGCTGCGCCAATCAGCGCAACATGGCGGCGATGGTCGAAAATCCCTCCGATCTGGTCCAGCCACGGCCTGAAACGCCGCCCTACACCGCGCGGCGGAACATCGCGTTCGACAAATATCGCAAGGGTGCGTCAACCGCGACGATCTATCCCGAGGCCGAACGGGCCAAACTCAGCGATACAGGCAAATGATCAGCTACGCGCGCCAGAATCCGGAAGATCAGTCCGCAGCCGCAACACCGGCCGCGGACGATCATATCGCGCCGGCGCCGCGGGTGTCGGTGCAGGCCTTTTGCGAGACGGTCGAGACCGCTGCCGCCGTGCAGTCGGCCGGCGAAGACCGCCGCCTCGCCAAGGCCCATCTGAAGATCCAGATGGGCGGCATGGCCGCGGCGATCGAGGCCTACCGCTCGGCGCCCACGCCCAACGTGATCGTGCTGGAGGCCGATGGACGCGGCGATCTGCTCGCCGGCCTCGACCAGCTTGCCTCGGTCTGCGATTCCGGCACGCGCGTGGTCGTGATCGGCAGGATCAACGACGTCGGGCTCTATCGCGAGCTGGTCCGCCGCGGCGTGAGCGACTATCTGATCGCGCCGATCAACACGCTCGACGTCGTGCGCGCGATCTGCAACCTGTTTTCCGCGCCGGAAGCCAAGGCGGTCGGCCGCGTGCTGGCCGTGGTCGGCGCCAAGGGCGGTGTCGGCGCTTCCACCGTGGCCCACAACGTGTCGTGGGCGATCGCGCGCGAGCTTGCCATGGACGCCGTGGTGGTCGATCTCGACCTCGCCTTCGGCACCGCGGGGCTCGACTACAACCAGGATCCGCCGCAGGGCATCGCCGAGGCGGTCTTCTCGCCCGACCGGGTCGATACCGCCTTCATCGACCGCCTGCTGTCGAAATGCACCGAGCATCTCAGCCTGCTGGCGGCCCCGGCGACGCTGGAACGGGTCTATGACTTCGGGACCGACGCCTTCGATTCGATCTTCGATACGCTGCGCACCACGATGCCCTGCATCGTACTCGACGTTCCCCATCAATGGTCGGGATGGACTAAACGCGCCCTGATCGGCGCCGACGATATCCTGATCGTGGCCGCGCCCGACCTCGCCAACCTGCGCAACACCAAGAACATGTTCGACCTGTTGAGGTCGGCGCGCCCCAATGACCGGCCGCCGCTCTATTGTCTCAACCAGGTCGGCGTGCCGAAGCGTCCCGAGATCAGTGCCGGCGAGTTCGCCAAGGCGATCGAGAGCCAGCCGATCGTGACGATCCCGTTCGAGCCGCAGATGTTCGGCTCGGCCGCCAACAACGGGCAGATGATCGCGGAAATCTCGGCGAACCACCGCACCACCGAGATGTTCCTGCAGATCGCGCAGCGCCTGACCGGCCGCAGCGAGGGCAAGAAGTCACGGAGTTCGTTCCTGTCGCCGCTGATCGACAAGCTGCGGGGCAAGTAGACCGCGTCTGGAGCAGTATCGTGTTTGGTAAGCGTAGCGGAACCGACAATGACACACGGGTGATGAAGCCCGCGGCCGCGCCGGAACCGGCGCCCGCGCCGGCGCCGGCCGCCGCGCGCCCCGCCGCACCGCCTCCCGTCGCCTCGCCGCCGCTGGCGCCGGCCAGGCCCGCCCCGCCCGCTCCCGTCATCGAGGCCCGCCGCTCGGAGACCTACTACCAGGTCAAGGCGACGATCTTCGGCGCCCTGATCGAGGCGATCGACCTCGCCCAGCTCGCCAAGCTCGACAGCGAATCGGCGCGCGAGGAAATCCGCGACATCGTCAACGAGATCATCGCGATCAAGAACATCGTGATGTCGATCGCCGAGCAGGAAGAGCTGCTCGACGATATCTGCAACGACGTGCTCGGCTACGGGCCGCTCGAGCCGCTGCTGGCGCGCGACGACATCGCCGACATCATGGTCAACGGCGCCAACACCGTCTACATCGAGGTCGCCGGCAAGATCCAGCGCACCGGCATCCGCTTCCGCGACAACCAGCAGCTGCTCAACATCTGCCAGCGTATCGTCAGCCAGGTCGGCCGCCGCGTCGACGAATCCTCGCCGATCTGCGACGCGCGCCTCGCCGACGGCTCTCGCGTCAACGCCATCGTATCGCCGCTTGCGATCGACGGCCCCGCGCTCACCATCCGCAAGTTCAAGAAGGACAAGCTGACGCTCGACCAGCTCGTCAGGTTCGGCGCGATCACGCCGGAGGGTGCGGAGATCCTGCAGATCATCGGCCGTTCGCGCTGCAACGTGCTGATCTCGGGCGGCACCGGCTCCGGCAAGACCACGCTGCTCAACTGCCTGACCAACTATATCGACCACGACGAGCGCGTCATCACCTGCGAGGACGCAGCCGAGCTCCAGCTGCAGCAGCCGCATGTGGTGCGGCTGGAGACCCGTCCGCCGAACATCGAAGGCGAAGGCCAGGTGACGATGCGCGAGCTGGTGCGGAACTGCCTGCGTATGCGACCCGAGCGCATCATCGTCGGCGAAGTCCGCGGACCGGAAGCGTTCGACCTGCTGCAGGCGATGAACACCGGTCATGACGGATCGATGGGAACGCTGCACGCCAACAACCCGCGCGAGGCGCTGTCGCGCTGCGAATCGATGATCACGATGGGCGGTTTCGCGCTGCCCTCGCGCACCATCCGCGAGATGATGTGCGCCTCGATCGACGTCATCATCCAGGCCGCGCGCCTGCGAGACGGCTCGCGGCGCATCACCCACATCACCGAGGTGATGGGGATGGAAGGCGAAACCATCATCACCCAGGACGTCTTCGTCTACGACATGATCGGCGAGGACGCCAACGGCAAGATCATCGGCCGGCACCGCTCGACCGGGATCGGCCGGCCACGCTTCTGGGAACGCGCCCGCTACTTCGGCGAAGAGAAGCGGCTCGCTGCCGCGCTGGACGCTGCCGAAGTGACCCGGGAATCGTGAGAGGCGCGCCATGAACGTTCAAATACTCGCCCTCGCCTTTCTCGCCGCCACCGCGATCGGGGGCGTCGCCTGGGTGCTTCTCTATCCATTGCTGTCGGGCCAACAGAACCTGGACAGCCGGCGCGCCTCGATTGCGAAGTCGGAGCCCGTCGCCCGCCAGGCCGATCGGAACCAGCGCTCGCGCCGCGAACAGGTCGAAGGCTCGCTGAAGGAGCTGGAGGCACGGCGCCAGAAGGAAAAGAAGCTGCCGATCAGCGTGCGCCTGACCCAGGCCGGCCTCAACTGGTCGACCCAGAAATTCACGGTGGTATCGGCGATCCTGGGCGGCCTTTTCTTCGCTGTCGGCTTCTTCGTGGGCGGCAGCCTGCTCGCCGCGGCCGGGCTCGCTTTTGCCGGCGGCTTCGGCCTGCCGCGCTGGGCGCTCGGCTATCTCAAGAAGAAGCGCGAGAAAGCCTTTCTCAAGGCGCTGCCCGACGCGGTGGACGTGATCGTGCGCGGCATCAAGGCCGGCCTGCCGCTGTTCGAATCGATCAAGGTCGTCGCCGCCGACTCGCCGGAACCGCTGCGCAGCGAGTTCGGCGCCATCATCGAAACCCAGGCGATCGGCATGCCGCTCGGCGAAGCCTGCGCGCGACTGTACGAGCGCATGCCGGTGCCCGAGGCCAACTTCTTCGGCATCGTGGTCTCGATCCAGCAGAAATCGGGCGGCAACCTCTCGGAAGCGCTCGGCAACCTCTCCAAGGTGCTGCGCGACCGCAAGAAGATGGCCGAGAAGATCCAGGCGATGTCGATGGAAGCCAAGGCGTCGGCCGGCATCATCGGCGCGCTGCCGCTGGTCGTCATGGTGCTGGTCTACATCACCACGCCCGACTACATCTCGCTGCTGTGGACCCATCCGACCGGCCAGCTGCTTCTGGTCGGCTCCGCGATCTGGATGTCGGTCGGCGTGATGGTGATGAAGAAAATGATCAATTTCGATTTCTGAGGGTCGCGTCATGATCGATTTTCTGAGCACCAAGCTCCACGATCCGCACTTCATGACCATGCTGCTCGCGGCGATCGCCGTGAGCGCCACTGCCTATACGCTGATCTGGCCGCTGTTTGCCGGCGAGAACCTGTCCAAGCGCATGAAGGCGGTGGCCAGTGAGCGCGAGCGCATCCGCGCGCGTGAGCGCGAGCGGCTGGCCAAGTCCGAGAAGGTCACGCTGCGGCAGACGCCGAAGCAGCTTGTCTCCAAGGTGGTCGACGACCTCAACCTGACGAAATGGCTGGCCCAGGAGGCCGCGCGCGAGAAGCTCATCATGGCCGGCTATCGCGGCCAGGCGCCCTACATCACCTTCCTGTTCGCCAGGCTGATCACGCCGGCGGTGTTCCTGGTCGGCGCCGTGTTCTACCTGTTCGTGATCACCAATTTCGACAAGCCGCTGCCGTTCAAGATCGGCCTCTGCATCGGCGCGATCTATCTCGGGCTGCAGGCGCCGATGCTGTTCCTCAAGAATGCCATCAGCAAGCGGCAGCTCTCGATCAAGCGGGCCTTCCCGGACGCGCTCGACCTGCTCCTGATCTGCGTCGAGTCCGGCATGTCGATCGAGTCGGCCTTTCGCAAGGTCTCGACCGAGATCGTCGGCCAGTCGATCGCGCTGTCGGAGGAGTTCACCCTGACCACGGCCGAGCTGTCATACCTGCAGGACCGCAAGGTCGCCTATGAGAATCTGGCTAAGCGCACCGGCATCGACGGCGTGAAATCGGTCTGCCTCGCGCTGCAGCAGTCCGAGCGCTACGGCACGCCGCTCGGCCAGAGCCTGCGCGTGATGGCGCAGGAAAACCGCGACATGCGCATGAACGAGGCCGAGAAGAAGGCCGCGGCGCTGCCGCCCAAGCTCACGGTGCCGATGATCCTGTTCTTCCTGCCGGTGCTGTTTGTGGTCATCCTTGGGCCGACCGGCATCAAGATCTCGCAGACGCATTGGTAAGAGCCGGCTCGCCGGCATCGGCGCGGGCTTCAAGCAGGCACCGGCCCCGCGGCCGTTGCGCGCCGGACCCGGGACCCGCGGATCAGAATTCCATGATCGTTTCGAAAAAAAGCGGCGGCTGCCCGCCCGTTGAGGCGCTTGCCTCAGAGCGTTTTCGGGCGAAAGCCTGCCCCGGACTTGATCCGGGGTGGGCACCGGTTCGCGTGAAGAAAACGCGCGATGCGAACTTCGGAATCGGGACACTAGTCGCCCTGGTCGAGGGCCACCACTGGCGCAGCGTGCGTCGCACGCGCCGCCGTGCGGGGGCTCTCCTTGGCCTTCAGCATTTCCTTGAGATAGGCGACGTTGGCGGCGGCCTCGTCCGACGGCAGGTCGCTCTTGACGATGCCTTCGGCCTCCGCAAAGCGACCCTGCAACCCGACCACGAGGGCGAGGTTTTGGCGCACCCGCGCGTCGGCGCGGGTCGAGGCATAAGCCTGGCGCAGCGCCTGCTCCGCCTTCGGCAGGTCTCGGGTCAGCATGTAGGAGAGCCCGAGATTGGACAGCACCGACGGCTCGCCCGGCGCGATCTTGAGCGCGCTCGCATAGTAGCGTCGCGCCTCCTCGTGGCGGCCGAGCTGATCGAGCGCGGTCCCCTGCACCGAGAGAATCCGCCAGTCGGGATCATCGGGGCTGTGGGCACGGCTCAGCACGTCGAAGGCCTGCTGGAAATTGCCGTTGTCGGCGAGCGCACGGCCCCAGGCCGCGAGCAGCGCCTTGTTGCCGGGATTGGCGATGGTGGCCTGCTCGAGCACGGCGACCGCCTGCGCACGCTGGCCGTTGGCGCGCAGCGCCTGCCCGTAGGCCAGCGCCGCGTCGGCGTCCTTGGGATTGGCGCGGTAGCGGTCGGCGGCGACCTCGGCCGAGCGATGCGGATCGACGGGGGCCGCGCTGTCCGGCCTCGCCGCAAGCGCACCCGTGACGTCGGACATGGTCTGGCATCCACCGAGGCCGGCGGCGATGACCGCCGTCAGGGCCACGGACGCAAGGAGCCGGGGAAGACTGGACCGAAGACGCATGGCACGGGACTCACGGACGGATTAATCGAGCCGAACGCGCCAGCAATAGACTGTTAACCCTAATGCCAGGTTAATGGGGCGCCGGAGCGGCGCGAGGTCGCAAGGCGAGGCAACGGCCCATCAATATTCAGCCGCCAGCCGCTTCCTGATCTCGTCGAGCCGCTTGTCGATGGCGTCGAAGCGCGCGTGGATAGCGCGGTCGTGCAGGTAGAAAATATAGCCGCCGGCGAGCAGGCCGAAGATCCAGTGATGGGTCTCGACGTAGTTCAGCACCGCCTCGATCGCGTGGCCGACAAAAGCAAAAACACCCAACACCACATCCATTGCGTTTCCCCGGAGCATCAAAATGGCCGGCCGAAACCTATCACGATCCGCCATGTGCCGTGTAGCGGCCCTGCCTTGCCCGCCTATCCGATTGCAGGGGCGGAAAAACTCTGCGAAGTCTGGCGCACTGCTTTCTACAAAGGATCACGCAGGGCATGCCCACCGTGTTCGAGACCGCATCCGCCGCATCCGCCATTCCCATCACTTTCGTCACGAAATCGACGTGGGAGACGATCCGGGCCGGACTGCCCGCGCCGGCGCGGCAATTTGCGGCCGCCAATGGCTTCACGGGCAAGCCCGGCGCCTGCCTGACCCTGCCGGCCGCCGACGGGACGATTGCCGAGGTGCTGTTCGGCCTCGAGGAGGCGGACGGCCCGTCGCGGGACCTGTTCCGGCCGGGCGCGCTGCCCGGCCTGCTGCCCGCGGGAACCTACCGTTTCGCCAACGCGCCGCATGACCCGCGGCTCGCCGCGCTGGCGTTCGCGCTCGGCAGCTATCGCTTTGGCCGTTATCGCAAGGCGGACGCTCCCGAAGTCAGGCTGGTGCCGCCCGAGGGTATCGACGTCGCTGAGATCACGCGGATGGCGGAGGCGGCGGCGCTGGCGCGCGACCTCGTCAACACGCCGTCCAACGACATGGGTCCGGAGCAGCTCGCGCAGGCGGCGGGCAACGTCGCAACGCGCTTCGGCGCGCGCGTCAGCTGCATCGTCGGCGACGATCTGCTGCGGGAGAACCTGCCGCTGATCCACGCCGTCGGCATGGCTTCGACCCGCGCCCCGCGCCTGATCGATTTCTCATGGGGCGATCCGGCCCATCCCAAGGTCACGCTGGTCGGCAAGGGCGTCTGCTTCGACACCGGCGGGCTCGACCTGAAACCGTCCAGCGGCATGCGGATCATGAAGAAGGACATGGGCGGCGCCGCCAATGTGCTGGCGCTGGCGCAGATGATCATGGATGCCGGACTGAAGGTGCGCCTGCGCGTGCTGATCCCGGCGGTCGAGAACGCAGTCGCCGGCAACGCCTTCCGTCCGCTCGACATCTTCCCGTCGCGCAAGGGCATCACGGTCGAGATCGGCAACACCGACGCCGAAGGCCGGCTGATCCTCGCGGACGCATTGGCTCTCGCGGACGAGGAGAAGCCGGATCTCCTGATCGACATGGGCACGCTGACGGGCGCGGCGCGAGTGGCGCTGGGGCCGGATCTGCCGCCCTTCTATACCGATGACGAGGTGCTTGCCGCCGAGGTCGCGCGCTTTGCCAGGGAGGAGAACGATCCCCTGTGGCGCATGCCGCTGTGGATGCCTTACGATGGCTGGCTCGATTCCAAGGTCGCCACCATCAACAACGCGCCATCCGGCACGTTCGCGGGCTCGATCACCTGCGCGCTGTTCCTCAAGCGCTTCGTCGAGCACGCCAGGAGCTGGCTGCACCTCGACATCTACGCCTGGACACCCTCGGCGAAGCCGGCGCGCCCGGAGGGCGGCGAGTGCCAGGCCGCGCGCGCGGTCTACAAGCTGATCGGGCAACGCTATGGATGATCCCCGCCTGACGCCGGCGCGCGGCGACCTCGCCGCCAAGCATCTCGAAGGCAAGGTGAAGGCCGAGCGCTTCGTCGCCGGCGAGGCATGCGAGGTTATCGAGGCGATCGCGCCGGTGCGCCGCGGCCCGACGTCCGATGCCGAATTGATGACGCAGGCGCTCAACGGCGAGCCCGTCACGATCTATGACCGCAACGGCGAAGGCTGGGCCTGGGGTCAACTCGAGACTGACGGCTATGTCGGCTGGCTGCCGGATGCGGCGCTTGGCAAGACCGGCGCAGCACCCACCCACAAGATCGCGGCGCTCCGCACCTTTGCCTTCCCCGGTCCCTCGATCAAGCTGCCGCCGGTCGAGACGCTGGTCATGCTCTCGCTTGTCTCGGTCGTGCGCGAGGACGGCCCTTTCGCCGTCACGCGCGAGGGCTGGCATCTGCCGAAGCAGCACCTCGCCGGCCTTGCCGAATACGCGCCTGACTTCGTCGCGGTCGCAGAACGCTTCGTCGGCACGCCCTATCTGTGGGGCGGCAAAAGCAGCTTTGGCATCGACTGCTCCGGGCTCGTGCAGATCGCACTGAACGCCGCCGGCATCGCCTGCCCGCGCGACAGCGACATGCAGCAGGCGACAACCGGCCGCGTGCTCGGCCTGGCCGAGCAGCAGCCGCTCAAGCGTGGCGACCTGATCTTCTGGAACGGCCACGTCGCGATCGTCCGCGATGCCGAGACCATCGTGCACGCCAACGCCCACCACATGGCGACCGTTATCGAGAACACGGCCGACGCCATCACCCGCATCAGAGCGGCCGGCAGCGACGTCGTTGCGGTCAAGCGGCTCTAGATGTGAGCTTTCAGGAGGTTGTCCATCCGGTCCTGAGCGAGGAAGCTGAAGTTGTCGAAGCTTTAGCCGATCCTGCGGAGGGCCGAATGGACGTCCATAAGAATGCGCCTCTGACGCCGAAAGGTCGAGAGGCCATGGTGCGCAGTGTGGTGGAGGGAGGCCTTACGAAGGCCGCAGCCGCGTTCCAGTTCAACATTACAGCGAAGACGGTTGCCAAGTGGGTCAATCGTTTCCGCGCGGAGGGCGTGGCTGGGTTGCGTGATCGCTCCTCAAGGCCCCTTTCATTGCCGAGCCAAACCGTGCCGGCCACATGCGCTGCGGTCGAGGCGTTGCGCCGGCAGCGCCACACCGGCAAGCAGATCGCGGCCGAGCTCGGCATCTCTCCGGCGACCGTCAGTCGCATCTTGCAGCGGTTGGGATTGAACCGATTGCGCGACCTGGAACCGACGGAGCCGGTGCGACGCTATGAACGCGAACAT
Source organism: Bradyrhizobium sp. NP1 (assembly GCF_030378205.1). Taxonomy (NCBI): domain Bacteria; kingdom Pseudomonadati; phylum Pseudomonadota; class Alphaproteobacteria; order Hyphomicrobiales; family Nitrobacteraceae; genus Bradyrhizobium; species Bradyrhizobium sp. NP1. Next base: position 7,077,953 of record NZ_CP127385.1, read on the forward strand.
CCGGGCGAGTTGATCCACATCGACATCAAAAAGCTCGGCAAGTTCAACCGGGTGGGCCATCGCATCACCGGCGACCGAACCGGCCAGAGCGCCTTGCGGGCCCGCGGCGAAGGGCCCGGCTGGGAGTACGTCCATGTCTGCATCGACGATGCTTCCCGGATCGCCTTCAGCAAGGTCATGAAGAACGAGCGGCAGGGCTGCGCCGTGGCTTTCCTGAAGGCCGCGATCACCTACTACGCGAGCCTGGGCGTCAAGGTCGAGCGGGTGATGACCGACAACGGTTCCTGCTACAAATCTTTTGCTTTCCGCAAAGCCTGCAAGCGTCTCGGCCTCAAGCACATCCGCACCAGGCCCTACACGCCGAAAACCAACGGCAAGGCCGAGCGCTTCATTCAGACCAGCCTGCGTGAGTGGGCCTATGCCCGCGCCTACAACACCTCAAAAGAACGGGCTGCCGAACTGCCAAGATGGCTTCACCGATACAACTGGCACCGGCCTCATGGCAGTATCGGCTCGATGCCACCGATTAGCAGACTCGTCCTAACCAGGAACAACCTGTTGAGGCTCCACATCTAGAGCATGATCCGGAAAAGTGTGTAGCGGTTTTCCCTCGCGACAAACTCGGAACGCGTTTGCGCGGAGATCATGCTCAATCAAGAACCTAAAGCGCGATGACGATTGAACCTGACCTCATCGCGCTCTAGGTCGCGACCGCGCCGCCCGGCGCCACTTCCTGGCGGAAGGCGGCGGCAAACAGCGCGCGGGTGTAGTCGGTCTTCGGCGACTTGAACAGGTCCTGCGCCCGCCCTTCCTCCACCACCTTGCCCTGCCGCATCACGATCAGATGGCTCGCGAGCGAGGCGACCACGCGCAGATCATGCGAGATGAACATGTAGGTGAGGTCGCGCTTGCGCTGCAGTTCGCGCAACAGATCGACCATCTGCGCCTGCAACAGCATGTCGAGCGCGCTGGTCGGCTCGTCCAGCACCACGAAGCTCGGCTCCAGCACGACCGCCCGCGCGATCGAGATGCGCTGGCGCTGGCCGCCGGAGAATTCGTGCGGATAGCGGAAGCGGGTTTCGGGATCGAGCCCGACATCGATCAGCGCCTTGACCACGCGCGCCTCGCGTTCCCCGCGCGACAGCGAAGGCTGCTGCACGCTTAGGCCTTCGGCGACGATATCGCCGACCGACATGCGCGGGCTCAACGAACCGAACGGATCCTGGAACACGATCTGCATGTCGCGGCGGAACGGCCGCATCGCCTTGAACTTCAGGCCCTGGATGTTGCTGCCCAGGAACACGATCGGCCCGTCGGAGGAAATCAGGCGGAGCAGCGCAAGCCCCAGTGTGGTCTTGCCCGAGCCGGACTCGCCGACCACGCCGAGCGTCTCGCCCTTGCGCACCGCGAGGCTGACGCCGTCGACCGCCTTGATGTGGCCGACCGTGTTGCGCATGATCCCGCGCTTGATCGGAAACCAGATCTTCAGATCGTCGGTGGAGATCACGACCGGCTCTTCCGGGCGCGGCGGCGCCGGATCGGGCTTCGGCTCGGCGGCAAGCAATGCGCGGGTGTAGGGATGCTTCGGCGTCCGGAACACCTCCTCGACCGGTCCCTGCTCGACGATCTTGCCGCCGTTCATGACGCAGACCTTGTCGGCGATGCGGCGGACGATGCCGAGATCATGGGTGATGAACAACAGGCTCATGCCGAGCCGGCGGCGGATATCGGCCAATAGCGCCAGGATCTGCGCCTGCACGGTGACGTCGAGCGCCGTGGTCGGCTCGTCCGCGATCAAGAGGTCAGGCTCATTGGCGAGCGCCATCGCGATCATGACGCGCTGGCGCTGGCCGCCCGAGAGCTGATGCGGATAGCTGGAAAGCCGGGTCTCGGGATCGGGAATGCCGACCTGGGTCAGCAGCTCGAGCGTGCGCGCGCGCACCATCGCGTTCGGGATATCGTTGTGGAGATGCAGGATCTCGCCGATCTGCGCCGCGATCGTGTGCAGCGGATTGAGCGAGGTCATCGGCTCCTGGAAGATGATCGAGATGTCGTTGCCGCGGATGCCGCGCATCTCGTTTTCCGACAGGGTCAGGAGGTCGCGGCCATTGAAGCGGATCGTCCCGGAAGGATGCGAAGCGGTCGGATACGGCAGGAGCTTGAGGATCGACAGCGCGCTGACCGACTTGCCGGAGCCGGATTCGCCGACCAGGGCGACGCATTCGCCGCGCCGGATCGAAAACGAGATGCGGTCGACCGCGAGCGAAGCGCGTCCCCCCTGGTGGAAGGCCACCGAGAGGTCGCGCACGTCGAGCAGAGGCTGATTGATCGCGTCCATGCCGCTCACCTGAACGTCTTGCGCGGATCGAAGGCGTCGCGCACCGCTTCGCCGATGAAGATCAGGAGCGACAGCATGATCGCGACCGAGAAGAAGCCGGTGAAACCGAGCCAGGGCGCCTGCACATTGGCCTTGCCCTGCGACAGCAGCTCACCGAGCGACGGCGAGCCGGGCGGCAGGCCGAAGCCGAGGAAGTCGAGCGCGGTCAGCGTCATCACCGAGGACGACACGATGAACGGCAGGAAGGTCATGGTCGCGACCATGGCGTTCGGCAGGAGATGACGGAACATGATCACGGCATTGGAGACGCCGAGCGCGCGGGCCGCCTGGATGTACTCGAAGTTGCGCCCGCGTAAAAATTCCGCGCGCACCAGCCCGACCAGCGAAACCCAGGAGAACAGCAGCAGGATGCCGAGCAGCACGAAGAAGCCCGGCACCAGCACCGAGGACAGGATCAAGAGCAGGTAAAGCGAGGGGATCGCGGTCCAGATCTCGATGAAGCGCTGGAAGCCGAGATCGAGCCAGCCGCCGAAATAGCCCTGCACGCCGCCGGCAGCGACGCCGATGATCGAGGAGATGATGGTCAGCGTCAGGCCGAACAGCACCGAGATGCGGAAGCCATAGATCAGCCGCGCCACCACGTCACGACCCTGGTCGTCGGTGCCGAGCCAGTTGTATTCGAGATCGCGGCAGCTCTTTAGGCCCTTCTTTTGCACGACATCCTTGCATTGCGCCTCCGTCAGCATCCAGGTCGGCGGCGACGGCGCCGGCGTCGGCAGGTCGAGATTGTGGGTGTCATAGGAATAGCGGATCAAGGGCCAGATGATGGTGCCGTTCTTGTCGGCGATCAGCTTCTGCAAATAGGGATCGCGGTAGTCGGCCGCGGTCTCGAAGTCGCCGCCGAAGGTGGTCTCCGAATAGGTCACGAAGGCCGGCCAGTAGAGATGGCCGTCGAACTTGACGAGGAACGGCCGGTCATTGGCGATCAGCTCGGCAAACAGCGAGACCACGAACAGGACCATGAAGATCCAGAACGACCAGTAGCCGCGCCGGTTGGCCTTGAAGTTCTGCCAGCGCCGCCTGTTCAGCGGCGAGGGTTCGAACGGATGGCGCGTGATCGGCACCGAGGCGCCGAGCGGCGATTGGGTTGAGGTTTCGACCGGTGCGGGAGCCGTTAGGGTCATCAGACCTCCCGCGCCTCGAAATCGATCCTGGGATCGATCCACATATAGGTGAGATCGGAGATCAGGTTCACCACCAGGCCGACCAGCGAAAAGATGTAGAGCGTGCCGAACACGACCGGATAGTCGCGGTTGAGCACGCTTTCGAAGCTGAGCAGTCCGAGACCGTCGAGCGAGAAGATGGTCTCGATCAGGAGCGAGCCGGAGAAGAAGGCGTGAATGAAGGCGCCGGGAAAGCCGGCGATCACGATCAGCATCGCGTTGCGGAAGATGTGGTTATAGAGCACCTGGCGCTCGCTGCAGCCCTTGGCGCGCGCCGTCATCACATATTGCTTGCGGATCTCGTCCAGGAACGAGTTCTTGGTGAGCAGCGTCATGGTCGCAAAGGCGCCGAGCGCCATCGAGATCAAAGGCAGCGTGAGGTGCCAGAAATAGTCGATGATCTTCCAGTACCAGGGGAACATCGACCAGCCGTCGGATGTCAGGCCCCGCAGCGGGAAGATGTTGAAGAACGATCCGCCGGCGAACAGGATGATCAGCAGGATCGCGAACAGGAAGCCCGGAATGGCGAAGCCGACGATGATGACGGCCGATGTCCAGATATCGAAGCGCGAACCGTCCTTCACCGCCTTGCGGATGCCGAGCGGGATCGAAATCAGGTAGGTCAGAAGCGTCATCCAGATGCCGAGCGACATCGAGACCGGCAGCTTCTCCTTGATGAGCTGGATCACGCTGACGTCGCGGAAGTAGCTCTTGCCGAAGTCGAAGCGCGCGAAATTCCACACCATCAGCGCAAAGCGTTCGGGCGCCGGCTTGTCGAAGCCGAACTGCTTCTCCAGGCTCTTGATGAATTCCGGATCGAGGCCCTGCGCGCCGCGGTATTTCGAGTTCACCACATCGGCCGCCGCACCCACCGGCGCACGCGCGCCGAAATCCCCGCCGCTGCTGCCTGAAATCCGCGAGCTCGCGCCGGTGTCGGCGCCGTTGAGCTGCGCGATGACGCGCTCCACCGGCCCGCCGGGCGCGAACTGCACCACGACAAAGGACACGAAAAGGATCCCGAGCAGCGTCGGGAACATCAGCAGGATGCGGCGCGAGAGATAGGCGGCCATGTGCTATTTCGCCTGTTCGATCTTGGCGGCACCGGCCGCGTCGTACCACCAGATTTCCGGCGCACCGACGCCCTGGGCGTAGCGCGGCAGCTTGTCGGGGTGGCCGAACTGGTCCCAATAGGCGACGCGGTGCTTGGTGCTGTACCATTGCGGCACCCAGTAGCGCCCGGCACGGAACAGCCGGTCGAAGGCGCGGCAGGCCACCGTCAGCTCCGCGCGGTTCTCCGCGCCGATGATCTTCTCGATCAGGGCGTCGATCGCGGGACTGGCGATACCCGCAAGGTTATACGACCCCTTGGTCGCGGCCGCCTGCGAGGAGAAGAACGGCCGCATGCTGTCGCCGGGCGTGGCGGAAGCGCTGAAGCGCTCCATGGTCATGTCGAAATCGAAATCCTCCACCCGGGCGCGGTATTGCACGGCGTCGACCAGCCGCGGGCTGGCCTCGATGCCGAGCGTGCCGAGATTCTTGATGTAGGGCGCATGGTGCGCCTTCAGCGACGGCTCATCGAACAGGAATTCGATGGTGAACGGCTCGCCGTTCGGCAACAGCCGCCTGCCGTCCTTGACCACGCAGCCGGCTTCGTTGAGCAGTTGCTGCGCCTTGCGCAACAGCGCGCGATCCTGCCCCGACCCGTCCGACACCGGCGGCACGAAGGGCGGGCCGAACACTTCATCGGGCACCTGGCCGCGGAACGGCTCCAGCAATTTCAGCTCTTCCGGCGACGGCGGGCCGCTCGCCATCATGTCCGAATTCTGGAACGGCGAGACGGTTCGCGCATAGGCGTCGAACATGATGGTCTTGTTGGTCCACTCGAAATCGAAGGCATAGATCAAGGCCTCGCGCACGCGGGGATCCTTGAACTTGTCGCGGCGCATGTTGATGAACCAGCCCTGGGCGCCTGACGGCGTGTCGTCCGGCAGCGTCTCCAGCCTGACGCGGCCGTCCTTCACCGCATGAAAGTCGTAACGCGTCGCCCAGATCCGGGCGGTGAGCTCTTCGCGGTACAGATAGTTCTTGCCGGTAAAGCCTTCGAACGCGACGTCGCGGTCGCGATAGAATTCATAGCGCACGATGTCGAAATTGTAGCTGCCGCGGCTCGCCGGAAGGTCGGCCGCCCACCAGTCCTTGACGCGCTCGTATTCGACGAAGCGGTTGACCTCGTATTTGCCGACCTTGTACGGGCCGGAGCCGAGCGGCACGTCGAGCGTCGATTCCTCGAACGGCCGGCTCGAATAGTAAGCCTTCGAGAAGATCGGCAGGCTTGCGACATAGAGCGGCACGTCGCGCGCGCGTTTCTCCGCGAAGGTGACGATCAGCGTCGCGTCGTCGGGCGCTTCCGCCTTCAGCATGTCGCGAAGCTGCACGATGATCAGCGGATGGCCCTTCTGCTTCAAGGCGGTCAGCGAAAACGCCGCGTCATGGGCGGTCAGCTTCGAGCCGTCGTGGAAGCGCGCCTCCGGGCGCATGGTGAAGCGATAGGTCGTCTTGTCGTCGGAGATCCACACCGACTTCGCCGCAAGCCCGTACATCGCGTCGGGCTCGTCGCTGGCGCGCACCATCAAGGGCGCAAAGGTCATGTCCATGCCCTGCGCGCCCTCGCCCTTGAGGACGTAGGCATTGAACGAATTGAAGGTGAAGTAGGACTGGTTGTAGGCCCTGACCGAGGGGATCAGCGAAAACATCCCGCCCTTGGGCGCCGCCGTATTGACGTAGTCGAAATGGCGGAAGTCGGCCGGGTATCTCAGGTCGCCGAACGCCGACATGCCATGGGCTTCGCTGCCCCCGCCGCCTGCCGCCCCGGCGGGCCGCCATCGTGCGGCCGCCAATGCACCAACGCCGAGGCCGATCACATGCCGGCGGGAGAGAAGCGCCATGCGCTGATAATCCTTCACGAGCGCTTGCCGATCCGTGCGGCCTTCTCGGCGTCATACCACCACAACGAGGGCAGGCCCGAGCGCGCAAATTTCGGCAGATCGGCGTGGCCGAAACGATCCCAGCGGGCGTAGCGCACGAACCCGTAGGTGAATTGCGGCACGACGTAGAAGTTCCAGAGCAGCACGCGGTCGAGCGCGTGGGTCGCGGCCACCAGGCTTGCACGATCCTTGGCGAAGATCACCTTCTCGATCAGCGCATCGACCGCCGGATTCTTGATGCCGACGGTGTTCTTCGAGCCGGGTTGGCTGGCGGCATTCGAGCCCCAGAACTCGCGCTGCTCGTTGCCGGGCGACAACGACTCGCCCCACTGGTCGATGATCATGTCGAAGTCGAAGCCGCGCAGCCGGTTCTGGTATTGCGCGTCGTCGACGACGCGCACCGAAGCGGTGACGCCGATGCGCTCCAGCGACGGCTTGTAGAACAGCGCGATCCGCTCGGAGGATGGGTCCTGCACCAGGATCTCGACCGTCACTGGCTTGCCCGAGGGATCGACCAGCTTCTTGTCGCGCACCTCGCAGCCCGCCTCCTTCAGCAGGCGCGTTGCCTCGCGCAGATTGGCGCGCACGTTTTCCGGGTTGCCGCCGACCGGATTCTGGTAGGCCGTGGTGAAGACTTCCGGCGGCACCTTGTCCCGGACGGTTTCGAGGATCTCGAGCTCTGCGCCCTGCGGCAGCCCGGAGCAGGCCAGCTCGGTGCCCTCGAAGTAGCTGTTGATGCGCTTGTACTGGCTGTAGAACAGCTGCTTGTTCATCTCCTCGAAGTCGAACGCGTAATTGAACGCGCGGCGCAGCCGCGCATCCTTGAACTGGTCACGGCGCAGGTTGAAGGCAAACGCCTGCATCCGGCCGGAATCGTTGATCGGAAATTCCTCCCGCACCACGCGCTTCTCGGCGACGGCCGGGAAGTCGTAGGCGGTCGCCCACTGCTTGGCGGAATTCTCCGCAATCCAGTCGGCCTGGTCCGCCTTGAAGGCTTCCAGCGCCACCAGGTTGTCGCGGAAGAACTCGAAGCGCAGCTCGTCGAAATTGTGCTGGCCGACCTGCGCCGGGACGCCTGCGCCCCAGTAGTCCTTGACGCGCTCCAGCGTCACCGAGCGGCCGGCGACGAATTCCTTGATCCGGTAGGGACCCGACCCCAGCGGCTTTTCCAGGGTGGTCGCGGACACGTCGCGCTTCTTGCCCTCGCTGTTGGAGCCTTCCCACCAATGCTTCGGCAGGACGAGCAGCTCGCCGACGATGGTCGGCAGCTCGCGGTTGCCGGGGCTGTCGAAGGTGAACTTGACATCGCGCTCGCCGGCGGGCTCGGCCTTGACGACGTGGCGATAATAGGAAGCGTAGAACGGGCTCTGCTTCTTCAAGGTCTCGATGGAGAAGACGACATCGTCGGGCGTCACCGGCTTGCCGTCATGCCAGCGCGCCTCCTTGCGGAGCCGATAGACGACCCAGGAAAAATCGTCGGGATGGGAGGCGGCTTCGGCAAGCAGGCCGTACTCGGTCGCGACCTCGTCCTGCGCGCGCTCCATCAGGGTCTCGTAGACCATGGCTGCGGCCGGCGCGATCGACCCCTTGATGCCGGCAACCGCGATGTTGAAGTTGTCGAAGGTGCCGAGCGAGATCATCCGTGCCGCACCGCCTTTGGGCGCATCCGGGTTGACGTAGTCGAAACGCTTGAAGTCGGCGGGATATTTGATGTCGCCGAACAGCGAGAGCGCGTGACGCCAGGGCAGTTCGGATTGGGCGTTGGCCGCGGTGATGACGGGCGCGCCGCCCATCAGGGGAGTCATGGCGGCAAAGGCTCCGCTCTGCAGGAGGTGTCGTCGGGTAATCGCCAAATGAACTATCCCTGTCGTTGTGCCGTGCCGAGCCCCGTGGCCGTCAATATAGGGTAATGACCCGGCAAATTATGTTGCTTTTTCCTCATGATACCAGTGTTCCGAATCCGAAATTCGCCATCCCGCGGCGAACGCATTGCGAACTTCGGATCCAAGGACACTGGCAACCATATGATTCCAGGGTGGCTTTGGTTCAGAAGTCCGCATAACGGGCCCGAAGGGCAGAAATGATGCGGACTTCTGAACCGCCACACTGGCCGGAATGCGGCGAAACGCCCCATAACAAAGCCGCGAGGCGCAGGAACGTGTTTTCGACCCGCAATAGGAAAACGGCCAGGCAGGGCCCGGCCGTCTAAAGGAAACCTGTTGTGCGGCAACCGCTACTTCGAGGCGGTGGGCAGCGGAACCGGATTGTCGGACAGCGTTCGCAGATAGGCGATCACGTCGGCGCGCTCGCTGTCCTTCTGGATGCCGGCAAAGCCCATCGCGGTGCCCGGGACGAAGCCCTTCGGGTTGGTGATGAACGCGTTGAGATCGTCGTAGGTCCAGGTGCCGCCCTTGCCCTTCATGGCGGCCGAGAAGTTGAAGCCGCGCCCCTCGCCCTTGTGGTCGCCCACGACGCCATAGAGGTTCGGGCCGACGCCGTTCTTGTCGCCCTTGGCGAAGGTATGGCAGGCCTGACACTTCTTCGCGGCGGCCTGGCCCTTCTCGACGGAAGCGGTCTGCAGCAGCTTCTCGATCGGCTCCGCCGGCGCGGCCGCGGCGGCTTCCTTGCCAGCGCTGGCCTCTTCCTTCACGGCAATCTCGAAACCCGGCTTCGCCGGCATCTTCGGCGTGAAGATCGCGTCAGCGGTGAAGCTCGTCACCAGCAGGATCAGACAGGTGCCCAAGATGGCGCCGAGGATTTTGTTGAGTTCGAAGGAGTCCATTTCGGATCAGGCTCCGGCCTTGGAAGGTCGAGGGGAGGCCACGAACGCGGCCGCTGGAATTGGGCTTCGGAATCAGGCTTTCGCACCGCACCCCGAGCAGGGCTGAGATATCGGTTTGCCCGTGTTCTGGCAACCCGTATAAACGCCTTCGCTTCATCCCGATCCCCATCATTTCCGGCCTGGAATTGGCCGGTTTCCACGTCCATGCCGATGACCCAGACCCGCACTCTCGTGCTCATTCCCGCCCGCATGGCGGCAACCCGCCTGCCCGGCAAGCCGCTCCTGGACATCGGAGGCGTGCCGATGATCGTCCATGTGCTGCGCAAGGCGGAGGCGGCGCAAATCGGCCGGGTCGCGGTCGCGACCGACACCGCCGAGATCGCCACCGCCGTGGCCGCCCATGGCGGCGAGGCGGTGATGACGCGGCCCGACCATCCGTCCGGCTCGGACCGGATCTTCGAGGCGCTGGAAAAGCTCGACCCGCGCCGCGAGGCCGAGATCGTGGTCAACCTGCAGGGCGATTTCCCGACCATTGCGCCCGGCAATATCCGCGACGTGCTGCCGCCGCTTGCCGACCCTGCCGTCGATATCGCCACCCTGGCCGCCGAAATCCATACCGAGGAAGAGGCGAGCAACCCCAACGTGGTGAAGGCGGTCGGCTCGCCGATCGGCCCGCGGCGGTTGCGCGCACTCTATTTCACCCGCGCCAGGGCCCCCCACGGCGAGGGGCCGCGCTACCACCATATCGGGCTCTATGCCTATCGCCGCGGCGCGCTGGAGCGCTTCGTCAGGCTGCCGCCCTCAGCCCTCGAGCAGCAGGAGAAGCTGGAGCAGCTGCGGGCGCTGGAGGCCGGCATGCGCATCGACGTCACCATCGTCGACACCGTGCCGCGCGGGGTCGACACCCCGGCCGACCTCGAAACCGCCCGCCGGATATTGGGGACGCGGGTTTGACATCCGCCACTGGCGAAATCCTGAGGCGTTGATACAAGGCCCACCATGACCCAGAAGCTGAAGATCGCATTCCAGGGCGAGCCGGGCGCCAATTCCCATATCGCCATTGCCGAGGCCTATCCCGACGCCGAGCCGCTGCCCTGCGCAACCTTCGAGGACGCGCTGGCCGCGATCTCCTCGGGCGAAGCCGATCTCGGCATGATCCCGATCGAGAACTCGGTCGCCGGCCGCGTCGCCGACATCCACCACCTCCTGCCGGCCTCCGGCCTCTACATCATCGGCGAGTGGTTTTTGCCGATCCGCCATCAATTGATGGCGCTGAAGGGCACCAAGCTCGGCGACATCAAGACGGTCGAGAGCCATGTCCACGCGCTCGGCCAGTGCCGGCGCATCATCCGCAAGCTCGGGCTCAAACCGATCGTCGCCGCCGACACCGCCGGCAGCGCCCGCGACATTTCCGAACGCGGCGACAGAAGCGTGGCCGCGATCGCCTCGCGCCTTGCCGCCGATATCTACGGCCTCGACATCCTTGCCGAGGACATCGAGGACGAGAGCCACAACACCACGCGCTTCGTGGTGCTGGCGCGCGACGAGAAGTGGGCCGCACAGGGCTCGGGGCCCCTCGTCACCACCTTCGTGTTCCGGGTGCGCAACCTGCCGGCGGCGCTTTACAAGGCACTCGGCGGCTTTGCCACCAACGGCGTCAACATGACCAAGCTGGAAAGCTACATGGTCGACGGCAATTTCTTCGCCACGCAATTCTACGCCGACGTCGACGGCCATCCCGACGATCGCGGTCTCACCTTCGCGCTGGAGGAGCTGAAGTTCTTCTCGCGCGAATTCCGCATCATCGGCGTCTATCCAGCCCACCCCTTCCGCGCGACCTTCAGCGAGAAGCAGGACTGACATCGCCCCGGCCAAAGCCGGGACGACGCGTCGCTTCACGCCGCCGCCGGCTTCGACAGCCCGAACGCCTCCGCCAGCAGGCTGTAGGACTTCTTGCGCGCCGCATGGTCGTAGACCGCGGTGATGATCATCAATTCGTCCGGCCGGCTCGCCGCGATCATCAGCTCGAGCTTCGCCTTCACGGTCGCGGGGCTGCCCACGAACAGCCGCGAGCGGTTGCGCGCGATCGAGGCGCGCTCGGCCTCCGTATAGGGATAGGCCAAAGCCTCCTCCACGCTCGGCAGCGGCAGGTGCTGGCCGCGGTCGCGCCGCAGCCGGTTGAGATCCATCGAGGACGCGAGCACCTCGGCTTCCGCATCGGTTTCCGCCGCGACCACGGCGACCGCCAGGATCGCGTGCGGGACGCTGCGCCAGGCTGACGGCTTGAAATGGTCGCGATAATTCGTCAGCGCCGCGACCGCGTCATAGCTCGCAAAGTGATGCGCAAACGCGAATCCCATGCCGACCTGCGCGGCTAGCTCCGAGCTGTAATCGCTGGAGCCGAGCAGCCAGATCGGCGGCAACGGCGTGTCGTCGGGCATCGCCACCACGTTGTTGTAGGGGTGGCCCGACGGAAAGTCGCGCGTCTCCCACAGCGTCAGTTCCTGGAGCCGCTCCAGGAACTCGTCGCCCTCGCGGCGGTCGAGCCGGCTGCGCAGCGCGTAGGCCGTGGCGCCGTCGGTGCCGGGCGCGCGCCCCAGCCCAAGATCGATGCGACCGGGAAACAGCGCCTCCAGCATCTTGAAGCGCTCGGCGACCGCGAGCGGCGCGTGGTTGGGCAGCATGACGCCGCCAGAGCCGACCCGGATATGCTGGGTGACCGCGGCGATCTGGCCGATCATGAGCTCCGGCGCGGGGCTCGCGACGGAAGCAAGGTTGTGGTGCTCGGCGAGCCAGTACCTGACATAGCCGAGGCCATCGACATGGCGGGCCAGGTCGATGCTGTTGCGCAGCGCCGCCGCGGGCTTTGTGCCGGTGGTGACGACGGAGAGGTCGAGAACGGAAAGCGGGATCATGGCGCTAAGCTAGTTCGCAGGGTCGCTGGCACAAAGGCCCGCCCGGCGCAGGGCTGCGGTGCAGGGAAGCCGATCGCCGGCCTTTGCCGCTATTGGGCTGTGTAACGGTGATATGTTACACATTGCACCTTGCCCACCAGCAAGCACTCGAGTTGAAAACTTTCGCTTATATTAATTTTACCTTGTGATATCTGTATGTTATATCATATTTGCGCCAACCAACCATCCAGCCCACAATGCTTTCCATCCGTCATTTTTGGAAGGCGCAATATCGTAGAATTGGGCAGTTTCCCATTATCGATGGGCTATTGGGCAGACCGGATTTCGCTTATCTTTGGATCTTCCAGGCCAAGCCAGCCCCCTCGAAAACCGCCAGTGGAGTGTGTGGTGCCATGACTGAGACTGCGTCGCCTTCGTCCGAGGGCCACCGCACGCTGCCTTCGCCCAAAATCTCCTTCGAGTTCTTCCCGCCGAAGACTGCGGAGATGGAGGCGAGCCTGTGGGAAACCATCAAGCGGCTGGCGCCGCTGCACCCGACCTTCGTCTCCGTCACCTATGGCGCCGGCGGCTCGACGCGCGAGCGCACCCATGCCACCATCGCCCGCATCCTGAAAGAGACCAGCCTGTTGCCGGCCGCGCATCTGACCTGCGTCGGCGCGGCGAAGGGCGAGATCGACGACATCGTCGCGCGCTACCACGAGATCGGCGTCCGCCACATCGTGGCGCTGCGCGGCGACCCTGCCGGCGGCATCGGCACGCCGTTCGTCGCCCATCCCGACGGCTACAAGACCTCCGCCGACCTCGTCGCCGGCATCAAGCGCCGCTACCCCGATATCGAGGTCTCGGTGTCGGCCTATCCGGAAAAGCACCCTGAGAGCGCCCACTTCGACGCCGACATCGATGTCCTCAAGGCCAAGGTCGATGCCGGCGCGGCGCGCGCCATCACCCAGGTGTTCTTCGACAACGATTTCTACTTCCGCTACCGCGACCGCGTCCGCGCCCGCGGCATCGAGATCCCGATCGTGCCCGGCATCATGCCGATGCACAATTTCAGGCAGGCGAGAAACTTCGTCACCCGCGCCGGCACCTCCGTGCCGTCGTGGCTCGCCGAGAAGTTCGACGGGCTCGACGACGACCCCGACACCCGCAAGCTGGTCGCGGCCACCGTCGCCGCGGGCCAGGTGCAGAAGCTCGCCAAGCACGGCGTCGACACCTTCCATTTCTACACCATGAACCGCGCAGATCTCGTGTTCGCGATCAGCCATTTGCTCGGCATTCGCCCCGCCGGCGCGCGAGAGGCAGCGTAAGCGATGACCGTACCCGTTTCGAAGAAGCGTACCGCCCTGCTCAAGGCCGCAAGCGAGCGCATCCTGGTGCTTGACGGCGCCATGGGCACCATGATCCAGGCGCTGCAACTCGACGAGGCCGCGTTCCGCGGCGAGCGCTTCAAGGATTTCCACCGCGACCTCAAGGGCAACAACGACTTCCTGATCCTGACCCAGCCGAAGGCGATCGAGGACATCCACGCCGCCTATTTGCACGCCGGCGCCGACATCGTCGCCACCAACACTTTTTCGGCGACCTCGATTGCGCAAGCCGACTACGACACCTCCAATCTCGCCTATGAGCTGAACCTCGAAGGCGCGAAGCTGGCGCGCTCCGCCGCCGAGCGCGTTTCGGCCGAAGACGGCAAGCAGCGCTTCGTCGCCGGCGCGATCGGACCGACCAACCGCACCGCCTCGATCTCGCCTGACGTCTCCAATCCCGGCTATCGCGCGGTGACCTTCGACGACTTGCGAAAGTCCTATGGCGAGCAGGTCAACGGCCTGCTCGACGGCGGCGTCGACCTGCTTTTGGTCGAGACCATCTTCGACACGCTGAACGCCAAGGCCGCGCTCTACGCGATTGCCGAGATCACCGAGGCGCGCGGCATCGACGTGCCCGTGATGGTGTCGGGCACCATCACCGACAAATCCGGCCGCCTGCTCTCCGGGCAACTGCCGGAAGCGTTCTGGCACTCGGTGCGGCACGCCAGGCCGATCACCATCGGGCTCAACTGCGCGCTCGGCGCCGAGGAGATGCGCGCTCACCTTGCCGACCTTGCCCGCGTCGCGGACGCGCTGGTCTGCGCCTATCCGAACGCCGGCCTGCCGAACGAGTTCGGCCAGTACGACCAGAGCGCGGACTTCATGGCGCGGCTGGTCGGCGATTTCGCCCGCGACGGCCTCGTCAATGTGGTCGGCGGCTGCTGCGGCACCACGCCGGACCATATCGCCGCGATCGCGACGGCGGTTAGCCCGCACAAGCCGCGTATCGCGCCTGAGATCGAGCCGCGGCTGCGGCTGTCCGGCCTCGAGCCGTTCACGCTGACCTCGCAAATTCCCTTCGTGAATGTCGGCGAGCGCACCAACGTCACGGGCTCGGCGCGTTTCCGCAAATTGATCACCGCGGGCGACTACACGACCGCATTGCAGGTGGCGCGCGACCAGGTCGAGAACGGCGCTGTCGTCATCGACGTCAACATGGACGAGGGCCTGCTCGATTCGGAAGCCGCGATGCGGACTTTCCTCAATCTCGTCGCCGCCGAGCCCGATATCGCCCGCGTGCCCGTGATGATCGATTCCTCGAAATTCGCCGTGATCGAGGCCGGGCTGAAATGCGTGCAGGGCAAGCCGGTCGTCAACTCGATCTCGCTCAAGGAAGGCGAGGAAAAGTTCATTCACGAGGCGAAGATCGCACGCCGCCACGGCGCCGCCGTCGTGGTGATGGCGTTCGACGAGAAGGGCCAGGCCGACACCTTTGCGCGCAAGACCGCGATCTGCAGGCGCGCCTACGACATCCTGGTGGACCAGGTCGGCGTTCCGCCCGAGGACATCATCTTCGATCCGAACATCTTCGCGATCGCGACCGGGATCGAGGAGCACAACAATTACGGCGTCGATTTCATCGAGGCCACGCGCTGGATCCGCCAGAACCTGCCGGGCGCGCACGTCTCCGGCGGCGTCTCCAATCTCTCCTTCTCGTTCCGCGGCAACGAGCCGGTGCGCGAGGCGATGCACTCGGTGTTCCTCTATCATGCCATCAAGGCCGGCATGGACATGGGCATCGTCAATGCCGGGCAGATGATCGTCTATGACGACATCGACCCTGAGCTGCGGCAGGTGTGCGAGGACGTTGTGCTCAACCGCGATCCCGGCGCCGGCGAGCGGCTGCTGGCGCTCGCCGAAAAATTCCGCGGCAAGCACACCCAGGCCAAGGAAGCCGACCTCGCCTGGCGCGAATGGCCGGTCGAGAAGCGGCTTTCCCACGCGCTGGTGCATGGCATCACCGACTTCATCGAGGTCGACACCGAGGAAGCGCGCAAGGATGCGTCGCGCCCACTCGACGTGATCGAAGGCCCCTTGATGGCCGGCATGAACGTGGTCGGCGACCTCTTCGGCGACGGCAAGATGTTCCTGCCGCAGGTGGTGAAGTCGGCGCGGGTGATGAAGCAGGCGGTCGCCTATCTGATGCCGTTCATGGAGGAGGAGAAGGCGAAAAATCTCGCCGCCGGCGTCGTCGATACCAGCCATGCCGCCGGCAAGATCGTGATGGCGACGGTGAAGGGCGACGTTCACGACATCGGCAAGAACATTGTCGGCATCGTGCTCCAGTGCAACAATTTCGAGGTGATCGACCTCGGCGTGATGGTGCCGGCCGCCAAGATCATCGAGACCGCGAAGGCCGAGAAGGCCGACATGATCGGGCTGTCCGGCCTGATCACGCCCTCGCTCGACGAGATGAGTTTTATGGCCAGCGAGCTGGAGCGGCAGGGCCTGACGGTGCCGCTCCTGATCGGCGGCGCCACCACCAGCCGCGTCCACACCGCGGTCAAGATCGATCCCAACTACCGAAGCGGCCCCGTCGTGCATGTCAACGATGCGAGCCGCGCCGTGGGCGTGGCTTCCGCGCTGCTGTCGCCGGAGAAGCGCGAGGCCTATGCCGCCGACATCCGCGCCGAGTATGCCAAGATTTCCGCGGCGCATTTTCGCGCCCAGGCCGACAAGAAGCGGTTGACGCTGAAGGCTGCGCGGGCAAACGCCGTGCCGGTGGATTTTTCGAAAGTACCGCCGAAGAAGCCGAGCTTCCTCGGCATCAAGAGCTTCGAGGCCTACGACCTCGCGGAGCTCGCGCAATACATCGACTGGACGCCGTTCTTCCAGACCTGGGAGCTCTCCGGCCGCTTCCCCGCCATCCTCGACGACGCAAAGGTCGGCGAGGCCGCACGCGCGCTCTACGACGACGCGAAGACGATGCTGGACCGCATCATCAAGGAGAAATGGTTCACGGCCTGCGCCACCATCGGCTTCTGGCCGGCGAATGCCGAGGGCGACGACATCGCCGTCTACGCCGACGAGACGCGGCAGAAGAAGGTCGCGACCCTGCATACGCTGCGCCAGCAGCTCGAGAAGCGCGAGGGCCGCTTCAACGCCGCGCTTTCCGACTTCATCGCGCCGGCGTCGTCGGGCGTGCCGGACTATGTCGGCGGCTTCGTGGTCACGGCCGGGATCGGCGAGGATGTGGTTGCCGACCGCTTCAAGAACGCCAATGACGACTATTCCTCGATCCTGTGCAAGGCGCTGGCCGATCGGCTTGCGGAGGCCTTCGCCGAGCGCATGCATCAGCGCGTGCGGAAAGAGTTCTGGGGCTACGCGCCCGACGAGGCGCTGTCCGCGGAAGACCTGATCCTGGAGAAGTATCAGGGCATCCGCCCCGCCCCCGGCTATCCCGCGCAGCCCGACCACACCGAGAAGAAGACGCTGTTCGCGCTGCTCGACGCCGAGAACACCGCCGGCGTCAAGCTGACCGAGAGCTTTGCGATGTGGCCGGGCTCGTCGGTGTCCGGTCTCTATTTCAGCCATCCCGAGAGCTTCTATTTCGGCGTCGGCAAGATCGAGCGCGACCAGGTCGAGGACTATGCCCGCCGCAAGGCAATGGTGCCGGCCGAGATCGAACGCTGGCTTGCGCCGATCCTCAACTACATCCCGTCGCAGGATCGTGCGATTCAGGGAGCCATGCAGGGCTCGTTCGCGGCGACGCCGGCCAACGATGCCGCCGCGCGCGAGCTCGCCTCGCATCCGCCGGGCTGCACCTGCGCGGTGCATCTGGTCTGGCGCAAGCAGGCGGTCGGCGCGGGGTAGCCGTCTTACTCGTCACCTCTCCCCGCCTGCGGGGAGAGGTCGAAGCCGAAGCATGAGCTGAGGCTTCGGGTGAGGGGCTACCTCCAAAATCGAGATTGCGGGAAATCCCCCTCACCCGGATTGCATCTAACGATGCAATCCGACCTCTCCCCGCAAGCGGGGCGAGGTGATCTGCGCTTGCGGATCTGTCGTGACTCATTTGTCAAACAGCGGAAGAACATATCGTTCGCGTTCCCGCGACGGCGAATCCGCCCGAGTGATGCACGAAGCGTGTCCCTCATCGATCAGAGGGCGCAGGGAATGCCGGGTGCGCGCCGCACCCGCAGCCTCGCGTGCAGTAAAGAAAAGCACACGAGTTAGTCACCACAGGTACAGCCGAACATCCCGGCATTCCCCGCGCGATTGGTTTTAACGGTTTCCTTCGTGCTCTCCCCGGTGACCGGGCTTTCTTGCCACCGTCGCTTCACGGGTAAACCGCAAAGCTTGATGCCAGCGTCGGGGCATCAGGACCACACGACTTCGCCGTCCGCGTCAGCATCACTCGTCAGTTGATGCCAAGGCGTCCATCGCATCCCGCACCCAACGTTCGTGACGATGCGCAACGCCCCTCGGATCGAGGCGGGATGCGCGGATTGAAGCCACTGATTTGCCCGACAAACCAAGCGGAATATTTTTCGCGCGAGGACTGGACGACCCAAATCAGATTGAAATGATTTGCGAATTTCGATTTTGCGCGCAGACGGTTTGACGCCGGTCGGGGGCTGACTGGCGCACTCTGACGTGAAGAAATCGATCTGACTTGTCTATCGGGTGAGGCGGCTCGGGAACCGCAATCTTGAGAACGCAAAGCGGTTCCTATACAGAAAGGTCTGCGACGACAGGAAGCGAATGCTGCGCAATGTTCTCGTCTTGGCTAGCGGCCGCTCTGATCTTCCTGCTCATCGGCGGCGTGCTTTGGGCACTGTTGCGGGCGAATTCTGCTGCGCGCGTTGACGGGAAAGAGGCAAGCACCTTTGCCAATAAATTTGTCTACGTGAACGACGACGGCTCGGTACGCGAACTGACGGCTGACGAGAAGACCTATCTCAATACGCGATTTCATCCGATTGACGGAGCCCGTCCCTATGTCAAAGGCAGCTATCGTCAGAAATCGCCTGATGGCAGGATCAGCGGATATCTGTTGAAACGGCGCCTCCCTCGCCGCATGCGCCCCGACTAAAGGCGGAAGAGAATCGATCTGCGGACCGCGCCTGCACTATAGTCGCCGCTTCACCCGCTGAGAGCGCTTCGGAGCCACCCATGAAATTCTTCTCCTTCTGGCGATCGCAGGCGAGCTTTCGCGTCCGCATCGCGCTCAACCTGAAGAACCTCCCCACCGAGGTAATCTTCGTCGACCTCGATGCCGACGCGCAGCACGCCGACGAATTCCGCCGCATCAATCCGCAGATGGCACTGCCGGCCCTGGTCGAGGACGACGGCACGGTGCTGTTCCAGTCGCTCGCCATCATCGAATATCTCGAGGAGAAATATCCGGATTCGCCGCTGCTGCCGGCGGACATCAAGGGCCGCGCGCGCGTGCGCGGGCTTGCCCTGATCGTCGCCTGCGAAGGGCATCCACTGCTGGTGCCGCGGGTGCGCCGCTATCTCGACCGCGAACTGAATCTGCGCGACGAGCAGCAGACGGCGTGGCGGCGCCACTGGGTCATCGAGACGCTGACCGCGCTGGAAGGCCATCTCGCTGACAACAAGGACACCGGGAGGTTCTGCCATGGCGACGCGCCGACGCTCGCCGACATCTGCATGGTCGGCCATGCCGCCGTGGCGGGGATGCTCGAGATGGATCTGAAGCGCTGGCCGACGGTGAAGCGCATCTACGAGACCGCGATGGCGCTGCCTGCCTTTGCCAGCGCCCATCCGCTGGTGCAGCCTGATACGCCCGAGGCGATGCGGGTGAGGCCGCCCGGCTAATCGCCCGCACTGCCGGACTAATCCCTCCCGCCGCGAAGCGGTGGGTAGCTCATCGTGAGCGAAAGCGAGCGATGAGTCGGGTGGGGGCTCTTGCTAAGAGCGCGACAAGTGAACATCCCCCCACCCCGGCCTCCGCTTCGCTACGGCCGACCCTCCCCATCGCTTCGCGGGGGAGGGATAAGGAGAGAGCATCGCCTGCAGCCTCACCCGTTCGGCGGGCTCAGCGGCTGGTGGATTTCCTTGAACGGCGGCAGCGCCTCGCAGGCCGCCGCATGCGCCGCAAGCCGCGGATAGCGGTCCACCTTGTAGAGCTCGGGATGCGCTTCGCCGGTGAAGCGCAGCGCGCAGGCGACCGCGATGTCGGAATGGCCGATGCGCTCGCCGAACAGGAAGGGCGTCGCGGCCGTGGCGCGCTCCTTCTCCAGCACGTCGAGCGCACCCGAAATCTGCGCCTCGCAGCGGTCGACCCAGAGCTTCAACTGCTCCTTGCGCAGCACGCTTTCGTAGACAAGGCTCACCGACTTGTCGCTCAGCCCGCTCGCCAGCGCGCAGAGGCGGAGCTGATGCCGCCGCTCCATGCCGCGAGCCGGCAGCATCGCCTTGTCCGGCCCTGCGAGCTCATCGAGATAATCCAGGATCGCGGTGGTTTCGATCAGCGTCTCGCCGTCGTCGAGCACCAGCGTCGGCACGCGGCGCAACGGGTTATAGGGCGCGATCTTGTCGGCATCGCCGAAGGTCGACCACGGCTTGTGCTGGAAAGTGAGCCCATAGAACCGCATCGCGATCGCGACGCGACGGACGAAGGGAGAGTCGTATTGGCCGATGAGAAACATGGTCGGTGCGTCCCGCTAGTGTCCCGAATTCTAGTGTGGTTTGGTTCAGAAATTCGCTTGACGCACTCGCCGATGAAATGAAGCGAATTTTCTGAACCACCACACTAGTTGCACGTCATTGATAGCGGTCCGGCCACGCGCCGTCATCCACGTCCCGTTCATCCGCGCTACACCGAAGAGGTGTTCCATCCACGCGCGGAGCGATGCCTTTCGGCAACAGCCGAACTATTCCTGCGCCGGCCGCTTGTCGTGGCGCAAGTGTGGTGCTTCAGTGGCGAGACTTGGGGAAGGTAGATCGGGGAAAGCGCGGGGGCTGGATCGATCGGCGGGGCAAGACTGGCGGCGACCCGCGCTCGCCGCCAGCGCCGCCCAAGGCCAGTTTCTACAGCGCCGCAGGGCCTGCTTCGATTTCAGCACGCGCCACCACTGTCGCGGCGCGACCTCCCAAGCCCATCACATCACCAGCCACCACATTACCAATTTGTCAGTAGCGGCGACGGCCGAATCAGCGGCCCAATGCGGCGTTGGCCTAACGGGAGCCAAGCCGTGTCCCGACACCACGTCTTGCCGCCGATCATCTATACGCCGCAGCCGCCGAAGCCGAAGGAAACGCGGCGACGCCGCGGCATCGATTATGTAAGAGGCAAGAGCGCCGCCGGCGAAGCCGACGAGGTCGAGGAAGCCGGCGAGGTCTCCACCACCCGTCCAGCACAGGCCGCCCAGCCACGACACAACGCCCCGATCGAAGCCGCCGAGCGGCGCATCCCCTCCACCACCGGCAAGCTCAGCGCCGAGACGCTGAAGACGATGCTCGAGGTGCAGGAGCAGGAGAGCGCGCCGGCCGCAGAGGCTTCGGCGAAAGCGGACAACCAGGCATAAATCAGCTGCGCATTCGCGGGCACAGGCATTGCGCGGAATCGGCAAGGCGCGACAGGCAGCCAATGCCCGACCATCTGCTGCTGCTTTTGCGTTGACCAGACCCGATCGCGGCCAGCGTCGCGCGTCGTGACTGCATCGAACTTTCACCTCAACGCATCCACGGCTTGACTGCTGTCCTATCATGTAACATCATATATTACATGAGAGACGACAGCTTGTCCGGCATGCTCGACCATGACAGCCGCCTCGTTACGCGCAGCGGCTGCCCGATGACGGCGGCGAAAATGGCGTTGCGGTGATGGACCCGTTCGCTGATCCGCAAGCCGTGACCCGGTACACCGAAGGACCGCCACGAATCGTCCCGGGCTACGACGCCATGCAACGCATGACGACGCTTTTGCTTGCGGAGCGCGTCCAGGCCAATGCCCGGATACTGGTTCTCGGCGCCGGCGGAGGACTGGAGCTGAAAGCCTTCGCGCAGGCGCATCCGCGCTGGACCTTCGACGGCGTCGACCCGGCTGCTGAAATGCTGAAGCTGGCCGAACGGGTGCTGGGACCGCTCGCCTCGCGCGCGCGTCTGCACCGCGGCTACATCGTCGACGCGCCCAACGGGCCGTTCGATGCCGCGACCTGTCTCCTGACATTGCACTACCTGACCGACGAAGAGCGGCGACGGACCGTGGCCGAAGTCCATCGCCGTCTCAAGCCTGGCGCACCCTTCGTCGTCGCTCACTTCAGCATTCCGCAGGGCGAAGGCGAGCGCGCGCTTTGGCTGTCGCGATATGCCGCCTTTGTGGTCGCGTCCGGCATCGAGCCCGACAAGGCGGCGAACGCCCGCGCGGCGATCGACACGCAGTTGACCATCCTCACACCGGAGCAGGATGAAGCAATCCTGCGTGAAGCGGGCTTCTCGAACATCAGCCTGTTCTATGCCGGCTTCACATTCCGCGGCTGGGTGGGCTACGCCTGACGCTGGCATCCACGAGAGGGACAGCCTGACCGCGCCCCTGGAAGGCCGGGCCGGACAGTGCACGAAGTCCGAGAAGAGCCAACAGGCGACGCCGCGCGGTGGGAGGCGCTGTTATCCCTTCTGGAGCACGTCCACGGGAAAACTGTCGGCGTTCATCTGGCCATCGTAGTCGGTCCAGAAGCAATCCACCTGGTCGCCCTTGAGACCTTTGACTGTCATCAACGGACCTCCTGAACG